>NZ_CBFFRI010000010.1:0-241508 GCF_965644235.1 Sphingobacterium sp. LRF_L2 | reverse complement strand
AAAAGGCACCATAGTAGCTATCATGCAGGGCACTAAATCAGAAACCATGATTCCCTTACTATCCCGGATACCGCTTAGGCTACGCAAAAAAGTCAGCGAGATAACCCTTGATCTAGCTTCCAACATGGGACTTATAGCCAAGAAATGTTTTCCGTATGCTGTTCAGGTTATAGACCGCTTTCATGTTCAGCAACTAGCAAGTGCTGTTGCTATAATCTCTGGAAATTTATAAGACGATTGGAGTGCGTACACATTCTCGACTGAAAAAATGAAGAGAATCTACGCACTCTTTGTTTGTTATATTGTTGAGGGGCTTATATTTTTTAGTGAGTAAAAGAGTATTTTATGAAAAAGTATGTTGTACTTTTGAGTGTAATTATTAGTTTGATATATGATACTCGAGCACAAGAAAGAGGTCGGAATTCATTTAAAATTCAATCCAGTGAAAAATCAGTTTTTGATTTTGCGCTGAAAAAAGATTACTTTATATCTGCTTTAAATAAAGAAGACAATTTTATGCAAATTGTCAAATTAGAAAAAAACGATAAGAGTTTTGCGTCAAATGGTAAAAGGCTGACATATAATTTTATAATTAGTAAAGTCAATGATACGGCCTCGGTTGTAAATCGTCAAATAAGGATCGAAGATAATTTATATAAAAATTATGTAAATTTCTATGTGGATAAGGGGATTACCAATGATACATTATGTTATACATCGATTATAAACGAACTTAATCTAGTGAGATCAACTACGGGAGAATGACTAATTTAGGTTACTGTAGTATTACGATGATGATAAAATAGTTTTAATATATATCTTATGAATTTTTGCTCGAAAATAATAGTTGTTCTGTTTTTATTAATTCCTATACATTATTCAATGGCGCAACTAGTCTTTTTGGATAATGAGACTAAATTGCCTGTGCCTTCTGTTAACATTTATAATAGTAATGGAAATTTAATTGGTTTTTCAGATAAAAACGGTGAAATGGAGTTGATTCCAGAGATAAGGACATCAATTGTTTATCCAATTGATGTGTCGGTGCAACATATTTCCTATGATACACAAAGATTTAAAATTCTTTCGGAAGAAATCAAGCAAAATGTTCTTTTGCATCAGCGAGAGAATAAGTTGGAGGAAGTGGAGATAGTGAAGATACCCGCTGCTGATTTCTTATGTTTAAGAGGTTATTATCGCTCATTAGAAACTTTTAATTTGAAACATAAATACTTTTCGGATGGAATAGTTGAATTTTATATTCCGCTAAAAAATGGAAAAGTAAAATATCGACTACTAAATTATCGTGTTTTCCGGGATTCTGCTGTTGTGGATGAATACAATAAAAAGATGTGGAGCTTTTTCACTACTCCTAGAATGGCTGAGATATTTTCTGGAAAATTGTCAGATCGCCTAAAAAAGTATGAAATAAAGAATTATGATGATAGAAGGACTGAGCTAATTAAAGAGGAGAAGGTCGTTGGTTATATTTCGCCTTCGCTTGACCAGCAATCTGTTTGCTACTATGTTGATCAAGTATTGCCGGACTCTGTTAATCTTGAAAAAATACTGAGCATAGAGGCTAAAACAAGACATGATGTTTATATTGAAAATTATCGCAATCACAAAATTTCAGATCTTTCACCCAAAGATTTGATAAATGTTTACCAACTCGTCACTGGAAGTATAAAACGAAAAGCAGAATATGATCACATTCCATATGAGGTTATGAATGAATTTTATGTAATGGACAGTGAATTTTTATCTACTAAGGAATATAAATTGTTAGAATCAACTTTAGTAAAGAATTTTAATAAGACCTACGATAAAAGTAGTTTTTCTAGTTCTTTTTGGGAAGAGCTAGATGCTTATAACATCCCTCCTATAAATGATGTTTTAGCAAAGCAAATAGGTGAAAATCTTAAATTGAGTAACTAGAGATCAATTTATAATTTTTGAATGCAGAGATGTGAATTTAACAGATTACCATATTTTAATTAAATTGAATGGTTTCTGAAATTCGGTTTTTTGTTTTGAAAACAATGTAATTGAGAACACCTGTAAAGACAAAGTTAAATTGCTGAAAAAAATAAAGTTACATATTTGCATGATTTAAATTTTCTTATTATCTTTGCACCTCATTTGGTTACGTAGTTTGTGAAAGCTTCATGATCGGTGAGATTAAAAATGAATGTTACGTTATGCTTCCAACTTACTAACAAACATTTAACAATTAAATTCAAAACAAAATGGCAAAAGAAGTCAGTGCGTTAGTAAAATTACAAGTAAAGGGCGGTGCTGCAAATCCATCTCCTCCAGTAGGACCTGCGTTAGGTGCTAAAGGTGTGAACATCATGGATTTCTGTAAGCAATTCAACGCTCGTACGCAAGACAAACCAGGACAAGTATTACCTGTTGTCATTACAGTTTACAGCGACAAATCTTTTGATTTTATCATTAAGACTCCTCCTGTAGCAGTACAATTAAAAGATGCTGCTAAATTGAAGAGTGGTTCTGGTGAGCCTAACCGTAAAAAAGTTGCTTCTATCACTTGGGAGCAAGTTGAGGTTATCGCTAAAGATAAAATGCCGGATTTGAACGCATTTACTGTAGAGTCTGCCATGAAAATGGTGGCTGGAACAGCACGTAGTATGGGTATTACCGTTTCTGGTAACGCTCCTTGGAACAATTAATTAACGAAATCAGTTTAAGAAAGTGGCTAGATTAACAAAAAATCAAAAAGCGGCACTATCCAAAATTGAAGCTGGTAAGGCGTACTCTTTACTAGAAGCAGCTGCTCTAGTAAAAGAGATTACTACGACTAAATTTGATGCTTCTGTGGATATCGACGTTCGTTTAGGCGTGGATCCTCGTAAAGCAAACCAAATGGTACGTGGTATTGCAACATTACCTCACGGAACTGGTAAAACTGTTCGTGTTTTAGTATTGTGTACTCCTGATAAGGAAGAAGAAGCTAAAGCAGCAGGTGCCGATTTCGTAGGTCTTGATGACTATATCAGCAAAATCGAAGGTGGTTGGACTGACGTTGATATCATTATTACTATGCCTAGCGTTATGGCTAAAGTTGGTAAATTAGGACGTATTTTAGGTCCTAGAAACTTGATGCCAAACCCTAAAACTGGTACAGTTACTACAGAAGTAGGTAAGGCTGTAACCGAAGTTAAAGGCGGTAAAATTGATTTCAAAGTTGACAAAACAGGAATCATCCACACTTCAGTTGGTAAAGTGTCCTTCGAGGCAGATAAGATTTATGAAAACGCATTGGAAGTGTTACAAACGCTTTCTCGTTTAAAACCATCTGCAGCAAAAGGAACATACTTTAAGAGTATTCACATCTCTTCAACAATGAGTCCTGGTATTCATGTTGAAACTAAATCAGTAGCAGGAATTTAATCATGAGAAAAGAAGAAAAACAAGAGATTGTTCAAGCTTTGGCCGAACAGATTAAATCTTACGGTAATTTCTATATCACTGATACTGCTGATTTAACTGTAGACAAAGTTAATAATATTCGTCGTAAGTGTTTCGATCAAGGAATCATTATTCAAGTTGCTAAAAACTCGTTAATCGAGAAAGCACTTATCGAGGCAGGAATCGATTCAGAAGAACTACGTAGCGTACTTAAAGGTGCTTCTACATTGTTGTTCTCTGAAACAGGAAATGCTCCTGCGAAGTTGATTAAAGAATTGCGCAAATCTGGTGATAAACCAGTTTTAAAAGCGGCGTATATTCAAGAGACTGCTTTCGTAGGTGACGATCAATTGAATGCATTAGTTAGCCTTAAATCTAAGGACGAACTTGTTGCAGACATTATCGCAGCACTTCAATCTCCAGCGAAGAATGTTATTTCTGCTCTTCAATCAGGTGGAAATACAATTTCAGGATTAGTAAAAGCTTTAGAAGAAAGAGGCTAACGAATACCTCTCTAAAAAGACATTCGTGCATTAATTAAACAATTTTTTTTTAAGTACATTCAAAAATCAAAATAAAATGGCAGATTTAAAACAACTTGCTGAACAGTTAGTTAACTTAACGGTAAAAGAAGTTAAAGAATTAGCTGATATCTTAAAAGACGAGTATGGTATCGAGCCTGCTGCTGCTGCTGTTGCAGTTGCTGCTGCTCCTGCTGAAGGTGGCGCTGCTGCTGCAGAAGAGAAAACTTCATTCGACGTTATCTTGAAAGAAGCTGGTGGTCAGAAATTAGCAGTAGTTAAATTAGTTAAAGACTTAGCTGGTTTAGGTTTGAAAGAAGCTAAAGATTTAGTTGACGGAGCACCTAAAGAATTGAAAGCTGGTGTTTCTAAAGACGAAGCTGAAGCGTTGAAAAAACAATTAGAAGAAGCTGGAGCTGTTGTTGAGATCAAATAATCTCACATATTAAAGCACCTAAAAGGTTTAGACTCTGTCAAGATTTTTGACAGAGTCTTTCCCTGTTTATATTATTACATGCGTCAAATGGGTGCTGACATTTGACAAAAAACATGATTACAGCATAGTTGGCTCAGTTTTTTTAAACTAAAATTCTTATTCCCTTGGCAAACAATAATATTCAAAACGAAAGAGTGAATTTTGCTACAAGTAAGAAGGTAATCGATTACCCGGATTTCTTGGACGTTCAATTGCAATCTTTCAAGGAGTTTTTTCAATTAGAAACTACTTCTGACAATCGCCATCAGGAAGGGCTGTTCAAGGTTTTCGCAGAAAACTTCCCTATTTCTGATTCAAGAAACATCTTCGTGCTAGAGTTTTTGGATTATTTTATCGATCCTCCTCGCTATGACATCCAAGAATGTATAGAGCGTGGCTTGACGTATAGCGTTCCTCTTAAAGCAAAATTGAAGTTATCTTGTAATGATGAAGAGCACGAAGACTTCGAAACAATTGTGCAGGATGTATATTTAGGAACTATTCCTTACATGACTCCAAAAGGTACCTTCGTAATCAACGGAGCGGAGCGTGTAATCGTTTCTCAATTACACCGTTCTCCTGGTGTTTTCTTTGGTCAGAGTAGACACACAAATGGTACTAAACTTTATTCTGCAAGGGTAATTCCTTTTAAAGGATCTTGGATCGAATTTGCAACAGACGTGAACAACGTGATGTATGCTTATATCGACCGTAAAAAGAAATTCCCAGTTACTACTTTGTTGCGTGCTATCGGTTATGATTCAGATAAAGATATCTTAGAATTATTCGATCTTGCAGATGAGGTTAAAGTAAGTAAATCTGGTCTTAAAAAATACGTTGGTCGTCGTTTGGCTGCCAGGGTATTGAAAAAGTGGATCGAAGATTTCGTGGATGAGGACACAGGAGAGGTTGTTTCTATCGATCGTAACGAAATTATTTTAGAACGTGAAACAGTTTTAGAGGAAGACCACATTGATTTGATTATCGACGCAGGTGTTAAATCTATTATCCTTGCGAAAGAAGACGCTTCAAACAACGCGGATTATTCCATTATATATAATACATTACAAAAAGATACTTCAAACTCTGAAAAAGAGGCTGTGGAGCATATCTATCGTCAGTTGCGTAACGCGGAACCACCTGATGAAGAAACCGCTCGTGGTATCATTGATCGTTTGTTTTTCTCTGACAAACGTTATGACTTAGGGGATGTTGGTCGTTACCGCATTAACCGTAAGTTGAAATTGGGTACTGCCGACGATATCAAAGTGTTAACACGTGAAGATATCATCGCTATTGTTAAGTACTTAATTAACTTGATTAATTCTAAGGCAGAGGTTGATGACATCGATCACTTGTCAAATCGTCGTGTACGTACGGTTGGTGAGCAGTTGTATGCGCAATTTGGTGTAGGTCTTTCTCGTATGGCACGTACAATTCGTGAGCGTATGAATATTCGTGATAACGAGGTGTTTACACCTACGGATTTGATCAATGCGCGTACATTGTCTTCGGTAATTAACTCTTTCTTCGGAACGAACCAGTTGTCTCAGTTTATGGATCAAACCAATCCATTGGCGGAGATTACACACAAGCGTCGTTTGTCAGCGTTAGGGCCTGGAGGTCTTTCGCGTGAGCGTGCAGGTTTCGAGGTTCGTGACGTTCACTACACACACTATGGTCGTCTGTGTACTATTGAAACACCAGAGGGACCAAACATCGGTTTGATTTCTTCTTTGGCTGTACACGCAAAGATCAATAATTTAGGTTTTATCGAGACTCCTTATCGTAAGGTTTCTGAGGGTAAAGTTGTTGTTGATCAGCCTGTTGTTTATCTATCTGCAGAGGATGAAGATGATAAAACAATTGCACAGGCAAATGCACAGTATGACGATCAAGGTAACTTCTTAGATCCTAAAGTAAAAGCAAGATACGAGGGTGACTTTCCTATTATCGAGCCTGAGCGCTTGGATTATATGGACGTTGCTCCAAATCAAATTACTTCTATTGCAGCGTCGTTGATTCCTTTCTTGGAGCATGATGATGCTAACCGTGCGTTGATGGGATCGAACATGCAACGCCAGGCAGTTCCTTTGTTGCGTCCAAGTGCGCCGATCGTTGGTACAGGGCTAGAAGCTCGTGTGGCATCAGATTCTCGTACGTTGATTAACGCAGAAGGAAATGGTATCGTTGAATATGTAGATGCGAATGAAATCAAAATTCGTTACGAACGTACGGAAGATGACCGTTTGGTTTCTTTCGACGATGAAGTAAAGACATATAAATTAACAAAATTCAAGAAAACCAACCAGAATACTTGTATCAACTTGAAACCTATCGTGACGAAAGGACAGAAAGTAAGTAAAGGTGAAGTATTATGTGAGGGATATGCGACGGAGAATGGCGAGTTAGCTTTGGGCCGTAACTTAAAGGTTGCATTCATGCCTTGGCAGGGATATAACTTTGAGGATGCGATTGTAATTTCTGAACGTGTTGTGTCTCAGGATTTATTTACTTCTCTTCATATCGAGGAGTTTGAATTAGAGGTTCGTGATACAAAACGTGGTGAGGAAGAGTTAACTGCTGATATTCCAAATGTTTCTGAAGAGGCTACAAAAGACTTGGATGAGAACGGTATTATCCGTATTGGTGCTGAGGTGAATGGAGGCGATATCCTTATTGGTAAAATTACACCAAAAGGGGAGTCTGATCCTTCACCGGAAGAAAAACTTCTTCGTGCAATCTTCGGAGACAAGGCTGGTGATGTTAAAGATGCTTCTTTGAAAGCTTCTCCATCATTGAAAGGCGTTGTTATCGATACGAAGCTGTTCTCTCGTGCTAAGAAAATGTCCAAAGAAGTTGAAAGAAAAGCTTTGGAGAAATTGGAAGTAGCACATGATAGAGCTGTTAAAATTCTTAAAGAGCGTTTGGTTGAAAAGCTATTTACAGTGGTAAATGGTAAAACCAGTCAAGGTGTTTACAATGTGTATAAAGAGCTTTTGGTACCGAAAGGAGCTAAGTTCACGCAAAAAATCTTAACGGATTTAGACTATACACATATTAATCCGACAGGTTGGACAACTGACGATGATAAAAATGAGTTGATCAAGTTAGCTCTTCACTTCTATAATATTAAGATCAATGAAGAGTTGGGAACTTTCAAACGTGAGAAATTTGCAATTTCTGTTGGGGATGAGCTTCCTTCAGGTATTGTTCAAATGGCTAAAGTTTATGTAGCTAAAAAACGTAAATTGAAAGTTGGTGATAAGATGGCTGGTCGTCACGGTAATAAAGGTATTGTTGCACGTATTGTTCGTGATGAGGATATGCCTTTCTTGGCGGACGGAACGCCTGTCGATATCGTATTGAATCCATTAGGTGTACCTTCCCGTATGAACCTTGGACAGATTTATGAAACTGTATTAGGCTGGGCAGGTCAGAAATTGGGAATGAAGTTCGCTACTCCAATCTTTGATGGTGCTGAAATGGGTGAAGTGGAAGAATGGATCTCTAAAGCGGAGTTACCTGCTTCTGGTAGAACATATCTTTATAACGGTTTGACAGGAGAGCGTTTCGATCAACCTACTACCGTGGGAATTATTTACATGCTGAAACTAGGTCACATGGTTGATGATAAGATGCATGCTCGTTCTATCGGTCCTTACTCGTTAATTACACAACAACCTTTAGGTGGTAAGGCTCAGTTTGGTGGTCAGCGTTTTGGAGAGATGGAGGTTTGGGCATTGGAAGCATTTGGTGCATCGAACATCCTTCAAGAAATCTTAACCGTGAAATCCGATGATGTAATAGGGCGTGCTAAAACTTACGAGGCGATTGTGAAAGGAAATAATCTTCCTACACCTTCGGTACCAGAATCGTTTAACGTATTAGTACACGAGTTACGCGGCTTAGGTTTAGATATCACATTAGATTAATCAGTTGCTGCCTAATGGAGTCAAATCTAATTAGGCAGCTACATACAGCTTTAATTTTTATAAAGTATGTCTTACAAAAAAGATAATAAAATTAAAAGTAATTTCACTTCGATTACGATCAGTTTGGCTTCTCCAGAAACTATTTTGGAGCGTTCAAGTGGCGAAGTTACAAAACCAGAGACGATTAACTATCGTACCTACAAGCCAGAGCGTGATGGTTTATTCTGTGAGCGTATCTTTGGTCCGGTAAAGGATTATGAATGTCACTGTGGTAAATACAAGCGTATCCGTTATAAAGGTATTGTATGTGACCGTTGTGGTGTAGAGGTTACGGAGAAGAAAGTACGTCGTGAGCGTATGGGACACATCAGCTTGGTGGTTCCTGTAGCGCACATCTGGTATTTCCGTTCCCTTCCAAATAAAATTGGTTATTTACTAGGTCTTCCAACCAAGAAATTGGATATGATCATCTACTACGAGCGTTACGTGGTTATCCAACCGGGTATCAAAGAAGAAGATGGCATTTCCTACATGGACTTCTTAACGGAAGAAGAGTATTTAGATATTTTAGATACCTTACCGAAAGAGAACCAATATCTAGATGATACCGATCCTCAGAAATTTGTAGCGAGAATGGGTGCTGAGGCATTGGAGGATTTGTTGAAACGCATCAATCTAGATCAATTGTCTTATGATTTACGTCACCAAGCAGCTAATGAAACTTCACAGCAACGTAAGAATGAGGCGTTAAAACGTCTTCACGTTGTGGAAGCTTTCCGTGGTGCTAATGGAAGAATCGAAAACCGTCCTGAATGGATGATTGTAAAGATTGTTCCAATTATTCCACCTGAATTGCGCCCATTGGTTCCTTTGGATGGTGGTCGTTTTGCGACTTCGGATTTGAACGATTTATACCGTCGTGTGATTATCCGTAACAACCGTCTAAAACGTTTGATCGAAATTAAAGCGCCTGAAGTAATCTTACGTAACGAAAAACGTATGCTTCAAGAGGCGGTAGACTCGTTGTTTGACAATTCACGTAAAGTGAACGCTGTAAAAACAGAAGGTAACCGTGCATTGAAGTCTTTATCTGATATTTTGAAAGGTAAACAAGGTCGTTTCCGTCAAAACTTATTAGGTAAACGTGTGGATTATTCGGCTCGTTCGGTAATTGTTGTAGGTCCTCACTTGAAATTACACGAGTGTGGTTTACCTAAAGATATGGCAGCGGAACTTTACAAACCGTTTATCATCCGTAAGATGATTGAAAGAGGGATTGTAAAAACAGTGAAGTCTGCAAAGAAAATCGTCGATCGTAAGGATCCGGTTGTATGGGATATTCTCGAAAATGTATTGAAAGGACACCCTGTATTATTAAATCGTGCACCTACGCTTCACCGTTTGGGTATTCAGGCTTTCCAACCTACATTAGTAGAGGGTAAAGCGATTCAATTACACCCATTGGTATGTACAGCATTCAACGCCGATTTTGACGGTGACCAGATGGCGGTTCACTTACCTTTAGGTAATGCGGCTATTTTGGAAGCGCAAATCTTAATGTTGGCTTCTCATAACATTCTTAACCCTGCAAACGGTTCTCCTGTAACGGTACCTTCTCAAGACATGGTATTGGGTCTTTATTATATTACTAAAGGGCGCAGATCTGTTGAGAGCCATAAAGTGAGAGGTGAAGATATGATTTTTTATTCTGCTGAAGAGGTTATTATTGCCTTGAATGAGAATAAGATTGATTTGCATGCCTTTATTAAGGTTAAGACTAGGGTTAAAAATAAAGACGGGCAGATCGTTGATACGTTGCTTGATACAACTGTAGGTCGTGTTATCTTTAATCAGGTTGTTCCGGAAGAGGTTGGCTTCATCAACGAGTTGTTGACGAAAAAATCTTTACGTAATGTTATTGGTGAGATTGTGAAAAATACGGGTATGGCTCGTGCTGCACAATTCTTGGATGACATGAAAGAGTTAGGATTCCAGACAGCCTTTAAAGGTGGTTTGTCATTCAACTTGCAAGATTTGAATATTCCAGCGGCGAAAGTTGATTTGATTGCACAAGCGACTGGTGAAGTTGAAGAGGTGATGAATAACTACAATATGGGTTTCATTACAAACAACGAAAGATACAATCAGATCATCGATATCTGGACACGTATCAACAATAAGTTGACTTCACACGTTATGGATATTCTTTCTAACGATAATCAAGGTTTCAACTCTGTATACATGATGTTGGATTCTGGAGCTCGTGGATCAAAAGAGCAAATTCGTCAGTTGTGTGGTATGCGTGGATTGATGGCGAAGCCACAGAAGTCTGGTACTTCGGGTGGTGAGATCATCGAGAACCCGATTTTATCGAACTTTAAAGAAGGCCTTTCCGTATTGGAGTACTTTATCTCTACTCACGGTGCGCGTAAGGGTCTTGCGGATACGGCTTTGAAAACGGCCGATGCGGGTTATTTGACTCGTCGTCTACATGACGTAGCGCAGGATATGATTGTTGTCGAACAAGATTGTGCTACGTTGAGAGGTCTTTACAAAACAGCACTTAAAGAAAACGATGATATTGTTGAGCCATTATATGACAGAATTTTAGGACGTACACCGCTTAATGACGTTTTACATCCTGAGACAGGTGAGTTGATTGCTGCTGCAAACGTTGATATTTCGGAAGAGATTGCTGAGGCAATAGAAGCGGCAGGAATTGAAGGTGTAGAGATTCGTTCTGTATTAACATGCGAGTCGAAACGTGGTGTTTGTGCTTGTTGTTACGGACGTAACTTGGCATCAGGTAAACGCGTTCAATTGGGTGAAGCTGTCGGTGTGATTGCTGCTCAGTCTGTTGGTGAGCCAGGTACACAGCTGACACTTCGTACGTTCCACGTAGGGGGTACTGCATCTAACATTGCTGCTGATTCAAGTATTGTTGCGAAATATGAAGGAAAAATCGAATTTGAAAATGTTCGTACTGTTGCTAAAGAAGGCGAAGATGGACCTTATCAAGTTGTGATTGGACGTTCAGGAGAAATTCGCATTGTCAATGATGAGAAGAAAGTTCTTTACAATCAAGTGATTCCTTATGGTGCGAACCTATATGTAAATGAAGGTGACAAAGTTGAAAAAGGAAAAACCTTAGTAGACTGGGATCCATATAATGCGGTAATTATCTCTGAATTTGGTGGTAAGATTGAATTCGAAGCAATCATTGAAGGAGTGACATTCCGTGACGAGTCGGATGAACAGACAGGACACAAAGAGAAGGTTATTATTGAAACGCGTGATAAAACAAAGAACCCTACAATTAAAATTGCTGATTTAGTGGGTGATACATTACGTTCTTATAACATTCCTGTGGGTGCTCACGTTTCTGTTCAGGACGGTCAAAAGATTAAAGAAGGAACAATCTTAGCGAAGATTCCTCGTGCTACTGGTAAGACCCGAGATATTACGGGAGGTCTTCCACGTGTAACGGAATTGTTTGAAGCGCGTAATCCTTCTAATCCAGCTGTTGTAACTGAAATCGATGGTATCGTGACATTGGGTGGTGTGAAACGTGGTAACCGTGAAATTTCTATTGAGTCTAGAGATGGACAAATTAAGAAATATTTGGTGCCGCTTTCGAAACATATCCTTGTACAAGATAATGACTTCGTGAAAGCGGGTATGCCATTATCAGATGGCTCTATTTCTCCATCGGATATCTTATCGATTAAAGGTCCTGCTGCTGTACAGGAATATATTGTAAATGGTATTCAAGAAGTTTACCGTTTGCAAGGTGTGAAAATCAACGATAAGCACTTCGAAACCATCGTTCACCAAATGATGCAGAAAGTGAATATCGAAGATCCAGGCGATACGCGTTTCTTGGAAAGAGAAGCGGTAAACAAATGGGATTTCATGCAAGAAAACGATTCCTTATTTGATAAGAAGGTTGTTGTCGATGCCGGAGATTCTAAAACGTTACGCCCTGGACAGATTGTCACTATGCGTAAACTTCGTGAGGAGAACTCGATCCTGAGACGCCAAGATTTGAAAACTGTAGATGTGCGTGATGCAATTTCTGCAACTTCTAGTCCATTACTGCAAGGTATTACCCGTGCATCATTAGGTACGAAGTCATTTATTTCTGCGGCATCCTTCCAGGAGACAACGAAGGTCCTTAACGAAGCAGCTATCGCTGGTAAACGTGATGATTTATTAGGATTGAAAGAAAACGTAATTGTTGGACACCTTATTCCTTCAGGTACAGGTCTACGAGAGTATGGAAATATTATCGTGGGATCTCGAGAAGAATACGATCAACTTTTAGCTTCTAAAGAAGAAGACTAGTTTTCCAAGTAAATAAAAAAAAGGGTAGTGATTATTTCACTACCCTTTTTTTATGAAATTAAAACCAGCTAATTTGTCCGTCTCCAAAGTCTCCTTTTATAAACAGCTTATGGAAGCCTGCTGCAGTAGCTGTATCGACAACAGCTTGTGCGCTCATATTATTGGTTAGGGCATGTATGAGTCCTGCCATGAAAGCGTCGCCACTCCCTATGCGATCGATAACCTGTAGTGTCTCTAATGTTTTGGAATGTACATTTTCTACTCGCGTATGAAAGGTGCCGTAAAATAAATTGTGGTTCGGACTGTCCATAAATCGAAACGTGTAAGCTACATGTTTACACTTTGGATATTTAGTTAGTATTTCATTAGCAGAAATTTGTGCTGCTGCGAGATACTCTTCTTTCGTTGTTTGCCTATCTAGACGTTCATCTACTGCTATGCCTAACATCGTGTTTGCAGCCCAGATATTTCCCATAATAACATCGCAATATGCAATGAGTTTTGGCATAATATCAATAGGTGCTTTGCCGTATTGCCATAGTCGACTTCGGTAATTCAGATCAACAGATATTTGTATATTTCGGCGTGCGGCTTCCCGAAGTATCAATTCCATCACATCTGCTAGTTCTTGGTTGAGTGCAGGCGTTAATGCTGTCCAGTGGAACCAAGTCACACCATCAAAAAGTTTATCAAAATCTATATCATTTGCTGTGAGTTGACTAAAACTTGAATATTTTCGATCGTAGATTACTTCGCCTTTAGATAAACCGTTTGCAGACATAAGGATGTATGAGCCTAGACGGTCACCGGTAATGATTGATTTTGAGGTATCTATTTTTAACTGTTGGAGTATGGTTAATATTTCGTCAGCTAAAGCATTGTTTGGAAATGCGCTACAGTAGGCTACTGAATTACCCATTTGTGCTAATGAAGCGGCGACATTTGCTTCCGATCCTCCCGGAAATATTTCTAAACGATTGTTTTTCTTGTCGAAAAAACTGTTACCTAAACTTTGTTGTCTTATCAGAATTTCCCCAAAGGATAATATATGGTTCATCAATGTATATTTTTTCTCTGTTAAATTAGCGTTATTTTTTGAATCTTTTTAGGTGTATTACGAAATCGTTATCGTTAATTATGAAGGCTTGAATATCAAAATACAATAAAAAAATAGGTATTATTGACCATTATAAGCTGAAGATTGATTTATGAATATTTTGGATAAATTCTCTTTAAAAGGAAAGGTCATCGTGGTTACCGGTGGTACGGGAATTTTAGGGAAAGCCTTTGTAAAAGCGCTAGCGCAAGCGGGAGCGAAGCTATGTATTATTGGACGGAATAAAGAAAAAGCCGATGAGCGGGTTAAACTTGTAGAAACCCTATCCGGTGAAGCATTTGCTGTGGTAGCAGATGTTATGGACGAAACGTCTATGCGTGATGCCCGTGATCTTATCCTAGAGAAGTGGGGGACAATTGATGGATTGGTAAATGCAGCAGGAGGTAATATTCCTGGGGCAACGATTGGACCTGATGAAAATATCTTTGATAATAAAATTGGCGATACCATAAAAGCTATCGAACTGAATTTATATGGCACCATGATTCCAACACTTATTTTTGGAGAGGTGATGGCTAATAATGGTGTGGGATCTATAATCAACATTTCTTCTCTGGCCGCGAGTCGTCCTATAACCCGCGTTTTGGGGTATACCGTTGCGAAGCATGGAATTGATGGATTCACGAAGTGGATGGCTACAGAACTGGCTTTACGATATTCGAATAAGATTCGTGTAAACGCTATTGCTCCCGGTGTGTTTTTAACCGAGCAGAATCGTACGTTATTAACCAATCCTGATGGGACGTATACTGATCGTGCACAAAAGTTTGTACAAGGAACTCCATTTTTACGTTTGGGCGATCCATCGGAGCTAGAAGGTACGTTAGTGTATCTGTTGAGTGAAGCTTCGGCTTTTGTATCCGGGGAGACGATTTTTGTAGATGGAGGCTTTAATAGTTGGTCTGGTGTTTAATATTTAGATGAATGAAAAGTAGATTTTTAGAACAAGCATGGCGTTGGTATGGTCCTAATGACCCAGTCTCTCTTCAAGATGTAAAGCAAGCTGGTGCTACAGGTATTGTATCTGCTCTGCACCATATTCCTCACGGCGAGATTTGGCCGAAAGAAGATATTTTAGAACGTAAGCGCATCATAGAAGACGCTGGTTTGGTTTGGTCCGTGGTAGAGAGTGTAACTGTGCACGAGGCCATTAAAACTCGATCTGATGAGGTCGAACATTTTTTGGAAAATTACAGACAGACATTAGTTAATTTGGCGGAGTGTGGCATTACGACTGTTTGTTACAATTTCATGCCTGTCTTAGATTGGACCCGTACGCAGCTTGATTTGGTCATGAAAGATGGGTCGAAAGCACTTTATTTTGATTGGATTGATCTTGCTATTTTTGATATTTTTATATTAGAACGTCCTGATGCGCGTCTATCGTATCCTTCAACGATCGTAAAGGAAGCGGAGGAGAAGTATGAAGCGTTTGACGATGATGCTAGAAAGCATTTGCAAAGCAATGTTTTGATGGGAATCCCTGGTGAGAAAGATCCATCATTGGAAGACCTCAGACGAAGCATACAAATTTACGAGAAAATAGGATTTGAAGGCCTTCGCGAAAATCTCGTGTATTTCCTCTCGTCTATAGCCGAGGTTTGTGATCAATATGGGGTCAAGATGACCATTCATCCGGATGATCCTCCTTATCCAATTTTAGGTCTGCCGAGAATTGCAAGTAATATAGCCGATTTTAAATACATTATTGAGAAAGTAGATCGGCCATTTAATGGTGTTTGTTTTTGTACTGGATCATTAGGCGCTGGACCTAAGAATGATTTGGTAGCCATGTTTAATGCGGTTCAACATCGTGTCAATTTTGTCCATCTTAGAAACGTAAAACGGGACGAAGTTGGTAGTTTCTATGAAGCGGACCATTTGGATGGAGATGTCGATATGTATGCCATTATGAAAGAGTTGGTTCTAGAGAATCAAAAACGTGAATTGCCTATTCCATTTCGTCCAGACCATGGACATCAAATGCTTGATGACTTGTCTAAAGTAACAAATCCCGGTTATTCTGCTATTGGACGATTGCGTGGTTTAGCGGAGTTACGCGGACTTGAATTAGGCGTCGTTAGAAATTTGGATTAACCAAGTGTTGATCGTCGAAGCTGAATAGATGTGGGTAATTTAATGTCTTCCCATTCTATTTGGCTTCGATGGCTTTTGTTGATTACTTCCACTAATTTTTTAATCGATATTTCTCCGATATCTTTGGTAGGTTGTCGAATTGTGCTCAAAGACGGATTGAGTGATAATGCTAAGTCCGTATTTGCAAATCCAATGACGGCTAAGGTGTCGGGAACTTTAACGTTCAACTTCGCTAGAACACCAAGTAAATGGGTTGTTATGGTGTCTGCGACACCAATTATGGCATCTGGAGGATGAGGAAGATTTAATAGTGTTCGAATGTGTTGTTCCATCTCCAAATGAAGTTCTTCTACACTTTTTACATTACAGTATACAACATATTCTGGTGTTAGTGGAACTTCGAGTTCTGTATGGGCCTCATAATAACCTGATAGCCTTTTGGCCGTTATCCCCTGATTTGTTCCACAAAAAATAGCTATTCTCCTGCGTCCCGTTTCAAAAAGATGTTTACAGGCATTATAGGTACCTGCAGCGTTCAAAACACCAACCTTATGCGTTTCCAAAGCATAGTTTGTGCGGTCAAATATAACAATAGGAGTGGTTTTCATAATTCGCGTGGCCAACTCCAGATTAGATTGTTCATGTATAGGACAGAAAAGTAGACCGTCGACGGCTTTGTCAAGCATGGATTGTAATGCTTGTCTTTCTTGCTCTTCGTTCTCCATTGTGTTCATAATCACAATCCGGTAATGCAGTTCACTTGCCGTTTGTTGCATTCCCTCCAGTATTTGAGATTCGAAGGGACTAGTCATCTTTGGCAATACAACGCCTATGGTTTGGGTTTTTCCTGTTTTTAGGAACTGCGCGAGTACATTGGGTTGATAATTATACTTTTCGGCAAATTCCTTTACTTTTTTTTTCGTTGATGCACTGATCTCATAACTGTCGTTCAAAGCTTTAGACACAGTAGATACAGACATATTCAATGCTTGTGCGAGACTTTTCAGTGTAGTTTTTCCCATAATTATGGATTATCTAAGATCAACGATTTCGAACTGTGGATAATTTGACTTGTTAAATGTGAAGTTGGTTGCGGAAATCTTGTGATTTACATATAGAGATTGGATAGTATAGGTATA
Source organism: Sphingobacterium sp. LRF_L2 (assembly GCF_965644235.1). Classification (NCBI taxonomy): domain Bacteria; kingdom Pseudomonadati; phylum Bacteroidota; class Sphingobacteriia; order Sphingobacteriales; family Sphingobacteriaceae; genus Sphingobacterium; species Sphingobacterium sp. LRF_L2. Next base: position 224,448 of record NZ_CBFFRI010000010.1, on the reverse strand, counting down.
CCGGCCTCCTGACTTATCAAAAATAAGAACATCGTGTATATGTTTATTCTTATTGATGCGGATTTTTATTTTAAAGTAGTTTGTGCGTGTGTCGATAGGACTTAGTTCGACCACTTTTAACATTTCAGAACCCACCTTTTCATCTTCTGTAGTTAGGTATTTATAGCCTTTTTTATAAAAGGTAAACAGGTTGTTTGGACCAATAGTTTCTACATTATTTTCGGCATCAGAGACTTGTATTTCTTTATCCTCCTTTAAGATCGACCAGGTGGTTTTTCCGTCACTGATGAGTTCTTGTACACGCAAAATAATACGATATTGATTTTTTTGCTTATTCAGGAAGATTGTTCCGCTATCTGCATAATCGCCAGTTTCTCCTTGCTTGGCAGAAAAGGTAAAAGAAGCTTGTATAGTATTATAAGCATCGTATTTTTTCGAAACTTCATCAAGTAATTTTTTTGCAGCGGGATCTGTTTGCGCAAAACTTACGGCAAAGTTTCCGAACAATAATAGCATGACGATTGTTAATGTTGCTTTCATCTGAATAGATTTATTTATTCATTGTTATGTGGGTTGATAATACGCTGCCCAACTCCTTTTAATATATTGGCGGACGTTATGTTAATCTTTGTTCCGCAATGTTTCTAAATACTGTTCCAAAGAATATTCGTCTGGGTAAAGTACTTCTCGAGCTTTACTACCTTCAAATGGCCCTACAATTCCAGCGGCTTCTAGTTGATCTATAATTCGTCCGGCTCTATTGTAGCCAAGTTTTAACTTTCGTTGGATTAATGAAGTTGAACCTTGCTGATGCATAACAATAAGTCTCGCCGCATCCTCAAAAAGCTGATCCCTATCTTCGAGGTCAAACTCAATTCCTCCACTTCCTTCGCCATTTTCATCAACGTACTCCGGCAATAAAAATGCTGAAGGATATCCTCGTTGGCTGCCGATGAATTCTGAAATTCGATCTACTTCAGGCGTGTCGACAAATGCACACTGTATACGCGTTAGGTCACTTCCCGTTGCTAAGAGCATATCGCCTCGGCCGATTAATTGATCTGCACCGCCCGTATCTAAAATCGTTCGTGAGTCGACTTTTGATAAAACACGGAATGCTAGTCTAGCCGGGAAATTCGCTTTGATTGTACCTGTGATAATATTGACCGATGGGCGTTGCGTCGCGATAACAAGGTGTATACCCACAGCACGAGCTAACTGCGCTAATCGTGCAATCGGTGTTTCTACTTCTTTTCCTGCGGTCATCATTAAATCAGCAAATTCGTCTACTACTAATACAATGAAAGGTAAGAATCGATGACCCTCTTCAGGGTTTAATCTGCGATTGACAAATTTTGCATTATATTCTTTTAAATTCCGTACCTGTCCATTTTTTAGTAAATCATAGCGCTGATCCATTTCAATACACAGGGAATTCAACGTATTGATTACCTTTTTTGTGTCGGTTATAATAGCTTCTTCCTCGTTTGGCAATTTTGCTAAGAAATGTCTTTCTATCGTTTTGAATAGAGATAGTTCCACTTTCTTAGGGTCTACCATAACGAATTTAAGTTCTGCAGGATGTTTCTTGTACAGCAGAGAGGTGAGGATTGCGTTAATTCCCACGGATTTACCTTGACCTGTGGCACCGGCAACAAGAAGGTGCGGCATTTTGGATAGATCCGCGATGTAGACTTCATTAGATATTGTTTTTCCCAAAGCAATGGGTAAATCCATATCTGTTTTTTGGAATTTTTCGGTAGCCAATACAGAACGCATAGATACCATCTCTGGAGAGCTGTTGGGAACTTCTATTCCAATGGTGCCCTTTCCTGGCATCGGTGCTATGATACGAATTCCTAGTGCCGCCAAACTAAGCGCGATATCATCTTCTAGATTTTTTATTTTCGATATCCTAACTCCTGGTTTTGGAATGATTTCATATAACGTTACTGTGGGGCCTATAGTTGCCTTGATGTGTTCTATCTCAATGTTATAGTTGCGTAAGGTTTCAACAATACGGTTCTTATTTGCTTCAAGCTCCTGTTGATTTATGGTTATTTTACCTGTGCCGTAATCTTTTAGGAGATCGAGTGTGGGATATTGATAGCCAGATAGATCTAGTTTGGGGTCGTATTCGCCAAATTGCGCGACGAGATCATCTGCAGTTATTGCTTTTTCTTCGATAACCTTCGATACACTTAATTCCAGTTCTTTGGGTTCCTCTATTTGTGAGGGAATGGATGTTGGACTTTCTACAGATAAGGTGATTTCATGAGAAGAAGTTGATAAAGGGATGTTGAAATCCGTGTCTTGCTCTTCATCATCCAGTTCTAAAGCTATAGCATCATCTGAAGGAACAAGGTCTTCAATTCGTTTGTTTTCAACAATAGGGGATTTATGGACGGGGATCGCTTCGAAATCTTCTTGTTCTTCTCTGTTTGCATGGGAGGGAACATTGGGGCGATTCAAATTGGAAGAGTTGGTTGTTTTAATAAAATGATCATAATTATCTTCCTCTTCTTCTAGATCTTCCTCAGGTTGTTCTTTTGATACAGACTTGGAAGTCCAGCTCCATTTTAAATCAAGGTTATATACAATAATCAGCACAGTGAGGTAGGCAAATACGAGAAGTGCTGCTGTTCCTGTAGAGCCAATTTGTGCTTTCAAAAGTTGATTCGTCCAGTAGCCGAATTTTCCTTCTAAAATATGCGGGGAGTCGGTTAAAAAATCCTGGAGAAAGCCCAAGGTAATTGAAAGAAATACAATCCCCAATAACGCATATGTGATGGTTTTCCATACGGGGAGTAGCGATTTTTTATAGAGAAATTTGTAACCAATAATAAAGGCCATAAGGGAAAATAAAAACGAAGCTATCCCAAACCACTCGTAAATAAATTGATTCGCGAGTAATGCGCCTAGTTTGCCTAGTTTGTTCTCTACAACGGGTAAATCTACGGTTTCGTCTGCTATTTCATGTGCGCTTTTGAATAGCGTTGACCATCCTCCATTCGTTTGCGCGATGTAACTTTGATCTTGTTTCCATGTGAATAGGTAGGAAACAAAGGATACCGCTAGTATAAAAGATACAAAAAGTAAAAAAATACCCAGTATCTTCAATGCTTTACGTTGACCTTCAGAAAAGTTGATGTTTTCGAAAGATCTAAAGTGTTCTTTTTTCTTGTAGGTTGCGCTTCCACGTGCACTCGTTCCTCTTTTTGGATTCCCTGCGGATGTGGAATGTTTGAATGTATTTCCTTTATTTGACATGAAAAATCGATAATCCTCCTAACTACAAACTTAAACAAAAAGGATGATTATCTTGTTAGAATTTGAGGTTTTACCATTTTACATATGGGATTTATCATCTACTCAACAAAATAAAAACAGACTTTATTTTTGATATAAAGTCTGTTTTTTTATTATCTGCTTAGATTTAAGGTGATAGGGAGTGTGTAAGCGACCCTTACTGCCCGTCCTCTTTGGACACCAGGTCTCCATTTTTTTTGCGCCATTTTCAATGCTCGAATGGCAGCATCTCCTGTTCCAAAACCGAGATCGTTACGTATTTTGAAATCACTCATGCTACCATCTTTATTGACGATGAATTCTATTTGGATTGTTCCTGATACACCTGCTCTGATAGCCCTATTTGGATATTGGTAATTGTTAGCGACAAACATGCGTAAAGCGTTATATCCTCCCGGATATTCGGGCATAATTTCATAATTGTCTTCATCATATGTTGTTTCTGCTCCTGTAGAATCTTTTGTGATTCCCCGTATCAGTTTTCCTTCTTCCCATTCTTCTTCATAAGAATAGGTCTTAAAAGAACCTTTCCATTCTCCATTTTTTTGATTGTTGAGAATTGGTCCCTGCTCTGTAAGACGATTTTTATTCAGTAAATCTGTGATTACTAAAATGCCGTTTCCATTTTTAGCGAGTATGTTACCTAGGCTGTCTTGGACGAGTAAGTATTCGATAGAATTATTGTTTTCTTCATTTTTGCTTGAACTAGGTTTGTTGCCTTCTTGTGTGAGAGAGACAGCTTTACTTTTATGCAGTCTCTTCATAAACAAAATACCATTTTCGTAATAGGTGTAAGAAGAGTCTATCAAGGTATGGTTATCACTGAAATATTCTTTCTCAAATAGTTGTCCATTTGGGTAATAGCTTAGAGCTTCACCTACTTTACTGTGTGTAGTTCTTTCGTTTTTGAGCGTCGCAATTGTCTTTTGCGTATCTCCTTTCGTGTAATACTCTAAGTATTTGAATAAATTTGGCGATTTGTCGTCTGTTGCAATAATGCGATAGAAAAAAGACTCTTCTTTGTCGGTGATTTCTTTTCCATCTTTATCATAATAACTTACGCGTAAGTACTGAGCAGATGTCGTCGAGAAGAATAGAAGGAAGGAAAATGTGAAAAAAATGTAAGCTTTCATATACTTATGTTCGTGAAGTGGGTGAAATATTCCCACCTCACGAAGATAAGTTCTATTTAAAGATAATCAAAAAATAATTCTTCTTTCCACGTTGAATTACAATGTAATTTTCGTTGATTAAATTTGTGTTGTTAATGATCAATTCGATGTCGCTAATTTTCTCTTTATTGATTGCGACACCGCCACCCTGCAACATTTTACGTGCTTCACCTTTCGAAGGGAATACTTGGGTTTGCACAGCAAGGAGGTCTAATATATTGATGCCCGCCATTAAGTCCGTTTTACTGACCTCAAATTGCGGTACACCATCAAAAACTTCAAGAACGGCATCGTGCTCTAAATCGGCTAGGAATTCTAAGGAACCATTTCCGAATAAAAATTCAGATGTTTTTAACGCTGTTTCGTAGTCTTTTTCCGAATGGGTTCTGATGGTGATATCTTTTGCTAATGCTTTTTGTATCGCTCTGCTGTGAGGCGCTGCATCATGCTCGGCAATAATTGCATCAATCTCTTCTTTCGGCTTCAGTGTAAAGATCTTTATCCAATTCTTAGCATCATCATCGGATGTATTCAGCCAAAACTGGTAGTATTTGTAAGGACTTGTTTTCTTTGGATCCAACCAAACAGCGCCTGACTCTGTTTTTCCAAACTTTTGTCCGTCTGCTTTTTTAATCAATTGTGTTGTAATCGCATAAGCTGTGCCCTGATCTTGTCTGCGGATCATTTCACTGCCTGTAACGATATTTCCCCACTGATCGGATCCGCCCATTTGGACTTTACAGTTATGGTTTTTCCAAAGATAGTAGAAATCATAGCCTTGTATAAGTTGGTAAGAAAATTCGGTAAATGATAATCCATTTTCTCCCTCTAGGCGTTTTTTTACAGAATCCTTCGCCATCATGTAGTTAACGGTAATAAGTTTACCTACATCACGAATGAAATCCAAAAAATTAAAATCTTTAAACCAATCGTAATTGTTAACCATTTTTGCCTCATTCTCTCCTTCTCCGAAATGCAAGAATTTGGCAAGTTGATTTTTTAGACAATTAACATTATGTTGTAAGGTAGCTTCGTCTAGGAGGTTTCTTTCGGCCGATTTAAAGGAAGGGTCTCCAATCATTCCCGTTGCTCCACCCACTAATGCAACAGGCTTATGTCCTGCATTTTGGAAATGGATTAAGGTCATGATTTGTGTGAGATGTCCAACATGTAAGGAGTCTCCCGTAGGATCAAAACCTATATACCCCGAAACTTTTTCCGAGTTTAATAATTCTTCGGTTCCAGGCATAATATCCTGTAGCATACCTCTCCAACGTAGTTCTTCTACAAAGCTCATCTTTTTAAGGTTAAGATTTTTTATTTAAGATTGCAAAGATAAGAGATTAAGCTGTATCTTACGATAATAAATGCGAAGTTTGACTTGTGAATTTTCTGTCCCATTATTATTTTGAACGCTACAGTCTGCATTCTGAGACTGTTTTAGGTGCACTTTTGCCTGATTTACTTAAGAATGTCGACAAGCAATATAATTTCCATCCTCAACGATTTGAAGAGTTGATGTTTGCATTGCCTCAGACAATGCATATCTCAGAGGGCTGGTATAGGCATTTGGAAGTCGATAAGCTTTTTCATAGTTCACCATTTTTTTTGGATCACTGCCATGTGTTGCGCAAACAGCTGGATCCCATTGTTCATCATTTACCTATTAGAGCATCTTTCTTGGCACATATTGCGGTAGAATTGTTGCTTGATCATATTCTTTTGGATCAACAGTTGGTGAATCCGGCGAGGTTATATGAGCATTTAGCCCAAGTTCCTGATCGTGTTTTAGAGAAATATTTACGCATATTGGGAGAAGTAGACATCGAACGCTTCATAACATTTTACCGACGATTTATAGAGGTGAAATATATTTTTGATTACAGCGATATATCTAATTTGTCACGTGCTCTTTTTAATATTTGTAAACGTATTTGGGATTTTGAATACAGTTCTGATGATTGTGTGAAGCTAACTGCATGTTTAAGGCGTTATAAAGCGTCTGATTTGAAGAATTATCTTGATATATTTCATTATATTCAAGGGAATTTAGTATAAAGTAGCGTATTTTTTATCATTTTTGTTGTCGTTGTTGTCAAATTATTAACATGTTTATATGATAAGCAAACTTTTACGAAAGAAAAACGTCGACCAAATCATTCGTGACTCTCAAGAAGGAACAGGATTGGCAAAGGTTTTAGGGGTGAGGGATCTTGTTTCACTCGGAATCGCAGCAATCGTTGGAGCCGGTATCTTTAGTACGATTGGCTTAGCGAGTTATGAAGGTGGTCCTGCTATTTCTTTGTTATTTATCTTTACTGCTTTTGCATGTGTTTTTACTGCCCTAGCATATGCACAATTTGCCAGTACGGTTCCTGTCTCAGGAAGTGCTTATACTTATGCATATGTGGCCTTTGGGGAGCTTTTTGCGTGGATAATCGGTTGGGCCTTAGTGTTGGAATATGCCGTTTCGAATACTGTTGTGGCCATATCTTGGTCGCAATATTTTGTGTCGATGCTGGAAGGGTTTGGCGTTTTCCTTCCAAAATGGTTAACGATGGCTCCTGGATACGCTATCGATGCACATGCAAAATTTCTTTCCGATGGCATAGCCAGTTTATCGTTGGCTGATAAGGCTGGTCTTGAAGCTTATATGTCGGCTCCTCGTATTGCTGACATACCTATTATTTTTGATTTTCCAGCTGGAATTGTAACTGTGCTTGTTACTTGGTTGGTGTATATCGGTATAAAAGAATCCCAGCGGGCAAGTACGATTATGGTAATGATTAAGGTAGGAATTATCCTATTGGTGGTCTTCGGGGGAATTTTCTACATCAAACCTGAGAACTGGACACCTTTCGCTCCCAACGGGGTCAAAGGTGTTTTAGGATCTGTAGCAGCGGTCTTTTTTGCATTTATAGGCTTCGATTCGATCTCGACAACAGCAGAAGAATGTAAAAATCCACAACGAGATTTGCCTAAGGCAATGATTCTTTGTCTTATTATCTGTACTGTATTATACGTAGCTATTACATTGGTGCTTACAGGAATGGTGAATTACACGGAATTAAATGTGAAAGATCCTTTGGCATTTGTTTTCAAATATGTTGGACTGGATTTTATGGCAGGTGTTGTTTCTATAACTTCGGTAATCGCAATTACGAGTGCCCTATTGGTTTATCAGCTTGCACAACCTAGAATTTGGATGACAATGAGCCGTGATGGTTTGTTATCCAAGCGATTTGCAAAAGTACATCCGAAGTATAAGACGCCATCTTATGCGACTATTGTTACAGGTATTGTTGTAGCGATTCCTTCGCTGTTTTTCAAAATGGATTTCTTTGTGGATCTCACGAGTGTAGGTACTTTTTTCGCTTTTATTCTCGTTTGTGCTGGGGTTTTGTATATGGATTATTCTGGTATTTCCGCTAAATCAAAATTTCGGGTACCTTACGTTAATGGTAAATATCTGGTAGGTTTAGGCTTTATTGCTGGGTGGTTGTTTGTTTATATCTATGGTCAGGGTATCGTGCAGGAATGGCTTTCCATGTCTTTTGTCGAGATTATAGAACATAAATCACTGGTTTTGTTGTTTTGGATTGTTTGGCTGGTTCTAGCGGTTATGGCCTATAAATATCGTTTTTCCTTATTGCCCGTGGTTGGAATACTGATAAATCTTTATTTAATGAGTGAACTTGGCGCAAGCAACTGGTTTATATTCATCATTTGGTTGGTTATAGGGTGGGTGTTGTATTTCGCCTATGGTTTTAAACATTCGAAGTTAAATAAACAATAAAAGGGGATAATTTATCCCCTTTTATTGTTTATAGATGTCTTACCCCAATGAAAATCTATTGGAGTGTTTTCTGTTAATGCAGCCTTTTTAATTTAACCTCTTTTGTGTTTGGGATATTTAAGGGCACACGTTCTAAGGTGACGAAACTACTGTCAAGCCCAAAGCCTTTTTCTTCGGATAAGCTAAAGCGTTTTAAAATTTTATATATTTCTAAGATTATCTTTTCGTGCCATTTAAGATCATGTGTTTTGGAAATCATCTTTTCAAGTACTACAAAATTGAAATCGCCTGCTATTTTATGTTTCTTTAACGTCTCGTAGTTGCTGGTGATATCAATTTCTCCTTTTTCAACCATGTCTTCTACTACTTTCCTAAACAATAAGCTAATGCGTTGTTCTTCTCTGAATCCCAATTTAAAATCAATGCGGATTAATTTCTTGGGAATTAGTTGTTCAACGACAAACTCCTGTGTGTGGGGGTTATCCATTACATCTACGTGTACCAACCAATAAACATCTGCGCGTTTAGGCTTTTTGTTGATGATGGAATAGATAATCTTAGATTCTATCTCATGCTTATTATTTGCGCTAGTAAGGTATACCAAATGGGATGCGAAAAGTGGTACAGATTTGTCTTCACTAAGTTCCGATATAATAGGGAAGTAGTCTCGGATATCATTAAATCGTACAAAGCTATTCTTTATTTTACGAGCACCATACCAAGAAAACATGGCGATGAATAGCGTTGTCGCCAAGAGTAGGGTGAGCCAACCGCCATGCGTAAGCTTTACCAAATTTCCTGCTAAAAAAGAAAACTCTATTGTGAAATAGAAAACTGCGAATACCACAATCCAGATTTTAGGAATATGTACACGAGCTAAGAAAACGCACATCAAAACGGTTGTCATGATAAACGTTAAATTGATGGCTAGACCGTAGGCAGCCTCCATGTTCGAAGATTCCTTGAATACGGCGATGATGAGCATACAGCCGATGTAAAGAATCAGGTTAATGGAAGGTACATAAAGCTGTCCTTTTTGGTCGCTGGGGTACCGTATAGATACCTTAGGCCAGATGTTTAATCGTACAGCCTCAGAAATTAGCGTGAATGAACCCGATATCATGGCTTGACTGGCAATTACTGCTGCCATCGTTGCGATGGCAATTCCGTACACAACGAATCCCTCTGGCATGATTGCGTAGAAGGGATTTTTTTCGCCCATTTGGGTTCCCGCGTGTTGCAGAAGCCAAGCGCCTTGTCCAAAATAGTTAAGGACAAGTGTTAATTTTACGAAAATCCAACTTACCCTTATGTTCGACTTTCCACAGTGTCCCATGTCTGAATAGAGAGCTTCTGCACCCGTTGTACATAAGAAAATCGCTCCAACGAGAAACAGCGCATTTGGATGATTTATGATGGTTGAAATCGCATAATAGGGGTTAATTGCATAGAACACTTCTGGCGCATGTTTGATATACAACGCGCCAAGTACACCGATCGTGGAAAACCATATGAACATCATTGGTCCAAAGATTCGACCGACTATAGAAGTGCCGAAGCGTTGGATTAGAAAAAGTAAGCTGATGATGATGACAACAATGGGCACTGTTGGCACTTGTGGATGTCTTATCGCAAGACCTTCAATAGCCGAGGATATTGTAATTGCCGGCGTAATCATACCATCGGCTAACAACGTGCTTGCGCCGATTATCGCAGGTATAATCAACCATTTCGCTTTTTTTCTCACGAGAGAATATAGGGAAAGAATTCCTCCCTCACCTTTGTTGTCTGCGTTTAACGTAATCCAAACGTATTTTATTGTAGTTTGTAGAGTCAATGTCCAAAATACGCAAGATAGACTACCTAGAATGAGACTCTCTTCTATGATTCCCTTGTTAAAAATAGCTTTAATAACATACAGAGGGGACGTTCCTATATCCCCGAATATGATACCAAGACTAACGAGTAGACCCGCAAAGCTGAGTCTGTGTGCATCGTGATGCTTATGGGTTTTCATTCTTATTAATTTATCCTGCAAAATTACAGTAAATTATGTGCCAAACTATATAAAAAAATCAGGCAACGTATAAACTTGTTAAAAATTGTTAAAACGAATTTTTTTTTTTGAAACAGGGTGGAATCAATACTAAAAAAAATTACTTTTGTATAGGAAGGTTTGTATCAGCAAGGTGCTGATTTAGAATCAACCACCAACCAGTATAGTCTACACTATAAACAATGATTAGATTGATTAACAAAATAGCTTTATTCACCTGCGTTAGCATAGGTATGCTTAACGTTGGAAAAGCGGTTTCATCTAGTCGCCCTATCGCTGTAGATGCTCTCACTACTTATTCTTCTATACATACAGTGTCCTTGCCTGAAGATGATGCGGAGAAGCTTATTAATAATGTGAAGGTTTTTTATAATCCGGTTGCAGATCAGATTACCGTGAATTTTAAGCTAGCGAAACAGAATACTGTTGCTGTCAAAGTAATGGATGCTTTAGGTAATGAATCGCTAAACTTAATGAACGGAAGGTTGGATGCTGGTATGCAAAATCTATCTTTCGAAGCGAGTGGTAAACTCACAACTGGTGTTTATTTTGTACGTGTTTCTGCTGGAGCGGAGACCGTGGTAAAACGTATCTCCGTACGTTAATTTCATCAAAACCCTTAGAAGCTAGTTACCTTCGCTTTCGTCTATCCAAAGGCCATCATTCTTTATAATCTCAATAAGTTCATCTAATGCATTTGTTGCACTGACATTCTTTTTGACAACTTCTTTTCCTCTGTAAAGCGTTATTTTATCAGGCCCGGCACCTACGTACCCATAATCTGCATCAGCCATTTCTCCAGGTCCATTGACAATACAGCCCATGATCCCTATTTTTAGTCCTTTTAGATGACTTGTACGGCTTCTGATCATCTGCGTGGTTTCTTGAAGATCGAAAAGTGTTCTTCCACAGCTCGGACAAGAAATGTATTCTGTTTTTGAGATTCTGGATCGGGTTGCCTGTAAAATTCCGAAAGATAGAGAGGCTATTTTCTCGGTAGGTGTTGCGGGTGAATCAAGCCAAATTCCAGAGCCTAGTCCGTCTACTAATAATGCACCAAAATCTGTGGAAGCATAGAGCTGAATTTTTGATATTGGCTCTTCTGGATCCATGACGTTTCCTATCGGTCCAGAAAACTCTTCTATAGGATAACTTCTTTTAATGATAGTAGGGACAGATAATCCGATGTATTGCAGATTGTTGAAAAATTGTCTTTGATCTGCCATCCCATGATGCTTATCGGTTTCGAGGACGAAAACGATGGTCTTGTCTATTTGTAGATTTGCAAAACTATCGGTTAGTATGTCGTCGTTTGAAATCTGAATGAGATTTAGCACAGGGTCATGTATCGTATTTTGTTGGTACTCATTTAAGGAAAATACGGGATGTTTATTTGCTTTGTTTTCCAGATTTATCCAGGTTTCGTAATCATACAATACCTTGAGATTCCCCGGTAGAACAAAAGATGGAAGGTTTGAACCAAGATAGACGAAATCTACAGATTGATCTCCCATGTGGTATTTGTCATTGATAACATCATACCTGTAGCCTACACTCGATAGAATAAATGGATCTTTAAGATTTTCTCTCGAAATGTCTACGACGATGCGAGGAACCAAAGATCCTCCAATAAAAGCGTTAACTTCCTGTGTTTCAAAAGCTGTTGTCGAGGTGTTGCCAGAGATGTTGATGATCGGCTTCTCTGTCGAATTTTGAGCAGTTAGCGCTCTGTTTCGATATCGATTCACAAGGGCTAAAGCAACTGGAGCTTCATTTTCCGGCTCTTCTGTTAATGATACCCGAACAGTGTCACCTAAGCCATCTTCCAGGAGTGTACCTATACCTACGGCTGATTTAATTCTACCGTCTTCTCCATCGCCAGCCTCTGTTACGCCGAGATGCAGTGGGTAGTTCATGTTCTCCGTAATCATCTTTTCCACCAATAAGCGATAGGCACTTACCATCACTTGCGGGTTTGAAGATTTCATTGAAATAACCAGGTTACGAAAGTTTAGATCTTCACAGATTCGAATGAACTCAAGAGCTGACTCAACCATTCCTTCTGGCGTATCGCCGTATCGGCTCATAATTCTATCCGATAGGGAACCATGATTTGTGCCTATTCGCATGGCGGTGCCGTATTCCTGACATATTTTTACGAGAGGAGCGAATTTCTTGTAAATTCGATCTAATTCTGCTTGGTAGGCACTATCTGTGTAGTCAATCTGATCAAATTTCTTTTTATCGGCATAATTTCCTGGGTTAATACGAACCTTTTCTACAATGCGCGCGGCAACTTCTGCTGCATTAGGGGTAAAGTGTATATCTGCAACTAACGGAACATTGTAACCTCTTAATTTTAGTTCTTTCTTAATGTTCGCTAAATTCTCGGCTTCTTTAATACTCGGAGCTGTAATTCGAATGTATTCACAGCCTGCATCAACCATTCGGATCGTTTGCTCGACGGATCCAATTGTATTCATGGTGTCTACCGTAGTCATACTTTGTATCCGTATCGGGTGATGAGCTCCCATAGGGATGTCGCCGATTTGAACTTCTCTTGTTAGAAACCTGCTATAGGTCGTTTTGGAGTTGCAATATCCTCCATCCAGTTGCGTTACCACTTTCGTATCCATGCGTAGCTACAAAGTTAGGTATTTTATTAAATTAATACCGCGTTATTTTGAACGTATTAGCTGCACCATCGATCTCGATATCGTATTTTTTATCGGCACTGTCGTAATTGGCTGTTTTCGCAATACCATTCTTTTTGGTTTCGAATCCTTCGAAAGAATTCTTTGAAAGAATTGAAGAATATTTAACGCTTATAGCGGCGTCTTCAGGAATGTGGAAATGGATTTTCGAGGCCCCTGTTGCGATTGCAATTTTTGCTGTCTCGCTTTTAGGTGCTCCTAAGGTTAAGTCCAAATTACTGGCACCAGTATTGATTTCTAAATTTTTGAAAGACAGAGAACTCAAGTCTCCTGTAATATTCGCTGCGCCGTAATTCAGTTCGAAGTCCCAGAGAATATCTGGATTTAAGTCAATCAGGACCGCGCCGGATTTTTTATTGTCAGAGACAGGTTTTGCGTTAAGAGTAAGCTCCTGCACGCCCTCGTTGATGGTAGATTGAAGATTCATCCCCATAGCATTATCCTGGCTTTTTGCCGTTAGCAGTTGTTCTTTATTTGTTGCAGTTAGTTCAAATTTTCCAGCGCCGCCGTTGAATTCTAGACGTGCTTCATGTATGCCACTATCGATGGACGCTTGTACGTTGTTTTCAAAGGGCTGTCCATCCTCCAGGTCTCCAATTTGGATATTCTTGTTGTTGAGAAGGCTCTCGGTCCAATGGGTTGAGGGTGACGTTATTCCTATGTAAAATATCCAGCCCAAGAATAATACATTCGATGCAATCTTGATGTAATTTCCGTAGACTTTATTTTGTACCATCAGATTAATTCCTACGATAACGATAAGTAGCGGCCAATATTTTAGTGTGGGAACGAAATTGAAATCAATAACATTGATATTGTGTAGCAGGAGAACCATGCCGATGAATACGAACCAAATGCCAGATGTGATTTTATTTTCCATAATTTGTATTTCCGTGTAAATATATGCCTCAAAAGTATAAGTTACTAATTTTTTACAAAACCTGTTTTAGGTTATGTTGTTTATATTTTCGGTGAAAGAAACGATAATGTCGGTAAAAATTCTTCCCTGCAAATGTGTATATTGCAATAATATTAATTTAAGCGTTGATTATTTATGATATTCCACCATTTTGGAGCGTATGTTTTGTTGCTAAGAAAAGTTTTCAAGAAGCCTGAGAAATGGAAAATATATATAAAGGAAATTTTTCATGAAATGAATGAGATCGGTGTCGGATCGATCGGTTTAATTGTTATCATTTCTACTTTTATAGGGGCAGTCATGACTTTACAGATTGCCTTCCAGTTGGTTTCAAATTTAATTCCTCCCACAGTTATCGGGCAGATAAATCGGGATTCTAATATACTCGAGCTTGGACCAACGATTTCTGCGTTAGTGCTTATGGGAAAAGTAGGTTCTGCGATATCGTCACAAATCGGATCTATGCGTGTTACCGAGCAAATTGATGCGTTGGAAATTATGGGTATTAATGCACCAGGCTATCTTATTTTGCCGAAGATTTTGGCTGGAATTGTTATGGTACCAGCCTTGGTTGTTATTGCTATATTTTGTGCGATATCTGGAGGTTTAATAGGTGGAGCATTATCAGGAGCAGTTGCACCGACAGATTACATACAAGGTATTCAAGGAGGTTTTAATGGATTTACGGTTACTGTGGCATTGGTAAAAGCGTTTATTTTTGGTTTTATTATTACGTCCGTACCCGCTTACAAAGGCTTTTTCGTTAGGGGGGGAGCTCTCGAGGTGGGGCAAGCAGGTACGCAAGCAGTGGTAATTGGATGTATAGCTATTTTAGCCTGTGATTATATTATTACGGCATTGATGTTGTAAACTAATGATAGAAATTCAAAATATACATAAATCGTTTGGAAGTAACCATGTGTTAAATGGTATAGATGCGATTTTTGAACCAGGAAAAGTTAGCCTGATCATTGGCGGATCGGGTTCTGGAAAAAGTACATTGTTAAAATGTATTGTTGGACTGCATGAACCTGAAGAAGGAAAAGTCTTTTTTGATGGTGAGGAATTTACGAACATGGATTTCGAAGCGCGAGTTCCCATTCGGCGAGAAATTGGGATGCTTTTTCAAAATTCAGCGCTATTTGACTCTATGACGGTGGAACAGAACATTGTGTTCGCCCTCGATATGTTTACGGATATGGGTAAAAAGGAAAAAGTTGAGCGCGCGAATTTCTGTTTAGAACGGGTCAACTTAAAAGATAAAAATAAGTTATATCCTTCTGAACTGTCTGGTGGAATGAAAAAAAGAGTTGGTATTGCAAGGGCTATTAGTATGAATCCGAAGTATCTCTTTTGCGATGAACCCAATTCGGGGTTAGATCCCGCAACATCGATCTTAATCGATGAACTTATTCAGGAATTGACAGAAGAATACCAATGTACCACTGTCGTGGTAACGCACGATATGAATTCGGTGATGGGGATTGGCGACTATATTTTGTTTCTACATCGCGGAGAGAAGTTTTGGGAAGGGTCAAATGAGGAGATGCTACGTACGGATGTTCAGGAATTAAACGATTTCGTGTTTGCGAGTCCGTTGATGAAAGCTGCGCGATCGACGATTAAGTAGAGCTATACTCTTGTTAAGACGAACTTAAGTTTATATTTTTGCTCCCCAAAATTGTTATTAGAAAGTAGCAGGATTGGAATTTTTAACTTTTGATTTTTAACTTTTGGATTCAAAAACTAACATACAATTGCTCACACCCCAATATTGGGAAGATTATGAACTAATCGACTGTGGCGATTTTGAGAAATTGGAGCGCTTTGGTGAGTTTGTGCTGATTCGGCCCGAACCACAGGCTGTTTGGCCTAAAACATTACCTGAGTCTGATTGGAATAAATTACATCATATTCGTTTCAAGGGCCGTTCTGCAACATCTGGCGATTGGTTGAAGAAGAATCCGAAGGGACAGGATCGATGGCATATATCTTATAAAAATCAAGATGTTGCCATTAAGTTTCGCTTGGGACTTACTTCTTTTAAACATGTAGGTATATTCCCGGAGCAAGCTGTGAATTGGGATTATATTTCGGAATCTGTGAATGCATTCAAGACGCCTAATCCTAAGGTGCTGAATCTATTTGCCTACACAGGAGGGGCATCATTAATTGCAAAAGCAGCAGGAGCAGATACGACACACGTGGATTCGATTAAACAGGTGGTAACCTGGGCGAATGAAAACCAAGAGTTGTCGAATCTAGATAATATTCGATGGGTAGTCGAAGATGCCTTAAAATTTGTTAAGCGGGAATTGAAGCGCGGAAACAAATACAATGGTATCATTTTGGATCCACCGGCTTATGGGCATGGTCCGAAAGGTGAAAAATGGAAACTGGAAGACCATATTATGGAGATGATGCGTGATGTGGTTCAATTATTGGATCCGGAAGAACATTTTTTAATTTTAAATACTTATTCTTTAGGATTTTCTTCTGTGATTGTGGAGAACCTGATCTATACGGCTTTTCCTAAAGTAGAGAATCTTGAAGTTGGCGAGCTTTACCTGCAAGCTACGGCCGGTGTGAAGCTTCCATTGGGTGTTTTTGGAAAATTTCGTAAGTTCAAAAAATAAGGCCTTCATAAAATTTGAAAAGCTTCAAGGTATTCACTTTGAAGCTTTTTTATTGCACCGTTATCAGCTTATGGTTAAAAGAGAGGCTTCGTATGATTCCAATAAAGATAGAAATCTGGATTCAAGATCTGCTTTGAACAGCTTTACATCGAGCAGTGATCTGTAATATTGTATTCCATTTAACAGTTGCCCTTTAAATTTTTCTTTGAATTTAATGCTTTTGCTGTCATCTGCATACAGTTCAATATACTTTCTATAGTAATCTATATACAGTTTTAATTCATTGAGGAACATATGTGGTCTATCTGGCATTGTTAACGGGATACGGCCATATATGTGATCCACCATTTGCTTTAACGAGTAAATGTTTTTGAAGAATTTTGTATTTGGTCCCGGACATATGGCGACTGCTGTATTTTCTTTTGGTTGAGTCATGTTATATTTCAGGTATGCGGCACTGGCAAGCCCTTCACATAGACAATTTTTTTCAGTGATTTTATCGTATTCGTCCTGAAATTCCTGTTGTTGTAAATTAGACTTTTCCAATTCTTTTATTTTTGCCTTTTGATAGGCCCGTGATGCTGTACAAATTGGTGTTTTCGAGAATTCAGTACTCGATACAAGGTATCGTTTTATACAGGGGCTTCCTGGTTTGCCTTTTCTAATGCGATCAAGGCGGAGCTGTTCGGAGCTGCTTGGACGGAAATTGTTAAAAAGAACACCCAGTGGAGAACTATTACTCAGGTAAAAGTCATCATCACTTGCATCCTTGAGGGAGGACAGCGTCTGTTCATCTACGGTTGTGGCTTCTGGGACCAATAAAAAGGGCGATCCCCACCCAATGCTGTCAAAACCATAGTAATCTATCAAAAATGATTGCTCCTCTGCGTTTCCAACTCCTCCTTGTACACTAAATTTTGTATCTAACGAAGAGGTTATTTTGGGTGGAAGTCCGCGTTGCTCGATAGCTTGTTCGTAAAGCGAACGTAGTTCATCAAGCAGGCTGTCTTTTTTTTGTTTAAACTCTTCTAAAATAGGCCCCAATAGATAGCCGTCTGTTGCAAAAGCATGACCGCCACAATTGAGCCCAGATTCTATACGGAACTCGGAAACCCAAATTCCTTTTTTTGCGAGGTATTTTGATTGGATATGTGCGGAACGGAAATCAGAAACTTTAAGTGTGATTTTCTTTTCCAGTATTCCATTTTCGTTTGGTAGGAATGCTGGGAACTCGGCAATATAATTATATAAGCGGGGGTTCATTCCTGCAGAAAGTATAAGGGAAGAATGTAATTTGGAGTTTGCAAATCCGCGTAAGGCTGCAGACGCGTCTGAATACATTTCGTCCAGTATATGGCCTTCTTTATCGCTGTTGATCTTGTCTACTTTTGACATGATGTTTACATCAATGTCGCCAGCAGTCACATTGTCTTTTAGGTAAGTTTGGAGTAAAGATTTCTTTGTGGAATCGATCGTATTTATCATTTGTTGATAAAGCAATTTCTTCAAAGAGTTTTCAGGCAACAGCTCAAAATACTTTGTGAGTTCCGATTGCGGTGTGAATTCTTGACTTTTTATGGTTTCAATTTGGTTGTTGACTAAATCCTGTACCAAATTGAGATAGGCACTGATCCTTTTCGCTCGATAATCTGATTCATTTCTCGTAATCTCCTGGTGAATCAAATTATTCATTTTGGCATAATAGAACCTCATTCGTTCAATTAATTCATCATCTACGACAGAGATGACGGAAGATATTCCATATCTCGCTACTTTAATAGGAGAGTCGATGGAAAAGGCGAGTCCTAGGACTGGAATGTGAAATTTATGCGTCATAAGTATATCTTATCAACGCGAAGTAAGGAAAATCTAACTAAGGATAAAGTAATGGAGGTGTTTCAAAAAAATGATTGATGTCATTTTTTATAATCAAGGACAAAAAGCCTTATTCAAACACCACCGTTTTGTTTCCATGTAACATGACTCGATCTTCGGTCAGCAATTGTATAGCATGGCTTAGTACTGCCTTTTCAATTTCTTTTCCAGCAACAACCAGATTTGGAACATCGTAGCTATGATTGATAGATTTTGTTCGTTGTACAATAATTGGGCCTTCGTCCAAGTCATTTGTTACAAAATGAGCGGTAGCACCGATGATTTTTACTCCCCTTTTATGCGCCTGACGATAGGGATTTGCACCTATGAAGGCAGGAAGAAAAGAATGATGAATATTGATCAATTTATTTTGGAAGCGTGCTACGAATGAGGGCGAAAGGATCCGCATAAACTTAGCCAACACAATGTAGTCTGGTTGGTATGGTATTATCTTTTCCGCTAATTCTTGCTCAAAAGTCTCTTTATCCTTGTTTTCATGAGATACAAAATGGTAGGGGATATCGAACTTTTCTGTAAACTCTTTAAGTGTCTCATAATTGCCAATAACGGCCTCTACATTTGCATTGAGTGTTTGGAAAAAATGGCGTACCAATATATCCGCTAAACAATGGTGTTCTTTTGTAACCAAAACGACCAATTTCTTTTGGCGTGAGGGATTTATAGCCACAATCGCCTGTGGAGGAAGGTGAGTTACTAAATCTTGCTGAAGACCTGCGACTTCAGCGGGAACGCCGCTACAAACAATACGTAAGAAAAATTTGCGATTTTCTTCATCGACAAATTCGCGCATGGTCACGATATTTAATTGATGTTTCGCTACAACTTGCGCGATGTTCGCTACAAGACCAACAGCGTCTTGGCAGTGAATAAGGATTAAAGTTTGGTTGTTCATGGTAAAGGTTGAAACTGTGCCGCTACATCTTAGGATGCAGCAGCAGCTTTTGCTAGTTCTTCTTCTAGATCTATTTCTACACGAAGGTTATCTACAATATGTCTTTGGCGTTCGGGGGTGTTTTTCCCCATGTAATACTCCATTAATTGAGGAAGTTTGTTTTCTTTGGATAGTATGACGGGGTCAAGACGCATATCTTTACCTATGAATAAGCCAAATTCAGAAGGCGATATTTCACCTAGTCCTTTAAATCGAGTTATTTCGGGTTTTGCGCCTAATTTACTGACCGCTCGTTGGCGTTCTTCGTCTGAATAACAATAGATAGTCTCTTTTTTGTTTCTTACCCGAAACAAAGGTGTTTGCAAAATAGAGACATGCCCCGCTTTTACCAGGTCTGGAAAAAACTGTAGAAAAAATGTGAGTAACAGCAACCTAATGTGCATTCCGTCAACATCGGCATCTGTTGCAATAACGATATTGTTGTATCGTAATCCGTCAAGTCCATCTTCTATGTTTAATGCATGCTGCAATAGATTGAATTCCTCATTTTCGTATACAATTTTTTTAGACATACCGTAGGAGTTCAAAGGCTTTCCCTTTAAGCTAAAAACTGCTTGAGTTTGTACATCGCGTGATTTGGTAATCGACCCACTCGCAGAATCTCCCTCTGTTATAAATAAGGTAGTTTCTAGGTTTCGTTCATTTTTATCAATGAAATGTACTTTACAATCGCGTAGTTTCCTATTGTGTAAAGAGGCTTTTTTGGCACGCTCGTTTGCCAATTTTTTTATGCCAGCGATGTCTTTTCTTTCACGTTCAGACTGCAGGATACGTTTTAGTAATGCATCAGCCGTGTCCGAATTTTTGTGTAAATAGTCGTCTAGTGCTTTTTTTACGAAATCGTTGATAAAGGTACGTACGGTTGGACCATCCGGGCCTATACTTTGGGAACCTAGTTTTGTCTTGGTCTGAGACTCAAAAACAGGTTCTTGTACCTTGATCGCAATTGCGCCTATTATAGATGCACGTATATCTGAGGCGTCGTATTCTTTTTTGTAAAACTCACGTACAGTTTTTACGACAGCTTCACGGAAGGATGCTTGATGGGTTCCTCCCTGTGTCGTATGTTGGCCATTTACGAATGAATAATATTCTTCTCCATATTGTTGACCATGGGTTATTGCGATTTCTATATCATCTCCTTTGAGATGAATGATAGGATAACGCATGGATTCTGTATCTATATTCCTTTCGAGTAGATCTTTAAGGCCATTTTCCGATATATACTTCTGTCCGTTGAAATTTATGGTTAATCCCGAGTTCAGGAAAACATAATTCCAGATCATGTTTTCTACAAATTCAGTCCTAAATTTATAATTTCTGAAAATGGAGTCGTCGGGGTAAAAACTAGTCGCTGTTCCATTACGTTGCGAAGTTTCTTTTTGTTCATCTGCGATAAGTTCTCCACGACTGAATTGGGCAATTCTAGTCACTCCTTGGCGATAAGATTGAACAGTGAATTGATGTGATAGGGCGTTGACAGCCTTTGTACCGACGCCATTTAGGCCCACAGATTTTTGAAAGGCTTTACTGTCGTATTTTCCACCGGTATTAATTTTCGATACCACATCTACAACGGAGCCAATTGGAATGCCGCGACCGTAATCACGTACCGAAACTTTGTTGTCATGAACAGCTATATCTATTGTCTTACCTGCTCCCATAACGAATTCATCGATGGAGTTATCAACGATTTCCTTTAGTAATACATAAATCCCGTCGTCATAGGCTGAGCCATCACCAAGCTTTCCTATATACATGCCAGGACGTAAACGGATGTGTTCTTTCCAGTCTAATGAACGTATACTATCTTCGTTATAAGTCGTCATACGGTTGTTTCTTTTTCTTCGCTAGCAAAAATAGAAAAAAAAGAAACATACTGCTTACTTAACAGGCGGTGTTCATCCCCGATTACCATTAATTTTTTCAAAAAGAGATAGAACGGTACAATTTTTTCTAGAGCAAAATAGTTTTATTTATATTTAAGAAAAGCCAATATATTTTTATGGAGCAAGAACTAGAAGAAAAGTACAAGATTGAAGCACCTGCCAGCTGGGTACAACCTGTTTCAGATGAAGAGCTGTTGTCTTGGATAGTCGAAAGTGATTTTTCCCAACAACAGTATGATGATGGCAAGGATTATTGCTATTTCCTTCGGAAAATAGAATATACTGACGATACACAAAATGCGGAATATAACTGTATGGCGTATAGTGTTCAACAGCCTGGAACTTTAGAATTTGCCTCGGTGAATGAGTTTGTTGTGTACGCAGCAGAGCATTTGATTTTTCATCGGATATCTGTTTTGCGGGAAGGCGTACTTATTGATAAGTTGCCTGATGCTAAGTTTAAAGTGTTGGATAATGAAAACCAAAGTATAGACGGTGTCATCAATAGCTCGAAAAAGGTGAATGTTACAATCAAAGATGTGCGCCTTCATGATATTCTGATCGTAGAGGATACACGCGTGACCTCCTTTACAGATAAAGACTTTTTGCGAAAAGAATTGTTTAAGTACATATGGTTTAGTCCAGATGTGTATTGGGCGTATGGAAAGTATGAATTTGACCTAATTAATAGACGTACAAAGCCTATTGCTTACAAAAAACAGTTCTTTCGAAATGAGGAAGGTGCTTTGTCGGAGGTTGAAGAAGGAGTGATTGTTCCGGGCGAGGTCTTTTCTTTGCGATACGAAAATTACATGAATCCTGTCGATGTGAATCGTGAGGTATTCCCTTTCATTGATTTTGTCTCTAGATATGATTACCCATCGTTGATGGATTTTGTGTACCCCCATTATGAACAAGCGTTGACGACGAAATCGCTGTCAGAATATGCGCCCGATTTAGTGTCAAAGTTGGATGCTTTAGGGAGTGATATGGAGGCGAAGATTCAATACGCGATAGAATTTGTGCAGAATAATGTTCGTTATATCTATAATGAGGAAGAGATGCACGGTCATAAGCCTCAAGATCCTTGGCTTACCTATGATTTTAAACAAGGAGACTGTAAAGCAAAGACCGTGTTGTTAAAATCTGTTTTAGATTATTTGGGTTTGACGTCGGATATCATTTTGGTAAACTATAATGCTGACTTTTACTTGAAGCATTATCTACCTTCTCTTTTTAATTTTAATCATGTGATTTTGAAGGTGCATTTTGAGGGGAAAGATTATTTTGTAGATGCGACTTATCGCGATGAATATGGAACCTTGGCGAATCGCTCATTTATAAGTTTTCTTCATTATCTTGAAATGAAGCCTCAAGCTGTCTTGGAAAAGCGTGAAGGTTATACCTATCCTGATTTCGCCATCTTTGATGAAATTTTGTTGGATGTAAAAAATGATATGGGGGAAATTAGTATAAAAACCACTTATCGCTATGGGCGGGCTAATTCCATGAGGCGCTACTTTAAAAACACGAATAAAAAAGCCATTGTTGACCATACCAACAGTTTCGTTTTTGCTTGTTTGGATTTTGTGGAAAATGAAAATAGTAACGACAAACGTCAAATTTTTAAAGATGCTGCGATGCGTATTGTGAGCGATGATAAGGAGAATAATATCTTCGTCACGCAATATACAGCAACCGTTGCAAATCCCTATTTTACATCAAGTGATGGCAGAAAATACCTGAAGTTTTACGACGCTAATATTGTGAAACAGCAGTTGAAAGAATATGTGCAGAAAGATGTAAGCTTTTGGCAGTCATTTGATTCTGAAAAATATCAGATTACAATACGTTCGGACAAGCCTATCGATGTTCAAGATGAATACACGAATAAACAAATGGACGTCGATTACGAACACTTTAAGTATAAGCTGAAGAAAAAAGTTGATAAGTTTGGTGCAGTAGCCGATATCGAGTTTGTGCCCTTATCTAACGTAGAAGTGGCTGTATCAGATGTTCCTGATTTAAGGGATAAATATACGGCGGTGGGAAGAAGTGCTTATGGACTAGGGGTTGCTATCGCAAAGCCGACACTTTTAGATTCGATCAAATCGTTGTTCGGTAAGAAATAACAAAGGGGAGTGTAATGCTCCCCTTTTGTTTATTAAAATTATCTTCCGAAATCGTCTTGAACACGAACAATGTCACTCTCATCTGAGGGATTTTCGGCGTCTGTGTGTTGCCATATTTCAGCTACTACACCATAACCTTCTAAACCGATAAGACGGTGTCTTTCGCCTTGAGAAAGACGGATGAATTCGCCTTCTTTTAATTTTCTCAATTCGCTCTCTTCGTCTGTACTGCTCGTAACGACAGCTACTTCACCTTGTGTTACACGCCAGATTTCAGCACGGCGATGGTGGTACTGCCAAGATAATCTTTTGTTGGGCGCTACAATAAGAATTTTGGGACTCAATTTCCCTGAAATCTTTAGGTCTTGTACGTTTAGGCCATCAAAGTATTGGTCTGCAAACTGTTGTGCTTGATCTTCGTTGATAACGAAGAATCCTCCCCAAGGTCTCGTTTGATCGATGTTGTCGATAGTAAAACCTTGGCCTGTTAATTTTGCTTCAATTTGGCTAAATAATTCGCCTTTATCAATATGGTCTGCCATGTCTTTTGTATTTGCCGTGAAGTTAGCTGTTTTCTTTAAATTACACCAAATAAAACAGGTGGAAAGTAAGGTGTATGTTGAATAAGTGTGTTCAATTATCAAAGACCAGCCCAAAGATATTCTTATCTTTGGGCTTTCTATTTAGTAAAAAGATCAACAATGGCGAAATCTTCAGTTGATGACAAAAATCTGGCTTTCATGCAAGCCGTCTCATTTGTCAATCAAACGAACCAACATTTATTTTTAACAGGAAAAGCAGGGACTGGAAAAACTACTTTTCTTAAATATATAAGAGAAAACTCCTATAAAAAGATGGCTATTACTGCGCCGACAGGTGTCGCAGCAATGAATGCTGGTGGAACTACACTACATGCACTTTTCTGGTTGCCATTTGGTGTTTTTATTGAAGATTATACCTTAAAATGGGATGAACAGGATAGCCACATCTATAATAAAAGTCGCCTTTTTTCTACCATAAAACTTACCAAGCAGCGTCGAGCCATACTGCAGGAATTGGAGTTGTTGGTGATCGATGAAGTATCGATGGTCCGAGCAGATACATTGGATGCAATTGATGTTATTTTAAAGTCTGTACGAAGAGATATGCGTCCCTTTGGTGGGGTGCAAATGTTGTTTATCGGTGATTTGTACCAGTTGCCTCCCGTGGTTCGAGATCACGAGTGGCAAGTTCTTCGTGAACATTATAGTAGTGCTTTCTTCTTCGATGCCAAAGTCCTTCGCGAACATCCTCCTGTCTTACTCGAATTGAGTAAAATATATCGTCAGAATGATCTTGATTTTATTGGACTACTGAATAATATACGTAATAATAAATGTACACAGGCCGATTTAGATTACTTAAATTCACATTATAAAGACGATTTTTCTCCAGAAGAAGGAGAGCAGTTTATTACATTGACATCTCACAATAAGCTGGCTGAAACCATCAATCAAGAACAATTGCTGAAACTAGCTGGAACGATGCATAATGTAAAGGCTGTGGTTAAAGATGAATTTCAGCAATCCTCTTATCCAGCGGAAGAAACTTTGCCACTTAAGATTGGAGCACAGGTTATGTTTATCAAAAATGACAGTGGTGAGGACCGTAAATTTTTTAATGGAAAGATTGGTGTTGTTAAAGAATTGCTGTTGGATAAACATCAAGTAATTGTCGGTTTTAAGGACGGATCTGAGGATGTAACTGTTCGGCGTGAAACTTGGGAGAATATTCGTTACAATTACAATAAAGGAGAAGATAAGATTGAGGAAGAAGTCATGGGGACGTTTTCTCAATTTCCATTACGTTTGGCTTGGGCTATCACCATTCATAAGAGTCAAGGGTTAACCTTTGATAAGGCAGTGATAGATGCCGGAACATCTTTCGCTGCTGGTCAGGTATATGTTGCTTTAAGCCGTTTAACCGGTCTTGAAGGTTTAGTGTTAAAGTCGAAAATTCCACATCATTCTATTCGAACAGATTTTCAGGTCGTGGAGTTTATGCAGCGTATGAGTTCGGGTGATGAAGTTCATAAAATATTGGAGTTGTGCCAAAGGCATTACTTAGGGCAGATACTTTTGCAAAGTTTCCGCTGGGAGACGCTGGTGGAAGGCTTGCAAGAGTTGAAGGAATCGCTTGGGAAACGAAATATAGATAGTAAAGATTTAGCGCTTGAAATTTTGGAGAATGTATTGACGGCCTTACGTGAACAACAAAAAGTAGCCAATAAATTTATTACGCAGTTGTATGCCATGCTGAGGGATCGAGAGCAGTTGGATTACGTAAAAATCTGCGAACGGACAAAGTCGGCAGTGGCTTGGTTTTTACCTCGTTTTGATGAAGGTGTCTTGTTGGCAACGCAAGAGCATATTGAAGCGTGGAAAATTAAGAAGCGTACCAAAAAATATGTAGAAGAATTACGGTCGCTACTGTTGGATTTTCGTAGGAAGAAGGAGCAGCTGTCTCATTGTTTAACCATTGCGGATATTTTAACCAAGGAAGGTGATCTGTCTCAAGTCGTACACGCATTAACAGCAAAAGAAAAAACCACTGATAGTACCGTGAAATCTGCTCAAGACGACGATGCGGTAAAGGACACAAAGGCTATTTCTCTTGATATGTTCTTGGATGGATTCAGTATCGAAGATATTGCTAAAAAGAGAGATATGGTGGTGGGAACAATTTACGGTCATCTTATTAATTATGTAGGAAATGAAGTGGAAGCTACAGATTTAATTTCGCAAGAGAAATTAGATAAAATCCTAACTGTGATCCGTCAAAACCCTGATAAATCATCGTCGGAGTTAAAGATGCTGTTGGGGGCTGATTTTGATTACCCGGATATTAAAATAGGTCAGAAAGTGTTGGAAATAGGGGTTTAGTCTGTTTAGTTGTCTTTTTTAGAATAAATCTAAAGAGGCTTGTGGTTTCTATGTAGAAAATCCTATCTTTGAGTCCTTTTAGTTTGCTGATGGAAGAAAAAAAGGGAAGTAAGGGGAAGAACAAGTGGATGGTCTTCACTTCCATGCCTATACAAATGGGGGTAACAATTTATATCTTTTATCGATTGGGAGCTTGGTTGGATGTTCGCTACGCCGTTGAAAGTGGTTGGTGGATGAAAGGGCTGACCATGTTAGGGGTGATTGTATCCATGTACCAATT
Source organism: Sphingobacterium sp. LRF_L2 (assembly GCF_965644235.1). Lineage (NCBI taxonomy): Bacteria > Pseudomonadati > Bacteroidota > Sphingobacteriia > Sphingobacteriales > Sphingobacteriaceae > Sphingobacterium > Sphingobacterium sp. LRF_L2. The sequence goes on along the minus strand of NZ_CBFFRI010000010.1, from coordinate 197,776 downwards.
TATTAGGCAGGTCAATTATTTGAATAAAAATGAATAAATACGTTAAGAATGCGGTGTTTCTTGTATTGTTTACAGGGATAGGTTTAGGGATACACACTTTCGTGTTGAACTTTACGGGGCTCGATGTATATTGGGAACGTACCGATTATTCGTTGGTGGGTCTATATACTTTTGGAGCGGTAGCTTCTTTATTGATAGCTGTGTTTTTATTTCTTACCGATTTCGCTATGCCTAAATATCTCAGTTTTGTGTTTTTGGGCGGGATTATGTTGAAAATTTTAGCAAGCTATCTTTACATTAAATCCGGTCTAAATGTATTCGAGAATGACTTTTTAGAATTGAACTTTTTAGTGTCGTTTTTTATCTTTTTATTGTACGATGTTTACGTGGCTTATCAGCTTGTAAATCAGGAAGTAAAGGTTGTGGAAAAGTAATTTCGCAAAAAGTTCTAACAAATGTTAATAAATGCCAAATAAAGTTGTATTTTTGCGCAAAATTTTTTATCATTCAATAGTAAATCGAAAATGGTGAGTCTTAAGAGAGCACTTTTATTTTTTGCAGTAATCTTCTTTGCTGTTGCCCCGTTTACCAGACTTCGTGCTGCTGAAGAAGCACATCACGGAGAGGAACCTAAATCCCAAGCGGAGGAAATCCAGGAATATAGTCAGCATCACTTGCAGGACGATTATTATTTTTCGTTGTTTACCGATAAGAATGCGGGAAAGCATTATGGTTTTCCTCTTCCTGTTATTTTGATTGATAATGGATTTAAGGTTTTCTCTTCTGGAGAATTTCATCATGGCGAGTCTTTGGTTGAAAAAGACGGTCAGTACTACAAATTGTATCACAGTAAGATCTACAAAACGGATGCTGCTGGAACGATTACTTATGATGAACATAATCATCCGTTGAATGAAAAACCGTTAGATTTTTCTATCACAAAGAATGTTGTAGGTTTATTTTTAGCTGCAATATTGTTGTTTTGGGCGTTTTTAAGCTTGGCTAAAACTTATAAAAAAGGACCTAATGCACTCCCTAAAGGTTTAGGACGTGTTTTAGAACCTTTGGTTTTGTATGTTCGCGATGAAATGGCTCTTCCTAATATTGGCCACCGCTACAGAGAATTCATGCCTTATCTGTTGTCGGTTTTCTTCTTAATATTTGTTCTTAACTTGTTAGGATTAACACCGCTTGGTTTCAATGTTACCGGAAACATCACGGTTACATTGTGTTTGGCTTTATTCACATTTGTAATTACCAACGTGAAGGGAAATAAAGACTATTGGAAACATATTTTCTGGATGCCAGGAGTTCCGGTTCCTTTTAAATTTGTTTTGGCACCAATTGAAGTGTTGGGAATGTTTACCAAGCCGTTCTCGCTGATGTTGCGTCTATTTGCTAACATTACTGCAGGTCACTCTGTTGTTATGGGGCTTATCGCAATTGTATACTTATTTCAACAACAATTAACGATTCCAGGTAGTATCGGTGTTTCAATGTTATTGACATTGATTTTGACATTCTTAGAATTGTTGGTAGCATTTTTACAGGCGTTTATCTTTACCATGTTGTCATCCCTGTTTATTGGTATGGCGGTAGAGGAACACGCGCATCATTAATCGAATTTTTTGTTAAATTTTTATAAATTCTTATTACTATGTACAATTTAATTGGAGCAGGTTTAATCGTAATCGGTGCAGGTTTAGGTTTAGGTAAAATCGGTGGTTCAGCAATGGAAGCTATCGCACGTCAGCCTGAAGCAGCATCTAAAATTCAAACTGCGATGATCATCATTGGAGCCCTAGTAGAAGGTTTAGCATTCGGTGCTTTAATCTTAGGTAAATAATCCAATGTAAGGTACAAAAGCACCTTTACAACGGTTGGTTGTAGAAGGTGCTTTTTTAAAGAACAAAAAATAAAAATAATATTATAGACTATATATACAATGGATGCACTAATTAATCAGTTTTCGTATGGTTTGTTCTTTTGGCAACTTATCATCTTGTTGATTGTAATCATTATCTTAGGTAAGTTTGCTTGGAAGCCGATTGTGAATGCTTTGGAAGAACGCGAAAAGGGAATCTCTGATGCTTTGGCTTCTGCAGAGAAAGCAAAATTAGAGATGGCTCGTTTAACAAACGAAAATGAGCAATTGTTAAAAGAAGCACGTGCTGAACGCGATGAGATTTTAAAAGAAGCGAAAGCGTTGAAAGATAAAATCGTTGCGGAGGCGAAGCATGAAGCGCAAGAGTCTAGTCAGAAAATCATAGCGCAAGCTAAACAAGAGATTGAAGATCAGAAGAATAAAGCATTGGCTGAAGTGAAAAATCAAGTTTCTTCCTTATCTTTGGACATCGCTCGCAAAGTATTAACGAAAGAATTTGAAGACCAAGAAAAACAAGATGCACTTGTTGCGGACTTGTTGAAAGATGTAAAATTAAAATAATTACTTGGTCAAAATTTAAATTTAATATATGTCAATTTTTACAGTTGCATCCAGATACGCAAAATCACTTCTTGAGCTTTCGCAAGAGCAAGGTAACTTAGATGTTATTAAAACTGATATTGAACAACTTCTTGCTGTAATAAAGGGTAATACAGAATTACAGACAGTTCTTAAAAACCCGATTGTAAGTACGGATAAGAAGTTAGGCATTCTGACAGCTCTTTTCGAAGGAAAGATAAACCCGCTTATTCTTTCTTTCTTCACTATCTTAGTGAAAAAAGGACGTGCTGATATCCTGGCTGACATTGCACAGGAATTTATTCGTGAATACAACGAAGTTAAAGGCATCGTGAAAGCTACAGTGGTATCCGCATCTGCATTATCAGAAGCAAACCTAAATGAGCTTGCTTCTACTATTGCTAATGAAATCAATGCGCAAGTTGTTTTGACGAATACTGTAGATTCTTCATTAATTGGCGGATTCGTTGTTCGCGTGGGAGATCGACAAATCGATACAAGCATTGCAGGTAAATTGCATAAATTGGAAAAGTATTTTGTACGTCAAGGTGTTTAGTGCCTTGATTTTTGGATGTTAAATAAAATCAAAAACCCCTTATAATAATAACAATGATAGAGGTAAGACCAGATGAAGTTTCGGCAATTCTAAGAGAGCAATTGTCGGGCTTTAAATCAGAAGCCGAACTCGAGGAAGTTGGTACCGTACTAACTGTTGGTGACGGTATTGCTCGTATTTACGGCTTAACTAAAGTTCAGTCCGGTGAGTTGGTTGAATTTGATAATGGATTAGAAGGTATCGTTCTAAACTTAGAAGAAGACAACGCAGGTGTTGTACTTTTAGGTCCTTCTGACGAGATTAAAGAAGGTGATACAGTAAAACGTACAAAACGTATTGCATCTATTAAAGTAGGTGAAGGTATGTTAGGACGTGTTGTAAACACTTTGGGTCAGCCTATCGATGGTAAAGGGCCGATTGTTGGAGAAACATACGAAATGCCTATTGAGCGTAAAGCGCCGGGTGTTATTTACCGTCAGCCTGTAACTGAGCCATTACAAACAGGCATCAAAGCGATTGATGCGATGATTCCAGTTGGTCGTGGACAGCGTGAGCTTGTAATTGGTGACCGTCAGACAGGTAAAACTGCGGTATGTATCGATACAATTTTAAATCAAAAAGAGTTTTATGATGCAGGGCAACCTGTATTTTGTATATATGTTGCAGTAGGTCAAAAGAATTCTACAGTAGCAAATATTGTACGTGTTCTTGAAGAAAAAGGTGCATTAGCTTATACTGTTGTTGTTGCAGCTTCTGCGGCAGACCCTGCTCCATTGCAGTTTTACGCGCCAATGTCAGGTGCAGCTATCGGTGAATTCTTCCGTGATACAGGCCGTCCAGCGTTAATTGTTTATGATGACTTATCAAAACAAGCTGTGGCTTACCGTGAAGTTTCTCTTTTATTGCGTCGTCCTCCAGGACGTGAAGCATATCCAGGAGACGTTTTCTATTTGCACTCTCGTTTATTAGAAAGAGCGGCGAAAATCAACTCCTCTGATGAGATTGCGCGTAACATGAATGATTTGCCAGAATCGATCAAGCACTTGGTGAAAGGTGGAGGTTCGTTAACTGCACTTCCGATCATCGAGACACAAGCTGGTGACGTTTCTGCTTATATTCCTACAAACGTGATTTCAATCACTGATGGTCAGATCTTCTTGGAATCTAATTTGTTTAATGCAGGTATCCGTCCAGCGATCAACGTAGGTATTTCCGTATCTCGTGTTGGTGGTAATGCACAGATCAAGTCGATGAAGAAAGTTTCTGGTACTTTGAAGCTAGATCAAGCCCAATTCCGCGAGCTAGAGGCTTTTGCGAAATTCGGTTCTGACCTTGATGCTGCTACAAAAGCGGTATTGGACAAAGGTATCCGTAATGTGGAAATCTTAAAGCAAGGCCAGTATTCTCCAGTATCTGTAGAAAAACAAGTTGCGATTATCTATGCTGGTACAAAAGGATTGTTCCGTTCCGTTCCAGTAAAGAGCGTTCGTCAATTTGAGGAGGAATATTTAACGCAATTAGAACAACGTCACCCCGAAGTTTTGTCGGCGCTTAAAGCGGGTAAGTTTAGTGACGAATTAACGGATGTGTTAGAGAAAGTAGCTAAAGAATTAGCAGCGAAATATTAATAAGATAGGGGTATAGAGTATTGAGTATAGAGCTTTATACTCAATACACACTACTCGATACTCAAATCTATACTAGTGTATGGCAAATTTAAAAGAAGTAAGAAACCGGATTAGCTCGGTAACATCGACGCAACAAATCACAAAAGCCATGAAAATGGTTGCTGCAGCGAAGTTGAAGCGTGCGACAAATGCTATTGTACAATTACGTCCTTATGCCGATAAGCTAAGAGATATTTTAGCGCAAGTTTCTGCTTCCGTTGAGGGAAATGATTCTCCCTATACACAGGATAAAGTACCTACAAAGGTATTAGTTATTGTGTTAACCTCTAATAGAGGGTTGGCTGGAGCATTTAACGCAAATGCGATTAAAGCAACAAATAACCTTATTTTTAGCAAATATGCGGAGCAACATGCTCGTGGGAATTTGAGCATTATTGCAATCGGTAAACGTGGTCATGACTTCTTTCAAAAACGTGGTTTTAATGTATTAGGAAACTACAATGATTTATATAGTGACCTTAACTTTTTAAATGTATCCCGTGTTACGGAATATGTTATGGAAGAGTTTAAGGCAGGTAATATTGATCGTGTTGAAGTTGTATACAATCAGTTCCGTAATGCTGCCGTTCAAATTCTGACAGCAGAGCAACTTCTTCCTTTACTTCCTCAAGAAAAGGAAGAGAATGTAAAGACAACAGAGGTTGATTATATTATAGAGCCTTCTAAAGAAAAGATTATCGAAGAGTTGATTCCAAAAGCTATCAAAACGCAATTATTTAAGGCGGTTTTAGATTCTAATGCTTCTGAGCATGGAGCGCGTATGACTGCGATGGATAAAGCAACAGATAATGCTGGTGATCTATTAAAATCCCTGAAATTGTCTTACAACCAAGCACGTCAGGCTGCGATTACAACTGAATTAACTGAAATTGTATCCGGTGCGGCTGCATTGTCTAATGGATAAATTTAGCATTTACATCATAAAAAAAGGGGATCACACGATCCCCTTTTTTTATGATGTAAGATAGGGTCTATTATCGCTATAGATACTTTACTTACCGGTGTAGACGTTTTTTCTGACGTTTTGTTATCTTCTTCTTGCTCAAATATTTTTTGAGTTTCTTCTTTTTATTCTGAAATCTTCTTATCTTTCATTATCAATTATAATGAATTATGATAATCCGGGTGTTATTATTAACCATAATATCCCTTCGATTATCCGCTCAAGTTTTTTCACCCTCTCCCTTTTTAGGTATGGGAAAAGCTGCCATTGCGCAGGAGGGAATTTATGCTTTGCAGGATAATCCCGCGGGGATAAGTAGGTTGCCCAAGCCAGTTGTTGCGGCAGCCTATCAACAGCATTTTGGAAATGTAGATCTTGCTACACAAGCATTCTATCTAGCAACTCCTTTATTCAATTCTACTGTATTGGGCTTAAACCTAAGCAACTATGGCTTGTTCGGTGTGTCGAGCTTGCTGCGGGGAGCGGGATCTTTTACGCGCGCCTTTGGAACGCATTTAAGGGCATCTGTAACTGCCAATTACCACCAATATATGTTAGAGGGAAATTATAGTCAACGACGATTTTCTGCAGACTTGGGTATCCAATATTGGTTGGATGAAAATACGTGCTTTGGTTTATCCGCTAAGAATATTGGAAGAGCTACATTTTCTACGGTTGTAGATCAACGTATTTCCCGAAATTTAGGTTTGGGCGCCTTTATACGACTATCGAGCGAATTGGAACTTGCAGCAGACGCTTTGTTGGATGAATTTTCTCAACAGGTTTATCGCGCTGGCCTAGCCTATTATTTTGATAAACGATTCGTTATTCGGGGAGGAGCGGTAACTCAGCCTTTAACTTATACAGCGGGCTGTGGTTTTAGAAAGTCAAATTGGCAGATTGATTTTGCATCTTCCTTTCACTCAAAATTGGGTTCTTCCCCACAGATCGCACTCGCTTATGTATTTCAATAAATTCTATTTCATTTTATGTCTCCAACTCGTTGGAAATATTTTCTTTGTTGTCTGTCAGGAAACGGAAATTCAAGCTTGGGAGGAACAGTTGATCGAAGAAATCGTTGCTAATCTAGAACAGGAAGTTGACGTTAGTGAGTGGACGGAGCGGTTACGTTATTACGTTAAACATCCGATGGATCTCAATACTGTAAACAGCGATAAATTGGCTGATCTCTTGTTTCTTTCTCCGTTGCAGATCACGAATTTATTAGCGCATCGGTCAGTTTCTGGAAGATTTTATTCTGTTCTTGAGTTGCAAAGTATAGATGGTTTTGATAAACAAACTATAGACAAGTTGCTCCCTTTTGTTGTGATAGCGCCAGGATCATATGTAGAATCAATGCAATGGAAAGATATTTGGGAGAAGGCAGATCACAGTGTAATGTTCCGCTATGGGAAAGTTCTGGAGAAACAAAAAGGATACGGTATTACAGATACGACACGTTCTCGGTATTTAGGTGATGCAAATCGGTATATGTTCCGCTACCGATTGAATTTTAGTCAAAATATCCAATTTGCACTCAATATGGAGAAAGATGCCGGTGAACCATTTTTCTCGAACAAACAACAGTTGGGATTTGATCATTATGGGATGAGTTTGTTTGTTAAAGGACATGGTGTTATTAAACATTTCGTTTTAGGAGATTATAGTATACAGGCAGGTCAAGGCTTGGTCATGTGGAATGGTTTAAGCTTCGGGAAAGGAGCGATGATTACTAGTGGGGTAAGACAGGGGACGGGTTTAAGAAGTTACACTTCGATGAACGAACACAGTTACTTGCGCGGAACTGCTGTTACATTATCTTACCGGGGGATAGAGGTCACACCGTTTATTTCTATGCGTCGTTTGTCTGGATCCATTACATCGGAGCAAGAAGGACATTTCATTACATCAATTTCTAGCTCGGGCTTACATCGTACCCCTACAGAATTAGCAAATCGACATACTATCAAACAATTTACCTCTGGCTTAACACTGTTGTATCACAAAAAACGTTTGCAATTGGGAGCCGTTGGTGTTTACTCAGCCTATAATGGAACGATCTTGTCAGGTACAGCACTTCGTAACCTCTATGATTTTGAAGGGGACCAAACAGCAAATGCAGCAGTCAACTATCAGTTTACATTTCGTAATGCTTATTTATTTGGTGAAACTGCCTTTCATGCAAATGGAGGTTGGGCAACGATAAATGGAGGTATGCTTAGTCTTCACCCCAATGTATCTGCATTTGTGAACTATAGAAATTATAGTAAAAGCTTTTATACAACCTTTGGACAAGCTCTTGGCGAGGGAAGTGCTGTCGCGAATGAAAAAGGTATTTATGCAGGAGCTGCTTATATTTTGGGGCGAAAAATAGAGTGGGTAAGTTATCTTGATGTATTTGAGTTTCCTTGGCTGCGTTATCGCGTGTCAGCACCAAGTGTTGGAATGGACTTTTTATCGCAATTTACTTACAAATGGTATCGAAAAGGCCGTTTGAGCATACGGTATCGACATCGTCTGAAAGAAGAAGATAGTAGTGAATCATTAACTTCAGAAAATATCGTAGAAGAGGTTTTAAAAAGACAACTACGACTAGAGTTTCACTATAAACTATCGAAGATTTGGGAAATTCGTTCTCGCTTAGAAGGGATAAACTATAGAAAGGCGACCCGTAGAGAGCGTGGAGGATTGTTCTATCAGGATGTTTTTTTTCGTTCTGTTTCGCATCCTATAAGTGCCAATTTTCGTGTAGCTATTTTTAATACAGATTCTTATGAGTCACGTTTATACGCTTATGAAAACGACGTTTTATATGCAGGTGCCTTTCCGTTATATAGTGGTAAAGGATGGAGATCTTATATAAACGTTCGTTACAGCGTGACCAAGAGTTTTGATTTTTGGATGCGCTATAGCCATAGCAATTATTTTGGTGTTGAATCTGTTGGTTCGGGATTGGATGAAAGCACAGGGAATAAGAGAAGTGATATCAAATTACAATGTAGGTATCGATGGTAGAGATTCAGCTATTTCAATACCTGAGAAAAATTCCGTTTCTGAGAGTTTTCATATTTCTGGCCTTAGGCATTAGCTTGGGATATATAATACCGTTGACGACATTTTTATATTATTTTTGCGGGCTTATTGTCCTACTGGCCGTCTGTTCATCCATCGTATTGACCTTGTTTTACAAACGTCTATTTAAATGCTTGTTTCCTTGGCTATTTTCTGTTGCACTCTTTTTATTGGGAATTGTTGTTATAAAACAGCAGCAACCGCACCAGCAATTGACGTATTTTAAGAATCAAGATGCGGATACTCTCATCGGTGTCATTGTGGAAGAACCTGTGTATAAGGAAAAAAATGTTCGATTTGTCGTGCGCGTTGAGGGTTGTCTAAAACATAACATCTCCATTCCAGCAACGGGAAATGTTATGTTGAGCGTAAAGTCTGATCAAACGGATCATAGGTTGTTTAGTTACGGTGATAAATTGTTGTTTGCCAATCGTGTTGCTGAAGTTTCGAAGTCTTATAACCCGTTACAATTCGATTACAGAGAGTACTTGAAGCGAAAGAATATTGATCATCAGGCGTACTTGACAATGGGTCAATTGACTAAGATTGATAGTAATAAAGCTTCTGTTATCCGAAAGTATACCCTTAATTTGCGGATGGCGATGCTCAAGAAATTTCAACATGTCATATCAGACCAACGTGCTTTAGATATTTGTGCCGCATTGGTATTTGGTTATCGGACGAATTTCGACGAGACAACGCTCGCGGCATTTACAAATACCGGGACTGTACATATCTTAAGTGTATCGGGATTGCACGTAGGAATCGTTTTCTATATCTTGAATTTTTTGCTGCGACCAGTTGATCGAATCAAGTTTGGGCAGCATATCCGGTTGTCTGCCATCTTGATATTAATTTGGATGTACGTGCTGCTTACCGGATGCGCCCCTTCTATTTTGCGTGCGGGTGTCATGATAACTTTTCTGCTATTCGCCAATTGGGGAAGGCGCAAGTCCGAAAATGTAAATACGCTGTTTGCATCAGCAAGTATTTTACTTATTCTTGATCCATTTCTGTTGTTTGACGTCGGTTTTCAGCTTTCTTATCTAGCTGTATTGGGATTATTTGTTTTTCATCCATTGTTGCTAAAGTGCTTCCCCACAAAAAGAAAGTTCGTGAAGCCGATATCGGAGCTCTTGTCCGTTTCCTGTAGTGCACAGCTGTTCACTAGTCCATTGGCGATTTTTTATTTTCATCAGTTTCCCACTTATTTTCTAATAGCAAACTTATTTATCACGATTCCCTCTACGTTACTTATGTATGTTGGGCTATTATTGATGTTGTCTCCATGGAACTTTCTAAATATTTTTCTGGGAAGAGGCTTAGTCTTTTTGTCACATGTTACACTAGAGGGGTTGGAGTGGATTCAAAAGATGCCTGCTTCCGTTTTATCTGGTCTTCAACTTTCGTCCTTTGAACTGATAGTTTGTTTTTTACTTATTTTCTTTTTGACGATATCCTGGTATAGTGCCCTGAAGAAGTTTCTCTGGATAGTTGTCTCTTTAGGTATGATATTAGTAGGGGGGCTTGCTGTAAAATCTATAGCTTATAGCGGCTTTCAGGGAATTAAAGTTTACAATATGAAGCATCAGCTGGCAATTGCAGTCATTGACCGAGGAGTCGTATGTTTGTTCTCTAATTTGGATTCTCTAGATCATCCCTTATTGAAAAATGCCGTTTTGTTGGATTTAAGCTGTTACACCGATATCCATGGAATAAAATTCGAATGTCTTTTCTTTGCAGAGGGGAAGGAAATATTGTTGGAAACTGCTTTTGGGAGGCTGGCGATAATTGAAGGGGAGCGATCTGTTCCGTTGCCCACAAATTGCCAATGGATTTTATGGCGCAATGCTGGAAAGGATAATCTGCTTAATTTTGAGGAGAGCAGCTCTTCTGCAAATTTTATTTGGGATGGGGTTGATAGAGAAACAGTTTTCTCTGAAAGGCAGAATAAATTCCATGTATTGGGAAAAACGCATTATGTATTGAAGAATAATTTTGCTTATGTTTGGCAGAAGGAAGATTGAGCATGGAAAATAAGAGCTTAACCTTATTGAAACAGTATTGGGGCTATGACTCATTCCGGCCTCTCCAACAGGAAATCATCGATTCCATCTTATTGGGCCGTGATACGTTGGCTTTGTTGCCTACTGGTGGTGGTAAATCCGTTTGCTTTCAGGTTCCTGCTTTACAGCTTGCAGGAATCTGCATCGTGATAACACCATTGGTGGCTCTGATGAAAGACCAAGTTGAGGGGCTTCGGAAAAAGGGCATAGATGCAGTAGCTATTTTTTCGGGAATGTCTCGTCGAGAGGTCGATATAGCGCTTGATAACTGTATTTTTGGACGGATTAAATTTCTGTATTTAGCTCCAGAGCGTCTGTATAGTGAAGTGGTGCGGGAACGTATCCGATACATGAAAGTCAATCTTTTTGCCATTGATGAGGCACATTGTATTTCGCAATGGGGATATGATTTTCGTCCTCCTTATTTGGAACTCGCGAAACTAAGGGAAATTCATCCCGCAGTACCCTTTTTAGCGCTTACAGCGACAGCGACACCAGCGGTCGTTGAAGATATTCAGAACAAGTTAGGTTTTGTTGGTAAAGAAGTTTACCAGAAGAGCTTCCGAAGGAGTAATCTCGCTTATATGGTTCTTCAGGAGGAGGATAAAATGGGCCGTATGTTACGAATGATTCATAAGTTAGGTGGTTCAGGGGTAATCTACGTTCGTAATCGACGAGAAACCCAAGAGATTGCACAATATCTTATCAATCATGGTATTTCAGCAGATTTTTATCACGCAGGACTTGATGCGCCGACAAGATCTAACAAGCAAGATTTGTGGATGAGCAATAAAGTTCGGGTTATAGTTGCTACGAACGCCTTTGGTATGGGAATAGATAAACCTGACGTGCGTTTTGTGCTCCATTTGGAACCTCCAGATTCTCTTGAAGCCTATTACCAAGAAGCTGGAAGAGCAGGCCGAGACGGAAAAAAAGCGTTTCCGGTACTCATGTTTCAACAAACAGATAGGGACAAACTTTGGGAGAATTATGAGGTAAGTTTTCCTCCAATAACCTTTGTACAACAAGTCTATCACCATTTGGGTAATTTTTTTCAAATAGCCTATGGAGCCGGAAAGGGCTTGTTTTTCGATTTTGATGTTGTTGCATTTTGTAAACGTTACCGTATTGATATACTACCTACATTAAATGCTTTGAAATTTTTAGAGCGAGATGGATGGATTGCGTTGTCTGAGGCGGTGTTTATTCCGTCAAGATTTAAGTTTGAAATAGATTATCAAGAGCTGTATAAATTCCAAATCCAATCTGCCAAATACGATCCATTAATTAAGTTTATTCTTCGCATGTATGGAGGAGTGTTTGATTACTATGTTCCCTTGAATGAATATGATTTCGCGAAGCAGCTAAAAACTTCTTACAGTACGATTGTAGAAATGCTGAACGGACTTCAGAAGCAACAGATCGCCTCTTATTTACCGAAAACAGATGCACCTCAACTTGAGTTTTTACAGCCCAGGGTTGACTATAAAAATTTATTCATTGATATCGCTTTTATTCAAGAACGAAAACGTATCAAAGAGAAACAGATTAAAGCGATCTACGCTTATTTAGACGAAAAACGATGCCGAAGTATTGCCCTTCAAGCGTATTTCGGAGAATTGGATGATACCTTATGCGGGGAATGCGATCTCTGCTTAACACGAAAACACAAGGCCGACATTGTAAGAAAGCTAAAAGAAGAGATTAAAACGCTGCTTTTGGAAAAGGAGATAGGGGTAAAGCAATTGGTCGATTTATTGCAGATTGGAAATGACGAGCAAAAGCTCTATGTTATTCGCTTACTGCTAGATGATAACTCGATTATTTTAGAAAAGGGTATGTACCGATGGAATACCACTTTCTAATGTGGATTTATTTGACAAAAAAATGAAAAAGTTCAAAAAGTAAAGTTTTGATAAGATTTCGATACTTGCTAATTTTGCATTTTAGTTAAAATCGTTCTTGTCATGGCAAAAAAATTATATGTGTCCAACTCCACAGGTTCCTCCCGAATGTTTAAAAGTAACTTCTTGGAGTCGTTAACAAAAATACATTATAGTGTTCCTTTGATTTTTTGGATTCCTGTCATTTGTTACTTTATTTATAAATCTTACAGTGTAGGAGAGATGTCTATTGGTACTATCAGCTTCTATTTTTTTGCAGGTCTTGCGTTTTGGACTCTGGCTGAGTATGTACTGCATCGGTGGGTTTTTCATTTTCATCCTACTTCTTCGTGGGGAAAACGCATTCACTTCATTTTTCATGGCGTTCATCATGACTATCCGAAGGATCGCTTGCGACTGGTTATGCCCTTGTCTGCGAGTATTCCTATGGCCGCTATTATTTATTTCATTTTCAGTATATTCTTCGGTGAATTTACATTGGCCAGCTTCTTTTCTGGGTTCTTGTTTGGTTATTTGATCTATGATGAATGTCATTACGCTATGCACCATGCGAATTTTAAATCGGGTTGGTTCAAAAAGATAAAAGACCATCATATGTTACACCATTATGCTGATCCTGAACGAGGTTTTGGTGTAAGCTCGGCGCTATGGGATAAGATTTTTAATTCCGGGTTTAAGAAGAAACAGGAGGAGAATTCTAAAAAGTAAAAAAGAGGACTTGTCCTCTTTTTTTTACCATCGTATTAAAGCAGATCCCCAGGTAAAACCTGCACCAAAAGCGGCAAGGCAAACCAAGTCTCCCTCCTTAATTTTTCCTTGTTCCCAAGCTTCGCAAAGTGCTATTGGAACCGAAGCGGCAGTTGTGTTCCCATATTTTTGTATGTTATTAAAAACTTGTTCATCTTTCAGTCCCAACGTTTTTTGTATAAATTGGGAAATTCGAAGATTGGCTTGGTGTGGAACCAACAAATCGATATCCTTTGCCGCTAATCCGTTTTTAATTAAAGCCTCTTGGATTACTTCAGGAAACTTGACAACGGCTTTCTTGAATACGGCCTGACCATCCATATAAGGGAAGGCTGTACCATTTTCCAACATGTCGGTGGTCATGAGCATCCCGCCCAATTCTTGTTCAGGCCAATCAGGCTTTTCTTCGAGCCACAGACCTCCAGAGGCCCCTGGATAATACATAGCTAATTTCTCAGCATCTGCTCCGTCTGCGTGAAGGTGTGTGCTGAGAATTCCTTTTCCAGGTTCGGTGGTAGGCTGTAGAACAACAGCTCCGGCACCATCACCAAAAATAACGGAGACAGCTCTTCCTCGTGTTGAGTAGTCTAGTGCAAAGGAGTGCTTTTCTGATCCTACAACCAAAATGTTTTTATACATGCCGGTCTTGATAAATTGATCCGCCACAGCGAGCGCATACACAAAACCTGAACATTGATTTCTGATGTCCAATGCGCCTACTTCTTTCATATTCATTTCACGTTGCAACAGTACCCCGCAACCAGGGAAGTAATAATCCGGAGATAAGGTTGCAAATATGACAAAGTCAATGTCTTCAGGAGTTGTATTAGCTCGTTGAATTGCTATTTTGGCAGCTTCGATGCCCATCGTTGTTGTCGTTTCGCCAATACGATCTGCATAGCGTCGTTCTTTGATTCCCGTGCGCTCTTGGATCCATTCATCGCTTGTATCCATAAATCGCGTTAAATCATTATTGGTGTATACATTTTTAGGCACATAATAGCCAATCCCTGCGATCTTCGACTGAAACATAAGTTGTATCGTTTTGATTAGACGGTAAAATTACGTAATTTTTAAAAAATAACTATTTTTGTATTATGAGTGTACAAACCGAACAAGAAACCTTTACGCTTGACGAAATTTTAGCGGTTGTTAAAACTTCCAACCGTTTAATTCTGTGGAATGATGAAACAAATACATTTGATCATGTGATTAATTGCTTAATGAAACATTTACAGTATTCTGAATCGCAGGCAGAACAGATCGCTTGGAAGGTTCATAACGAGGGTAAATGTGCAATTCTGGAGGGATCCTTTACGGAAATGGAGGTCTATAGAAAGATCTTGAAATCGGAAGGGTTAACCGTCTCTGTAGAATAAATATACATCGTAATAATACGGTTACGATAGAACTATAGCAGGTTTTATTTTGTTGTTTTGTGAAAATGTTTGTTTTCACATGATATCAACTAAAAACTATAAGCTTTTACTTTTTTATATTATTTTCCCTTCTTTTATTTTTGCCCAAAAGGGAAAAATAGAAGCTCTTGTAATAGATGCGGAAACCAATGAACCCATTATTGGTGCTAGTGCTTCCTTGTTAAAACAAATTGATAAAAGCTATGTGCTTGGGGCTCAAAGTGACCTCAACGGACAATTGGTTTTTAATCAAGTGGAGTTTGGTTCTTATGCGTTAAGAATCACTTATGTAGGAAAACAGGATATTATTCGTGAAAATATTCTGGTTAATTCCACAGATCCTACTAGCCTAGGTAAAATTCTGTTGACAGACGACGGTAAAGTTATTCAAGAAGTTGTCGTTGAGGCACGCGTACCTGAATTAAAGTTGGGCATAGATCGAAAAGTATTTGATGTTTCGCAGAGTTTAGTGAGTGTTGGTGGTTCAGCAACAGATCTTTTACAAAATGTTCCTACATTACAAGTGGACATGGATGGAGCAGTGTCCCTTAGAGGGTCGAGTAGTGTGAAAATATTGATTGACGGTAGAGAATCTGCTATGGCTGGAAGCGATATCAATGCGTTATTGCAATCTTTGCCTGCCAATGCCATTGATAAAGTGGAGCTAATAACAAACCCTTCTTCAAAATACGACGCTGAAGGACAGTCCGGTATCATTAATATCGTTTTAAAGAAAAATGTAAGTACCGGTCTCAACGGTACAGTCACGGCATCTGGTGGATCCTATAATAACTACATGGCAGGTGTGACGCTAAATTACAGAGATAAAAAGTTTAATTATTACGGAAGCTACAATTTCAATAGAAGAAATAACGTGGGATCTGGATTAAGAAATAACCTATACCTAAACAATAACAGTCAAATTAATAATACGGAAGAGACTTCAAGAAGGGGGATCAATAATACATTCAAGCTCGGAGCTGATTACTACATCAATGAGAAGACTACCGTAGGTGTGTCCAGTAATTTAAGTGTTCGGGACAACGATAGAGATGCTGATTTGATCTATCAATATTATAATCATCCTAGTCTATCTGGAACAAGTACGCGATTGTCTCGTCAGAACGAAGGGGATTTAGGATATGATATCAATGTTGATTTTTTACGGAAACTAAAAAGGGAAGGGGAAGAGTTGACCGCAAACTTCAACTACGGGAGAGACACGGAAGATGGAACGAATAGTTTCACCCAGACCTATAGTTCAGGAATGCCAACGGACGGTCGTATTAATAATACAAGCGAAGATGGGAAGATGATGAATATTCAGCTCGATTACATTTTGCCATTGGGAGAGGATCGTAAGTTTGAAGCAGGCTATCGTAGCATTATCCGTAAGTCGTTTGATACGCAGTTTTCGGATACGCTAAATACAGTGGATAATAGCTACTATCCCGATTATTCTATTAGCAACGATTTTGACATGACGAATGCTGTACACGCCTTATATGTAAATTATCAGGATCGTTTGTCAAAGAAAATCGGTTATCAGATTGGTTTACGTGCAGAACAGGTCGATCTTAGCACCACATATTTTAGTAAAGATCCTGATTTGTCTGCCGATGAGTTGGAAACCAATGGGAAGCAAAATTACTTTCGCCTTTATCCAACGGTGTTCTTAACTTATGATGTAAATGATGCTGGTGATAAGATTCAATTGAGTTATTCACGTCGGGTTCAGCGTCCAAAAGGATGGCAAGTTAACCCATTTCCGGACGTGTCAGATGAAATGAATAGAAGACAAGGGAATCCCAGTTTATTGCCTGAAGATATACACTCCTTTGAAGCTAGTTTTGCCAAGTTCTATAGTAAATGGAATTTTATTTCATCTGCATACTATAGACGGATGAATGATGTGATGCAACCTTACATTTATGAGGTAGATAATAATAGCGTTACCTACAGTAAGTGGGAGAATTTAACCAGTTCTAATGTAGCGGGATTAGAACTGATTACAAAAGTTAACCTCACGAATTGGTGGGATGCGACTTGGAATGGTAATCTATTCTACAATAAAATTGAAGGAAATGATGCTTTTGATATTCAAGAGCAGGAAGGTGTGAATTGGAATACCAATTTGAATACAAATGTGAAGTTCGCTAAAAGTTGGGCGATGCAGGTACGCGGAGATTATGCGGCACCACGGGTTATGGCTCAGGGGAAGATGAAGTATATGGCGGGAGTTGATGTTGCTGTCAAGAAAGAATTTATGAACAAACGTGCAAATTTGTCGCTGAATGTCCGCGATTTATTTAATACGCGTCGTTTTGGTGCAACAACGGTAACGCCGCAGATTAATTCGGAGTTCGAACATCGTTGGATGAAACGTATGGTAACGCTTTCATTTTCTTATCGTTTCGGTATTCAAGATCTTACGAAGAAGCGGGATAAAAATGAAGGCGAAGGAATGGGCGAAGATATGGGAGGCGGATATTAAAAGTGCATAATTTTTATTACCTTTAGTTGACAACTAAACTTATGTGTATTTATATGAAGAGAAAATTTATTTACGCAATCAGTGCTGTTATGCTGTTGGTTGCGGTATCAAGTAAGGCCCAAAATAAAAATGTTGTGGCAACTGATGTACCTCCATATGAGATCCTAAATCTTCCTAAGGTCGATATCAAGAAATTTCCAAAAAATGCAGATGGAGCTTATGTGATTTTTGACGGTAAGTCATTAGATGGCTGGCGTGGATATAATAAAGAAAAAGTGCCCGCTAAATGGTCTATTGAAGATGGAACATTGAAATTTTCTAAAAATCCAGTAGGGGTAACCAATCCTGATGGTGGAGATCTTGTCTTCGCCTACGACTTCAAGAATTTTGAATTAGAGTTCGATTGGAAAATATCACAATCGGGTAATTCTGGTGTGTTTTTCCTTGCTAAGGAAGTTAAAGACCAGCCAATTTACATTTCTAGTCCAGAGTATCAATTGTTGGATAATGAAAATCACCCGGATGCGAAGATGGGAGTAGATGGAAACCGTAAATCAGGATCGTTGTACGATATGATTCCGGCGATACCCCAGAATGGTAATCCCGCAGGTGAATGGAATAAGGCAAAGATTGTCGTAAATAAAGGAAAAGTTACCCATTATCAAAATGGCGTAAAGGTGGTTGAATACGATTTGTGGACTCCAGCTTGGACAGCTCTTTTACAAGAAAGTAAATTCAGTCAGACAAAATGGCCTCTCGCTTTTGCATTGTTAAACCAAGTTGGTGGAAAAACAAAATCGGGGGTAATTGGATTTCAAGATCACGGTGACGACGTTTGGTTAAAGAATATTACGGTAAAGGTTTTGTAAGAATAAAGTGATGTAACAGCGTAAGCTGATACAAAGCCAGATTATATTTAAGGAGTTCCTTTTCATATAATCTGGCTTTTTGTATGATAAATAGCGTACCTATATGTTTGAAAATTTATCAAGATAGTACGCTTTTTTTAATTTAAAAGAAGGATTCAAGTTCTCCTAGATCTCGGATCATGTAGCGAACATCAGCTGGTTTTTCTGCTCCTATGGCATTAAAAAAAATAGCATCAATACCTACATTTTGTGCTCCTCTGATGTCGGCGTCGAGATTATCCCCAATCATGATCGATGTATCAATTACAGAAGAACTGTTGGATATCGCATAGTGGAAAATCTGAGGATTCGGTTTGTTGACACCTACATTTTCTGAAATAACAATTGTCTGAAAGTAATTCGAAAGATTACTATGCGCTAACTTTTTTTCACACGCTTCTTTGAATCCGTTGGAAATAAGATGAAGATTATATTTCGATTGTAAATAACGGAGTGTTTCATGGGCATTAGGAAAAAGATTCGTTTTGGTGGGACAAATAGCCAAATATTCGTCCTCAAAAGCCCAAGGGAATAATTGAGGAGAAAGGCCTAGTTGCTCAAATGTATCTTCAAAACGAGCTTTACGTAAAGTCGCCTTATCAATTCTTCCATGGTGATATTCATCCCATAGCCGATGGTTGTTGTACGTATAGGTATTAATGAAAACATCTGAATTCTGCTGTCCAGTCAATTTATCGAATCCATATTTGTAATATAAATCATGCAGCGTCTCTTGTGCATTGCGGTCAAAGTCCCAAATGGTGTGGTCTAGATCGAAGAAAATATCTTTTTTATCAAAAAACATATACAAACTTACATAATTCATTTTTATATGGTTGACACTAGTGTTATCAGCAGTGCTATTTTGTTGTTGTTACGTAGTTGTATTATACACTTGGTACAGCATTAGAGAAAGAGGTTTTTTCGTCTGAGTGTCAAAAAGTGTTTAGTATTTTCATACAGACCTACAAATGGTTATTTTTGCGTATCTTAATAACTTATATGAGGAGAGCCCTTGTTTTATTTTATTTTTTAGTTTTTTATGCTGTGATGCAGCTTGGCTGGTGGGGTTACCTTTTGGTGAGCTATGAGCCAGAACGCAGAGGGATGATCATTGGTGAGGGAATTTTTTTCCTCCTTATTTTTATCTGGGGTGCTATGCGTTTGAAAAAACTGTTTAGTAGAGAACATAAACAGCAACAACAACAGCAAAACTTTTTGCTATCCGTCACCCATGAACTAAAGTCTCCATTAGCGTCGGTAAAGCTTTATATTCAAACTATTCTAAAGAGAGATTTAGAAAGAGAACAGCAAAAAATGTTTTTGGCTAACTCCCTTAAAGACATCGAACGTTTAGATGATCTTGTGGAAAATGTTTTGCTTACTACGAAATTGGAAAACCGAAGTTTTAATTTACCCAAAGAAGAATTTAATTTTTCCGATGTGGTCAATAGCGTTGTAGATCGTTTGCAAAAAAATGCCTGTAGTTCGCAGGTTATTAAGCCAGATTTAGAACAGGATGTCACTATTCATGCAGATAAGTTTGCTATTACCAACGTCGTAAACAACTTGATTGAAAATGCAATTAAATATTCTCCTCCTTGTGCAAATGTCGTTGTACAATTGAAAAAGCTGGAAGACGGAAGGTTGACGTTTTCTGTTTCGGATCACGGTCCCGGCATTCCTGATGAGGAGAAGAAAAATATATTCAATAAGTTTTATCGTGTAGGAAATGAATCCACGCGTAAAACTAAAGGCACAGGTTTAGGGTTGTATATCGTGAAGACCGTATTACAAAAACACAATGCCTCAATAAAGGTAAAAGATAACGCTCCATCTGGGAGTATTTTTGAAGTAACATTTGAGAACTATGCAAACTAAACAACGCATACTTTTGGTAGAAGACGAAGAACATTTGTTAGAAGCTATCAAATTAAATCTTGAGTTAGAAGGCTATCGTGTAACAACAGCTACAGATGGGAAAAAGGCTCTTAAAATTTTTAAAGAAGAACGATTCAATTTACTCATTCTAGATGTTATGATTCCTGAAATTGACGGTTTTCAAGTAGCTGAAACTGTTCGATTACAGAATACGGAAGTCCCCATCATGTTTTTGACGGCAAAGAACAGCAGTGAAGATCGTATCACGGGGCTAAAAAAAGGTGCAGATGATTATCTGGTTAAGCCATTCAATTTGGAAGAACTGATTCTTCGGGTTGGCAATCTGATTCGTCGCGGACTTAAAGCGGATGATTTAAAAGAGTTTAATTCTTACAGCATAGGTGACAAAACAATCTATTTTAACTCCTATGAATTGCACCATACTGATGGCACAATAACCTCACTTACGAAGAAAGAAACGATGTTGTTGAAGCTGCTGATTGAGCGGAAGAACGAAGCTGTGTCGCGCGAACAAATTCTTGAAACGGTATGGAACTATGATGTTTATCCCTCAACTCGTACAATAGATAACTTCATATTGACTTTTAGAAAGTATTTTGAACCAGATCAGAAACATCCGGTATATTTTCATTCGATTCGAGGTGTAGGTTATAAGTTTACAGACACAGCGGCAGTATAACACGCAATGAATACACAATCTAGAATGATTGTCATCGCAATTGCGGTGGCATTTCTTCTTTATGCAGTTTATGCACAGCATTACAATTTTGCAATTTATATCTTAGGCGGTATAGGTTATCTCATTTGGGGGCATTTTCGGGAAGGTACGGTCTTTTTAGCGACCCAAGCTTTTCATAAGCAAGATTATGAGAAAACCGAGCGTTTATTGGCTGAAATAAAAAATCCGGATAATTTGCGTAAAGGGCGTCGTAACTATTATGAGTTTATGATGGGGAATATTTTATTGAAGAGAGATGAGGTTGACGAAGCCGAATATCATTTTCAATTGGCTTCTCGTTTACCTTGGAAACGGGATGCAGAAAAAGGATTCGTGTTTATCAATCTGGCGAATATAAGCTTGCGGAAAAAGAACTATGATCGAGTATCCGCTTATTTGGAATTGGCGAAAAAGTTAAAATTGACAGAAAGACAGTTGAGGATTGTTGAGAAAATAGAAGTAGAACTAAATAAAAATATCTAAGTGAACCAAATTTTAAAGAACGATTTATTCATAAAAGCTGCTTTATCGCAGGCTACAGAAAGACCTCCGGTATGGATGATGCGTCAAGCAGGACGTTTTATGCCCGAGTATTGGGAAATAAAAAACAAGTATAGTTTTTTAGAGATGTGTAAAACGCCTGAAATTGCAGCAGATGTCACCATGCTACCTGTTGATTTGTTGGGTATTGATGCCGCTATTCTATTTTCTGATATTCTGGTAACGGCGGAAGCAATGGGAGGCGATTTATCGTTCGAACAGGGTGTTGGTCCTCGTTTTAGTAATCCAGTTCGTACGCAAGCCGATGCCGATAGATTAGAGGTGAATTGTCTGGACAAGTTGGAATATGTGGCGGATGCAATCCGTGTTATACAACAGCGTCTAAACGGAAGCATACCTTTAATTGGATTTGCGGGAGCACCGTTCACGATATTAAGCTACTTGGTCGAAGGAGCTTCATCCAAAGATTTTAAATTGACGAAATTGCTGTTGAATAATGAACCTAAACTGGCACATCAAATTCTTCAGAAAATTGCAGATGTCACTATTCAATACCTGAATATGCAGATTGATGCTGGTGTAAATGCTGTGCAATTGTTTGATAGTTGGGCACTAGCGCTGTCATGGAATGACTATCGGGATTTTTCACATTATTACAATAAATATATTCTAGCAAATATAAAACGTTCTGTTCCTGTTATTTCGTTTTGTAAGGGTTCGTCTGTATTCGCACCAATGATGGCGGAAGCCAATCCAGACGTTATTTCTGTCGATTGGAATGCCGATCTTAAAAATATTAAACAGTCCTTGCCTCAAGGTATCGCAGTACAAGGGAATTTAGATCCATTTGTACTTTACGCGGAGAAAAGAGTGATCAAAGAAAAAATTCACCAATTATTTGAACGTATGCGTGGGGAAGATGGTTTTATATTTAATTTAGGGCATGGTATTATGCCGGATATTCCTTTCGATAACGTTAAATATGCGATCGATACGGTGAAAGAATATAGATATTAAAAGAATGTTGGGGGCGATTAGCCCCTCATTTTATCCTTTTTGACATGTTGTACCTATACGCAAAATCATTGCATATTATTTTTATGGTTTGTTGGATGGCAGGTCTATTCTATATGCCTCGCTTGTTTATTTACCATACAGAGGCGAAGGAAAAAACAGCGCTAGAGTACGAGATTTTGCATAAACAATTTAGTTTGATGGAGCGTCGCCTATGGTGGGTTATTGCTACTCCGGCCATGTATATTACCATTGCTTCTGCCATGACCATGTTGTATCTTTCCCCTGGATTACTCAGCCAAAGTTGGATGCATGTGAAGTTGGGCTTCGTTATCGGCTTAATTTTTTATCATTTCAAAAGTCAACATATTATGAAGCTTTTGGCAACAGGGCGTTGTTCTTGGACGTCATCGCAATTACGTCTTTGGAATGAGGTGTCCACTATTATTCTCTTTGCTATTGTATTTCTTGTTATTTTTAGATCGGCGGTTGATTGGATTTTTGGGGTTTTGGGATTATTGAGCTTAGCAGTCCTATTGATGATTCTAATTAAATTGTATAAAAGATATCGCAAATCAAAAGGAGAACATATAGACTAAAAAAAAAAAGCTACTGTGGATGAATGGCTCACGAAAGTAGAATACAAACACGAATGAAAATACGCTAGACATTCCATATGACCTTTAAAAAACAAACCGAGTGAAACGAGCTCATTTATTCCAATGAAATAAATGTAACACTTAATAAATATTAATTTACGTATGAAAAATATCAGTTTACTCTTCATTTCAATTCTATTTACTCTTGTAGCCAAATCGCAGGAGCAACATGCTTGGGCATTTGGATTTTACGGCGATGTCCAACTCGAATCTCCGACATATAATGGTGCTTTCGGAATTCAAGGAAAGTATGACTTTGGTAGATTTTCATCTGCCCAAGCGCAGGTTTTTGGACGAAACGGTTACGTTTCAGTTGGGGCTGATTATTTGTTCTCTTTTTTAGATAGAGAGAAAACGAATTTTAATGTGTTTTTAGGGGGAGGAATTGGTCAGGATTTTTATAGATATAATGAAATCGCCGGGGAGAAAATTGTGCCTGAGCAAAAGGAAAATCATACGGTAGCTAATGGTCAGGTGGGGCTAAGCTATTATTTCCCCTCTGTAAATTTATCGCTTTATGCAGGTTATAAAGTAAAATATAATTTGGATTGGGAAGAGGTAGATCCAAATTATGTGATGTTTGGAATACGCTATCATCTTTGGTAAAAAACGTTGATTAAAAATCAACGTTTTAGGTGCCAAAACAAAGGTATTTTACCTCTAAATATTCTGATAAACCATGGCTCGATCCCTCGCGGCCTAGACCTGATTGTTTAACTCCTCCAAAAGGCGCTGATGCATTCGAAACCATGCCTGTGTTTATTCCTACCATTCCCGACTCAATTTGTTCGGATACACGCTGACAACGGTATATGTTCGTAGAATAAAAGTAAGCTGCTAAACCGAACGGTGTGTCGTTCGCTAGGCGAATCGCTTCTTCTTCTGTTTCGAATGGAAATAACGCGCATACGGGACCGAAGGTTTCCTCTTTCGCGATGAGTGCATCATGAGAAACGTCTGTTAATATTGTAGGCTCAAAAAATAGGTCTTTTATGGGATTCCCTCCGAAAGCTATCTTTGCTCCTTTCTCCACGGCATCTGCCACATGTTGTTTTACTTTGTCCAAGCCTTTTACGTTGATCAGTGGACCTACCTGTATGTTATTCTCCATCCCATTGCCGACACGGAGTTTTGAAACCTCTGCACTCAGCTTTTGGGCGAACTCCTGATAGATGCTGCGTTGAACGTAGAATCTGTTGACCGCTACGCAAGTTTGTCCCGCATTCCTAAATTTTCCTGCGATGGCTCCTTTAACAGCTTCATCAATATCGGCATCGTCAAATACGATAAACGGTGCATTTCCGCCCAATTCCATAGAAACTCTTTTAATCGTACCAGCTGCTTGCTGCATTAAAATACTGCCGACTTTTGTGGAACCTGTAAAAGAGATCTTACGTATTGCAGGGTTGGATGCTAGTTCGTTGCCAATTCCGTTGCTGTCTGTTGATGTTATAATATTTAATACTCCTTTGGGAAGACCTGCGATTTCTGTCAATCGAGCTAAGGCAATAGCTGAGAACGGCGTTTGCGATGCTGGTTTAAGAATGACGGTACAACCTGCAACGAGCGCAGGTGCAATTTTTCGGGTAATCATAGCTAATGGAAAATTCCAAGGGGTAATAGCGGCTACCACACCTACGCCTTGTTTGATCGTAAGAAGACGTGTACCTTCCTTTAAAGCAGGTATGGTTTCACCATAGGTGCGTTTACCTTCTTCGGCATACCATTCCATATACGAATTGGCATAGTCAACTTCTACCAGAGATTCGGTCAGCGGCTTTCCACATTCTTTAGTCATGATTTCCGCGAGTTCCGTTTTGTATTCATTAATCAGTTCGAAAATTTTTCGGACAAGTGTTGTTCGTTCTCCTATGGTTGTTTTTTGCCATTGTTTCCATGCATTTTCAGCAGCATTAATGGCTGTTTGACAATCTTTCACAGTGAGATCAGGAACATGGCCTAAAGGGAGCAATGTTGCAGGGTTAATAACAGGAAACGTTTTTTCACTGTGGACGAACTTTCCGTCAATATATGCTTTTTCTATAAATAGGGTGCTGTTCATAAAATTCCTTTTTAATTTCTAACGTTTGGTAAGATGAACTGTTTTGATGAATGCTATTTTCTATAATCCTTTTTGTTGTTATGTCGATGTTTAAGCTAATCCTTTTATTTAATAATGAAGGATTGAGGAAAGACGAGTCATGTTTATAAAGAAATTGCCAAGAAAAAATCTTTAAAAAAGGATTTTCTTGGCAACGGCTTTATTTATGTAAGAATAATTAGGCGAATAATGCGAGCTCGCTATTCGTTAACGCACCACATTAGCTGTCTTTCAGAATCGAGTGTCCCATTCGGTCTCTTTTTGTTTTAAGATAACCCTCATTATAGGGGTTAGGTTCGATCTCTATTGGGACATTTTCTACAACTTCTAACCCATACCCGACGAGGCCAGCACGTTTTGTTGGATTGTTAGATAATAGTCGCATTTTTGTAACGCCCATATGACGAAGAATTTGAGCTCCCACACCGTAATCCCGCAAATCAGCTTTAAAGCCCAATTGTAAATTTGCATCCACGGTATCTACCCCCTGTTCCTGAAGTTTATAGGCGTGTAATTTGTTAATTAGTCCTATTCCGCGCCCTTCTTGGTTCATGTATACGATAATCCCTTTTCCTTCATTTTGAATTATCTCCATCGATTTATGAAGCTGTGGTCCACAATCGCATCGGCAAGATCCAAAAATATCACCGGTGATACAAGAACTGTGCACACGTACTAAGATCGATTCATTTTCCTCCCATTCGCCCTTGTATAAGGCCAGATGTTGCTCTCCTGTATTTTTTTGAGTGAAAGCCTTCAGTTTAAATTCTCCCCATTGTGTCGGCATGTTTACCGTTTCTTCCTCCTGAATTAAGGAATCGTTTTTCAGGCGGTATTCAATAAGATCTTTTATACTGATTATTTTCAAATCAAAACGTTTAGCAACCTCCATAAGGTCAGGGAGGCGAGCCATTTCACCATCTTCCTTTAGTATTTCAACGAGAACGCCAGCAGGCTCAAATCCAGCAAGACGTGCGATGTCTACAGAAGCTTCTGTATGTCCTGTCCGGCGCAATACCCCACCATCTTTTGCAATAAGAGGGAATATATGTCCTGGACGGCCTAATTCTTCTGGATGTATATTCGGATCTATTAAGGCTTTTATTGTTTTTGAACGATCGGATGCAGATATTCCGGTAGTACATCCGTATCCTTGAAGATCGACAGATACAGTAAAATTGGTTTCGTACACTGCTGTATTCTCTCCAACCATTAAATTTAGGTTAAGCTCGTTGCAGCGTTCCTGTGTAAGAGGTGCACATACAAGTCCGCGTCCATGTGTAGCCATAAAGTTGATCACATCAGGAGTTGCATTGCGGGCTGCGGTCACAAAATCTCCTTCGTTCTCACGATCCTCATCATCCACTATAATAATGACCTTTCCAGCTTTGATATCTTCAATAGCTTCTTCGATCGTATTTAATTTTATATCCATGTTGTGTTAGTCTTTCTTTGCAAAGGTAGATTTCTTTCATCGCTTTTGTATAATTCACTTGTCAAAAAGCGATCTACTAATGTTGCAACTTTTTATCGAATCTGCTCGTAACCCATTTCCACAGCATCTGTACTTTTAACTTATACTGATCGATATCGAACAGAGAAGAGTCTGTTGTCGATTTGTAGGTTAAGAACACAGCAAGTGGAGTAAGTACAAAAATTGCCATCCACATACCTAGAATTGGATCAAGACTGCCATCCTTGGCTGCTTTTTCTGCCATCGTCGAAATGATATGGTAAATTAAGAAGAAAATGATGGCAACAACCACAGGTAAGCCTAATCCACCTTTTCGGATTATGGCACCAAGAGGAGCTCCAATAGCAAAGAGTAAGAGACAAGACACCGCCAAGGTGAATTTACGATGAAACTCAATATGGTAGCGAATGTCTTTATCTGTATAGGCCTTGTATTCAGGTTCCTTCATGTCAAAGATGTTGTTTAGCTGTTGTACCTGTCCTAAGGCATTGCTAATAATGCTCCTTCGTTGCTCAGGCGTTACATATCCCTCCAAAAAATTGTCAAACTTCTTTACCGAAACCGGTTTTACGGTTGCTTCGTGATAATATGGCGAAAGATAAGTGATGTAATTTTTAGTTTCCGAAAAAATAAGTCTAGAGACGCTATCTATTTGAATTTTATTTGAGTCGGTATAGAGTTTTAATTGTTTTAGATTCAACATTGAATGGTGTGTCTTAAATAGACTTTCATCCGTACGTTTCATCTGAAATGCTTCCATATCAAATTTTTGCTCGGTTTCTTTGAAGCGAAAGCGTGTGAATTGTTGACGTGGATCGTATCGTTTGGCATTTCTAGATCGTTGTTCTTCATAGCGGACCCCATCCTTAAGCCGAAGGATCATGTAGTTATTATCTGCGGAATTCTGCATGAAGCCTTCTTTCGCTAATAGTACGTTGTTCGCTGCGTTACCCGCCTTGTTATGATCATAAATCATTAAATCATATAAGATTGTGCCGTTTTCACTTTTGCTTTTGGCGCGGATGGAATAGCCAGGAATTGTAGCATTGAAGATACCAGGTTTGATAAGGAAATCTGCTTTTTTGTTTCGAACATCCCACAATAAAGAACCCATTTTTAGGTTCACTACGGGTAGGATGTAGTCAGAAAATATAAAAGAACCTCCCGCAAAGAGAGCAACTAGAAAAATTAAAGGTGTCATGGCCTTCCTTAAGGAATAACCAGCGGCTTTGATAGCTACGAGTTCATAGCTCTCACCGAGATTACCAAAAGTCATGATCGAGGATAGTAACATGGCTAATGGGAGCGCCATCGATAACTGAACAGCACATTGGTAGCCAATTAGTTCCATTAATACATACCATTCAAATCCTTTTCCGATCAGGTCATCAATATATTTGAACAAAAAAAGCATTAAAAGAACAAACATTACAATGCAAAAACAGACCAAAAATGGTCTTATAAATGCCTGTAAAATTAATAAGTGTATCTTTTTCATATCAGCACCAAATTTCCTTACGAAATTCCATAACAAAGATATGCTTTTTTTCGTAAGCTTCTGTTTTTTAAGCAAACGGTATGCAGATACACTCGAGTATTTTGTAGAGGTATGGTGATGATTTTTTATGCACCAATTACACTTTGCAGATAGCCTATTGAGTTATCCCAGATCTTCTTTCTGTCTTCCAGATTGTCTGATTTTACAAAGTCTGTAATAGATAGAGCGACATCATTGGTCAACTCGTCTTGTATGATTTCAATTTCAAAGTAATAAGGGTCATCCTCTATCCACTTAAAACGGACAGATTTGTTTTCTTTACTAGAAATAAGCTTGGCACGGTTTACCTCATCATCCCATACAAATTCATAAATACCATCCCTGTAATTTACGTCATCTGCAAACCATTGGGACAAGGCATTGGGTTCCTGTATATAGGGGAATAAAATTCGAGGCGACGAATTAATGATATATTCTAAATGAATTTCAATTTTTTGTTCCATATAGTTTGTTTTGGCTAACACAAAATCTCCATTGTTGATGTTTGTAATAATACAATTTTATTTTTGTAATCAAAATAGAATGTAAAATTAATTTTATTGATTCTAGGAAAATGATTTTATTTTATTTATAATGAGAATGTTGTATATTTCTGTTGAAGAAAATATTGTGAAAATAAATTTTTCCTTGGCATATCATGACTATTTGCTATATTTGCATCACGAAAACGGCGGGGTAGCTCAGATGGTTAGAGCGCAGGATTCATAACCCTGAGGTCGGCAGTTCGATCCTGCTCCCCGCTACATTATTAAAGCTTCAACTAAAATTGAAGCTTTTTTATTTAATACACATTTCTGAATCTGACCATTCCTGATTGCATGAGATGTTCTTCTGCCTTATATAACCGTGGTTGATATATGGTTAACATGTTATAAAATAGCAGATTGCGATATTTTGTTTACCTTTGTGTTTATGGGAATAATTACTGGTTGGAAAAGAATTTACCTGACGATTCTTCTTTCTACGTTCTTTTTGTGTATCCGTGCGGATTATTTTGCAAAATCAGTTCGTATTTGTAGAATACAAGATAAAGATGGAGTAACTCTGCAGTCTCCTGATGATGAGAATAAGCCTAAAGCCGTTGTTTCAATTGCGAAAAAATTATTAGGAATAGGTTATAAATATGGTGCGGCAAGTCCGTCGCATGGTTTTGACTGCTCTGGATTTGTATATTATGTATTTAAGCAAATTGACATTACTATACCAAGGAGTTCATCAGCGATCGGGCAAGTGGGTAAGACTATTCCATTGTCGGACGCCAAGGCAGGTGATATTATTCTGTTCACAGGAACGAATCCTGCCAGAAGATCAATTGGACATGTGGGCATTGTTCTTTCTAATGACAATAAGTTATGCTTTATTCACGCAAGCTCCGGTAAAGCACAGGCTGTAACAGAGACGATGTTGGAAGGTAGTTACAAGAAGCGGTTTATGAAAGTCGTACGGGTACTAGGGGAACAAAACGTTTTGTGAGTTCAATTTGTTGCATTAATATACGACACTTCTCTTTTTTAATCGATAAACAGAGAAGTGTCTCTGTTTATCGATTAATCCGCTAACCGTTAAGTATTTTACTTTTCTCTGTGTCAAACTCTGTTTGTGTTAGAATGCCAGCGTCTAGCAATTCTTTGAGCTCCATTAGCTGCTTTTTTTTATCAGAAATGCTATTCGATGAAGAGGGGGCTGTGTTCTTTGCATTTGCGACAGTAGTATTTCCAATACTTGAACCATATTTCAGTAGCAATTCCGTTATTTCATTATAACCCTTGATATTTGCATAATCGATTGCTTTCTGCTCCTTGCGATTAACCAAATGAGGGTCAGCTCCCTGTTCCAATAGATAGCGCGTAATATCTTTTTTTCCATTTACAGCAGCATAATGCAAGGCTGTATTGCCAGATTCATCTTGTATATCCACAGAAGCGCCACGCTCTAGTAGAAGTTTAACCATACTGAAGTGTCCGTTTTTTACGGCGAGATGGAGAAGACTCTCGCCTCCTTGAATCTGCGTAGTTTTTAAACTAAATTCAGCATTGAGTGTACTATTGTTCGCCGTTTCTATCCAGTCAAGATAGCCATATAATACTTGATCGTTTCCTGTTATAGGTCTACTGTAGTTCGGGTCTAGCCCTCTATCGATAAAGAGGTTCACAATTTCTTTTTGATTATGTCCACACGCATACCAAAGAGGAGAGAGCCCGTCATTAGAAGTTGCAAAAATGTCTGCTCCAGCTTCAATAAGGACCGTAATTGCAGTTTTGTTAGCCTGATGACAAGCGAATAATAAAGCATTTTCGCCATGATGATTCACGTGGTTGATGTCAACACCTTCCTCGATAAGTTGCTTCATAATGGGGAGACTTTTATGTTGAGTTGCAATAAGGATCGATGAGTTCCCTTGTTTGTCCGCTGCATTTATATTTGCTCCGTTGCGGATAAGAAGTTTCACAAGCTCTATGTAACGATAGTTTGAAGCTACGAGTAGAGGTGTTCGCGCTTCATTATTCTCTGCGTCTACCGGGATTCCCTTTTGAATGACAAGTTCAGCAAGCTCGATCTGTCCATTCTGTGCGGCAATATGGAGTAGGCTATTTCCCCCGAAGTCGTTGATCTCTACACGAGCCCCTTGTTCTATCAAATAAATTGCTGTTTGTTTTTGTTTTTGCAAAAAAGCAAAGTAGAGAGGCGTTTCTCCTTGGTGATCTTCGTAATCTAAGTCAGCGCCAGCTCCCACTAAAGATTTTACGAGATCAATGTAGCCTCGGTGTGCAGCATAATGCAAAGCAGTACGACCTTTCTCATCAGTGTATTTTACATCAACTTCTTTGTTATTAAGTAGCAGTTCTGCTATTTTTCGTTTGCCGCTTTCGCAGGCTATAATAAATGACATGGACATCGTTTATTTCTCCTTTTGTGAATGTAAGATTAAGAGTTCAACGGTTTTTGTTTTTAGATTGTCTGCGGAGGCTAGCATCAGTGCCGTTTGTTCTTTATTATTGGTCAATTGGCTGTCCGCGCCCGCCTCCAATAACATTTTGACCTTTTTATAGATATCTTTTGCTACCTGTTGGTCATAATTGCAATTGACAGCACAAACTTTATGTAAAAGTGTATTTCCTTGATCATCCGTTTGATTAATATCGGGCATAGTTAGCCTTAATGCTAAATCAAGGACGATAGGGTTTTTCTCTGCAACCCAATCCCAGCCAGATTTGGGTACATGATAATGTAAGCTTGTCGCATTCAAATCCGCTCCATCTTCAAGGAGTTTGGTAAGTAACAAAGGATTCGTCTCATAGGATCCGTGTAACATGCGAAGATGTTCATGAAGTACGCTTTTTCCTTCTTTATTGCGTTGATCGAAATCTATAGACTCAAATGCAGATAGTTTGTTGTAAATATCGAGGTCTAGTTTGTGAACAATGGCGTAGAAGAAAGCCGAATTCCCTTCAGCATCCTGATCGTTTGGACTTGACCCTTGTTCAAGTAGTAGATCCAATAGCTGTTTTTTATTGCTTTCTATCGCCATATGCAAAGCCGTTTTTTTGACAATATTTCGGTCTTGTATATCTAATCCTTCGGCCAAAAGCAACTTTACATAATCAACTAACTTCTCCGCAGGGGCCCGGCAATATTTGATTACAGTGTGGAGTAATGTTTCTTCTGCGTTATTTCGAATATCGGTACGTAAACCGGCATCTATAAGTGCTTTAACTATCGGTAACGGAGCTTCCACTTCAAAAGCATAAGATAATAGGGTGTATTCATCTACCTCGTCTTGTAAGTTTTCTGCATGTGTTAATAAGAATTGGAGCAGATCGAGTAAATCCGTATCGGGATTAATTGATTTAAATATGGGATAATATATGCTTTCTCGAAAATTCTCAAATTCGTATATATCATTGGGAATATCTCCATGTTCCACAAGCGCTCTGATTAGTGAATAACCTTTATCTCTCATAATTTGATGAAAGAAGAAAGGTAAATTTTGCGAATGCATAGATGCGGGGATCCCTTGTCCGCTCTGTAACAAGGAAACCGCCTCTTCAAATTCTCGACGGTTTACTGCTTGAATAAAAGGTGTTTTTTCTGACATAATGGAATAATATCGATACGGTCTGTGTACAACTAAGACGTGCTTATGGATTATTTTTTTATTACGTTACAAGTAGGATGCCAAAAAGTAAGACTGATATTGATTTTTAACAAGTGATACGGTCGTGAATCCGTTTTAGAATCAGGTTTTTATAAAAAATATCTCCTAAATTATAGATTATAAACTTTTAGTATGAAGTCTCCGTTGGTTAATCTTCATGGCCTGTTTTATCTGTCTAAACAGAACGCTATGATCAAGTTTAATACAGTTTCAGGACGATCCATGGTAACATGATTAGTCGCTGACCCGTATTCCTTGGTAAGGACGGCAGCAGCGGCGAGAAATACAAATAAATAAGCCTGCGGGAGCAGGCTTATAACTAAACTAAACAACGAAATGTCTCACGACATGTCCTATAATTGAAACAAACTTTAATAATTCTTAAGGATAAGTTGTTACCACCTTGCTTACCTTCCAGCCATCTTCGTTTTGGTTCAAGGTAATGTAATCTACACGAGTGAAGTGTTCAAATTTCATTATTGCTTTCGCTACACAAGCTTGACCACTCTGATCTAAAATTTCATAGGTTGTCTCGCAATTGAACTTAATCCCTTTATGCGCTTTCAAGAAGCTTGTATACTCTCTTTTGTTGAATCGAAGATTATTGACCGTATTTCGGTATTCAAAATCATCAGCAAAGAGGTACTTATTCAATTCAATGCTACCTAAAGTCGTGGCTTCTAGATAGGTGGTAATAATTTTTGCGGATTCCACATTGCGAAGTGGATTTGTTTTTTCCACCGCAAAAGACTGAAATGATATCATCAAGATGAATGCGGTTACGATGGATGTGATTGTGGTTTTCATAGTTAAATTTTTAGTATTGTTATTCATTTGTTTTATCAACAAATCGTTCTTTTCTATCTCGGCCTCTGTTTTGTCTATTCAAAATTAGCTGGAAGATCTATCTTGTTGAATATCAATTAGACGGGGCTCCTGAAAAACTCGGTGAATACCGAAGAAATGTCGGTGAAACACTTTTTGCGAAATGGGAAAAAGACTGTGTTGATCATACTACTTTGTTTTATAATTTCCTTGTGCCAAGATGTAAACAAGGAGATGACCATTTTTGTAATTATCTTATTTTGAGATACTTTTGTTGGTTCGTGTTTTTTGACCTCGTTCGATAATGAACAAATTCATGTTCGTAATCGAACAGATCGATTTTTATGCTGCTAGGCGAGCTCGTCTTGCTCCTTAATATAGGTTTATCAAGTTGTGCGCGGAAAATGAAAAATCCTGAAACGGGGAGCTTCAGGATTTTTACTAACTAACCAATTATTAACCTAAATTATGAATTGTGTAATTTATAGCAAATGATATGCCAATTTTAACTGAATTTACGATTTAGCACATGTAATTATGACGGAAAAAGCCATTCGTTACGAATGGCTTTTTCTTAGGTAGATGGAGTGAAATTAGGACAGTATAATTTTTTAGAGGCTCTTCGGCGGCTAGTGTCCTGCGTATAGACTTCTAATGGACAAATCGATCAATATATTTTAAAATGGCTCGTTTTTTGTATCTATCTAAAAATAAGATAGGAACCAAGTGGATTCTCAATCTACTTATTATATAAATTTTTTCGTTTTTGTTGTTTAGTAATCTAGTGTTTGCCCAAGAACCTCGCAAGGACAGCGGGGTGTTTGGGCGCTTAACCAACTTTCGTTTTACAATTACTATCCGATTTCCTGTATTTCTTGTGATTTCCCTTTTCTCTTAGACCAAATCATAAACCCGACCCAAACTGTGAGTAAAATTACAATAAGTGTGATCTCTGTCCCATGAATACCGTTCCTGAAAAAATTATTTAGCGAATGAAAGCCGGCGACGGCTAGTAACGAGTGTGTTTTTTTATATACTTTTCCTATTCCCCAAGTACCTGCAAGAATAATAAAGAAGAAAATTATATTTCCCGTATTCCATGCAAAATTGAGATGCCAAACAAACCAAAGTATAGCGATGAGAAGATTAGCGTAAATTATAGGAAGCTTTGCGAGCTGTTCTTGTAGAAATCCGCGCCAACCAATTTCCTCTAATAAGCCATATAGCAAGACCGTAAACATAAGTAGCAAAGGAAAATTTCCTTCTTGTACATAATAAACAGTAGCAATCAATAGTGCAGGAAAAATCGTATAGACAATAAGCGGGATCCAAATTGTAGCATATGTTCCTTTAAGAGACAAGTTTGTCGGAATACGAAATACTACGAAGGTAATAAGTGCACCTAAAGTTGGGCCGATTCCAAGTAACAAAATATGTAGATAGCCATTGTCGATGTCTTTCAAAAAGTCGGTTTTAGCGCCGACATAACGGCACAATACGGCGATAATGTAAAATAAACCAATGGCAAAATACTTGTTTCTTGCTTTCATTTTTTCTGTGTCTAGTTGTTGTTTGGAATCTTTGGCGATTAAAATAGCTACTGCGTTCTGCTGTGGACCATTATTTAATCGTATACGATTCATAAAGTAGCTTAATTTGAATCCAAAAATAAGCGTAATAATCAAACTAGAAATTGACTTTGGGTAAGAAATTATCTTTCCGTGATTCTTTTGCGTATGCGGCTTAAACTTTCTGCAGTTAATCCGAGATAAGCAGCAATGATTTTTAAAGGGACGCGCTTAAATATTTCCGGACGCTCGTTTATCAATGCGAGATACCTCGTTTCTGGTGTTTTCGTGAGAAGTTGTATTTGTTCATGTTGTTTACGCATAAAAAGGATATCAGCAATAGCTTTACCTATGGTAATTCCTACCGTAGAACGACTGTATAACGTATTGAGATCGTTAAAGTGAATAGACCATAACGTTACCTCTTCAATCGCTTCTGTTTTTATCGCTGTAGGTTGCTGTGTAATAAAAGATAGATAATCACTACATAAAGCATTTTCAAAAAGAATGTTTATGCAGCTATCCTTTTTTCCATCCCAAACGAAGATGCCTATACAGCCAGACACGATGATGTTTACATATTTTTCGACTTTGTCGTGATCCTTAATGATTTCACCCTTTGCAAAATTGCGTATGAGGAGATATTCCGAAAAGGATTTCCAGACATGTATGTCTGCTTTAAAATAATTGTCAAAAACTGATTTTACCTGTTCCGGTGTAGGACTTTGCATTTTATATAAAATTCTTTTTACTGCGAATCTAACTATTTTGAATTCGAATGTAGAAAGCCTTTACTTTAAGCGTATAAATTATTTTTAGGAAATCAGGAATCTGTCGGGTAATATTGCTGAACTTGATGGTCAGATTCTTTACGCCTGCATGTGATATTAGGGAAGAAAGGTTATACGGCACTTGCAGGGCATCTGTTGGATGCGCGTGTCAACGATGGAGGAGAGTTTTTTGTTTATACTTTGGAAACTAAACGAACCAAAGTTAAAAATGACAATTTGGCCTTAAACATTATTGATTTTTTATGCACGATAAATCATTCCCGATATCGGATGTTTTGCTCCCTTTTACAGACACGTCCAATATCGTTGTCTTTCTACTTTTGTATAGTATAATCCTACCCTATAGATCTGTGGTTGGAAGCTTGAAAAAAATAGAAAGTAAATATGGAGAAAACAAAGCTTGAAATTATTCAAACACAGCTTGAAGTAATTCGAAAGGAATATATTACCCCTCATTATATTAGGATATATTTAACAGGGGAAGATGTTGCTAGAATAAATAATACGACTATAGGCGTAAACAATAAGGTACTCATTCCTCCTAAAGGTGTTGATAAGGTTTATTTTCCAGAATTTGACTATGAAAATAGACAGTGGAAGCCCATGTCGGAGGCTATAAGACCAATAGTAAGAACTTACACGCACCGGGGTATTGATCTGATTAAGAACGAAATTTGGATAGACTTCGTTGCTCACGGAGATGAAGGACCTGCTTCAAGTTGGGCACTTGCTGCAAAAGCTGGTGATGTATTGGGAATATTGATGAAAGATGGGAAAACAGCTTTGTACAGTAAAGCTAATAATTACTTACTGGTTGGAGATGCAACCGCGATTCCTGTTCTTGGAGCCATTTTGGAAGACTTACCCGCAGAGGCTAAAGGAACATGTATCATCGAAGTGCATGGAAAAGAGGATGAACAGTCGCTATATACAAAAGCCGATATTCAATTTACTTGGTTGCATAATGAATCTCCACAAAAAGAGAGTGCTTTAGCTGATACGCTTAAAATATATAAGCTACCAACCGAAAACCGATTTGCTTATGTGGCGGCGGAATTCTCTACAGTAAAGAGTATCAGGAATTACTTGAGAAAGGAAGAGAATTGGAAACGAGAAGAACTCTATGCATATTCCTATTGGAAATCCGGTGTTGCGGAAGATAAATCCGCGGCAGAGCGACATGACGAAAATGAATGAAAACTGTGGATGAGAATTTAACCCGAGACTTTGTATTTGCATCGAACATTGCTTAAGTTTGATTAAAAGGATTGATGATGGATAAAGTAACCAAAGCCTCTTTCTATGACCTAGAGGCTAAAACGACAAGCGGTAAGAAAATTGCTTTTTCGGATTTTAGAGGCCAGGTAGTTCTGATTGTGAATACTGCGACACGATGTGGTTTAGCTCCCCAGTTTGAGGGGTTGGAAGAACTGCATCTCAAATACAAAGATCGAGGTCTTGTTATTTTAGGTTTTCCATGCGATCAATTTGCTGGACAAGAACCTGAATCGAATGAGCGGATGGAAGAGGTTTGTAAAATAAACCATGGTGTTACATTTCAGTTAACGGAAAAATGTGAAGTCAATGGCGAGGCCGCTCATCCTGTTTTTAAGTTTTTAAAAAAGAAATTAAAAGGCTTTTTAGGTAGTCGTATAAAATGGAACTTTACCAAATTTGTCATTGATCAAAACGGTGAACCTTGCAAACGCTTCGCTCCCGTTACGAAACCGAAGGATATTGAAAAGCTGATACAGCGTCTATTATCTTAAAATATGCTGGAAAGAATTTGGTAGTTATTAAATTAAATACAACAGTAGATGCACCAATAGAGGTGGTATTTGATCTTTCGCGTAATATTGATATGCATCAATATTCGGTTTCCAACACTCAGGAAAAGGCCGTATCCGGTGTCACATTTGGTCTCATCAACCAAGGGGAATCTGTAACATGGCGAGCTAAACACTTCGGAATCTTTCAGCAACTAACAGTTGAAATCGTAGCTATGGAACGGCCAGTTATGTTTATTGATCGGATGACAAAAGGTATCTTTAAATCTATGGACCATCAACATCATTTCGAAAAGATAGGCGAAAGTACGATTATGCATGATTTATTTTGTTTTCAAGCGCCCTTTGGAATGCTAGGAATCTTCGCAGAGAAGCTCTTCTTAGCACGTTACATGAAGAAATTCCTCAAACAACGGAATACGATAATAAAACAAGTAGCTGAAAGCGGTCAATGGAAGAATTTTCTATCCTAAGCATTGGATAAATTGGGCTTTATTTGTTTTTTACTGTTGTTTTCTGTTTATACCTACTCTTGTTAATCATGAATATACAAATAGCTAAAGGGAGTATTCCACCTATATAAAGAGCCTTTTTATTTAACGGACAGCAGAAGACCGTAATCGTTTTTTTTAACTACTGACAATCTGTTGTCAATTTCGGGTTATTACTTTGTAGATAACAGAATTAACATCGATTACTATGAAAAAGTATGAACTTAATGATTGGAATGATAATAAGGCATCTCATGTTCTTTCTCTCGAATGTCAAGAAAGTATGGCAGTAGAAAATATCTACTTGATCTTTCTTTTTCTGATGTATTTGTTGCTTTTAATGTCACTTTCAAGCTAGATTCTGTATCGTAAAGCAATAGAATTCCAGATGGCCCGGGCGAAATTAACATCTGTTATTTCTGTTCCTCCTTCAAAGATCCAAATCCCAGCACTATCTTTGACAATGGTTCTTGGGACATTATCGACAAGAATACGGATAGCTCGCGTTCCTTTATAAAGATCTTCCCTAACTAACCTGATGATATAATCCACACTATGGAGATTGATCCTAAAACGTAACCCTTCATAGTACGTTGGTGGTAAGATGTTGCTTACTGGTTGGCTGCCCGTGTTTCGATTAATTGATTTAATAAAATTCATAATTTCTTCAGCATAGTAGCTTATGTCTTGAGAACATTTCGTGGAAGAATTAGTTCATGAATCGCATGTTGTTTTTTTAATCTATTTTTAGGACGAAATGTCAAAAGTTCATGCATTCGACCTAATTGGCAACATAATATGTAACTTGATCAGTAATGCGGTGAAATATAGTTTGCCCGGTGGGCTTGTAGAGGTCGATGTTTTTCATTTAAAGGATAAGGAGGCGAGTTTTCTCGCTATTCGAGATTACGGTAGTGGTATGGAATCGTCTACCATGAAGAAAATCACAGAAAAGCAATTCCAAGGTAGTATAGAAGGGGCGCATGACGAAAAAGGAACCGGTATAGGTTTAGCGTTATGTCAAGACTTATTAGAGCGTGTTGGTTGGCGGCTGGAGGTCGTTAGTACGCTGGGAGAGGGGAGTATATTTCGACTGTTTTTGCCTATTCAAAACACTATGATGCCTAGTGCGACCTTGGAGTTATCTGCCTTGGAATAACGGATTTTACGAGACGGGTATCTTTACTTTTTTTGCTTTACTTTTTTTAAACTTTCTTCCGTACCAAACATAGAAGCCTGTAATAGGTAAACTTGCACAAATAATACTGCCCAGAAAGGCGACTATCATGCCCGGAATTCCGGCTATTTTGCCTACATGTATATCATAATTTGAATTACGCCATTTCATTCCCATCGTTTTTTCGTGTTGTAATCGGGAATTATACGCCTTTCCATTTCGTAAATCATAGGCATAGAGGTCTGAAGCCGACCACCAAGAACGATCATCATAATATACTATTCCGTTTAGCTGCTGTACTTCGCTTAATATATTCATGTAGATACCTTCATGAACAACGTGTTTTGTCTGTATATCTTTCCAAATTAAATCGATAGGTCTTGTGTCATGTGTGATTTTTAAAATGGTGTCTAATGAGGCTGTAGGCGGAGCAACCTGTAGATTAGGCCGTTTTCCATCAAGAAGCAAGTAAATGCTATTTTCCCACCATTTAAAAGACCATACCAAACCTGTGCAGGCGATAACAATAGCAATACAAAAGACATAAAATCCAAGTACTTGGTGCAGGTCATAGTTGATGCGTTTCCACTTTGCCGTGAAATCAATTTTCATTCTTTTAATGGCAACCTTTTGGTTTTTAGGCCACCAAAGCCATAGGCCCGAGATTAATATAAATACGAAAATTATTGTACTTGAACCAACAATGGTACTCCCAACGTCGCGACGTAGGTAGAGAAACTGGTGAACTTGGCGTACAATCCAGAAAAAATTCATTTCTACATCTATTTTACCGAGTACTTTGCCATTGTAGGGGTCGACAAAAACGCGATCCCAATAGTAAATCTCTTCATTGATAAAAAAGCCTTGCACATCGGTTTTTGCTCTACGTTTCACCGCTTCGAATACAAAAGGTTTATTACGTTCTGTTGTAGCGGGCGTTCGAACCAGTGTAATCTGTTTCCCTGAATCGACCGCATTTTGAGCCTGTTGCAATAGGGCAGAGAGAGGACGGTATGTTCCGTTTTTAGGAACGTCTACTTGACATAGTTCAGGATGGAATACAGAGAAAAGCTCCTCCTCAAAGACAAATATTGCCCCTGTTGTACTAACTACAAATACCACAAGCCCGGACAGTAGTCCGAGCCAGCGGTGAAGAAATAATGCGATTTTCTTGAATGGCATGTTGTTAAAATGTATAGCCAAGAGTGAATAAGAAATTTCGAGGTGTTCCAGGAAATAGACGAATGTAGTCGTAACCACCCACCCAATGTGTTTTATTAGTGATGTTGTTGAAGTTTCCTTGTATTTGTACTTTTCCTATTGTGTAGTACAGCGCTGCATTAAAAAGGGTATATGAAGGTATTGTTTGATCTTGATTCAAAGACAGGTTACGCTTGTCTACGAAATTTGTACCAAAGCCGATTCCTAAACCTTTGACTGCTCCCTTTGGAATGGAAAAGCGAGTCCAAAGGTTGGCGGTATTTTTTGGAGCATTCGGTTTTTGTCTATTCAATTCCTCGTTATTTGCTCCATGTGTAATTTTTGCATCATTATGCGCGTAAGATCCTATGATACTCCAATACGGAAGGATTTGACCTTGGATATCAAATTCAATTCCTTTTGATCGTTCTTTCCCAATTTGCTCCAGCAAATCTGCATTATCAGCAGTAGGAGCTGCATATAATGTATTCTTTTGGTTGATTTGATAGACAGCTGTGCTTAATTGTAGCTTTCCGTTAAGCCACGCTGTTTTTAAACCAAATTCTGTCATATCATTCTCTAAAGGATCAAAAGGACCTCCTGCGTTTGGATTCGATAAAGCGGAGGCTGTTTGTGGGTTGTAACCCTGAACATAGGTTCCATAGATGTTAATTTGTGGACTGATGGTATAAACTGCGCCAATACGAGGAAGTAGGACATCTTGATAGACATTATCCGCTTTTTCTGTTTTGTAATTGACAATATCTTTATATGTTTCATACCGCAAGCCTAACAAGAGTTGTAGAGGGCCAAAAGTTAGTTGATCTTGCAGGTAGAATGCATTGAGATGGTAGTAGGTTGGAGCTACTAGAGTCGATGCAAAGAAGTATTTACTAGCATCTTGTAA
This sequence comes from Sphingobacterium sp. LRF_L2, assembly GCF_965644235.1. Classification (NCBI taxonomy): domain Bacteria; kingdom Pseudomonadati; phylum Bacteroidota; class Sphingobacteriia; order Sphingobacteriales; family Sphingobacteriaceae; genus Sphingobacterium; species Sphingobacterium sp. LRF_L2. The sequence goes on along the minus strand of NZ_CBFFRI010000010.1, from coordinate 156,687 downwards.
TTGCTGGCTTTTTAATGGATTACTCAAATCAAAGCTAGATACATTGGGTATCGGATTTCCTTGGCTATCCAACATATAATCCGCTATTTTTGCCGGATTAAATCGGGCTATTGTTCCTGTATTATCTTTATTTCTGTATCCACTGGCTGTTAATTGAGAGCCACCCACGGGGAGCACCTCTTGTGCGTAATCGTACCCTAAAACCAGCTTATGTAGAATAGTTCCGGTTCTTGTTTGGTAGTTAAAGAACGCTGCAAGATTGTCCATAAAACGTTTTCTATTACGTATAAACACCTGGCGCGCAACCATGTTGTCGATATTTTCTCCGTTGCCATCTACAGCATAGGCATTTGCTGAGCGATGCTCCGATAGATCTTCCGCATAGCCAGTTTTTATATAGGAAGCATTAAAGCTCAAATCATTTGTAAAATGATGATTTAGCGATGCCGTAATCATATAAGTCTGTTCGTTGAGGAAATCGTTTGCCGTACTCATGGATTGACTGATGGGCGTTGAATAGAGATCTCCATTAGCAAAAACTGATTGCCCCCGATCCAAGCGTGACCGAGAGTCGTTATATACCATATCAAAATTTAAACGCGTATTGGCAGATGGGATGAATGAAAAAGACGGTGCAATAACTATATTTTTATCAAATTGTAAGTCCCGAAAGCTTTGCGCATTTTCATAACCGATGTTTAGTCTGTAAAGCAAAGTTTTGTCCGATGTCATGGGGCCAGTAAAATCTGCTAATGCTCTCATATTGTTGAAGCTACCCACAGCGAACTGTAATGATTTCCTTGTTTCGTCTAAAGGTTTTTTCGTCACTCGGTTTACTACTCCTCCTGGACTTGAGTTTCCAAACAAGGCAGAGGAAGGTCCTTTCAAAACTTCAACACGTTCTAAGTAATTGGCTAGTGGTTGTTTCCAAAAACCCGTAGTCGTTCGTAAGCCATTCACGAGCTGTGTATTAGATCCACCATTGATACGAAAGCCACGTATGGTGATATCGTCATAAAAGGTAAACTGATTTACGCCGCTAAAATTTTTTACGATATCTCCGACACGCATCAAGCCTTGATCGGCAATTAGTTCCTTTGTGGCATAGGATACCGATTGAGGAAGATCACGAAGTTTCGTTTCGGTCTTACTTCCGATGAATGATTGGTTGTTTGTGTAGGATTTTTCCTTTCGGCCAAATATTTCTACTGTCTGTAACGCTTCTTGGGTCGGCGTAAGAAGAAAATCGTACGTACTTCTATCGTTTTTTAAGATATTTATCTTTTGTTTTATTGTTTTGAAACCAATTGCGCTGATTTGTATTTCATACGTTCCCTCCGGTAATGTTTTTAAAATGAACTGACCATAAACATCTGTTACCGATGTTGTCGTTGGTTTATATGTTGTGATATTAGCATTCGGAAGAGGCTCCCCACTTTGTTCATTGCGGACTGTTCCTCGGAAAAGAGCGAAATCTTGTGCTTTTAGAAGTGACACAAAAAGTGAAAAGATGAAAAAAAGTAGAATAGTGTATTTATTCATTTTATTTAAAATAAGTCTTAATAAGAGGCAAAAGTCGCGTATAAAACTTACATTTGTTGGAGAAAAAATATACAAATCAGGAATTTTTAAGGCATATGAGGAGTAAAGGTTTGGAGAAAATACTTCGTAAAAATGGTTCATTACAAGAGACTTGGGCTTTAGATAAGAAAGTTGAAGCCGAAATGCAAGTCGTGCCACCACACTATATGTTTGATATACGGGATTTTGCAGATCGACCTTTTCAGCAACGGCAAAACAGATTAAAACAATACCGATCAGAGATGACGGTTACAGAATTGGTGTTCCCAGAAGGGATACATGTGATGCATGCTCAATTACAATCTCAAAGTGATGGCTACCTCTGTATCGATGTCGCACAGCCTTATATTCATTTATTTTTTGCACTCCAAGACGATAGACATTATTATGTCGATGGTAATTTGTTGGGTAAACTATCGCCGGGAAGACACCAAGCTTTTTTGTTTCACAAAGAAGAGGTGACTGCGCTATGGCATGTCCAGACTGAAGATTGCTTTGTGGAAATCAACATCGCAGTAGCTGTGTTAGAAAGCTGGTTGCCTGAAACGGGAGAACATCGGATAAGGTTGGAAGAGATTTTAGAAAAACAGCAATCTAAGGCTCTCTTTCCAGATACAATGCAGACAAGTCAACGTCAAAAGCAGATTTTAATGGAGTTAACCAATAAAATGGTGGAGGAAGATTGGCTTCATTTATATACGAAAGCGAAATTGATGGAACTTGTGGCTTTAGTGTTTGATCAGCAACAGGTGCAGGAATCGCTACCGCTAAAAGAGGAAATAAGCACAGATATGCAGAAATTGATGGAGGAAGCGAAACGGATATTGGATCATGACGTAGTTAACCCACCTTCGATTTCTGAGTTATCCATCCTGTTGGGCACGAATGAGAACTACCTTAAGAAGTACTTCAAATTATGTTATCAAACAACCATATATGGGTACCTCACATCAGTTCGTATGCAACGAGCCAAAGAAATGTTACAGCAAGGTGAACGTCCCATCAATGAGATATCCCGTTTTCTTGGTTACAACAGTCACGCTCATTTCTCTGCAAGTTTTAAAAAGCACTTCGGTATTAAGCCAAAAATATTGCATAAGCAACGTGGGGTAGGTGTGGATAGCTAAAAATGGATGATATTAACATCTCCTACGCTTATTCTCCTAAAGCAATTTAATACTTTATAGAACTTTCGTCTCCTATCAGCGTTCCAATTCCTTATTTACTTCAAGGACATCTTCGCGTGCCGCAAGATAGCGCTCTGCTTCTAATGCCGCCATACATCCCGTCCCCGCCGCTGTAATAGCTTGGCGATAAATAGGATCTTGCACGTCTCCACAAGCAAAAACCCCCGGAATATTTGTAGCCGTAGAATTGGGTTTTGTCGATAGATAACCTATATTGTCCATTTCAAGTTGTCCCTGAAAGAGCTCTGTGTTGGGTTTGTGCCCGATGGCAACAAAAAATCCGCTGACATTTAAGATGGATCCCTCGTGCTGGGTTTTGTTGTTGAATGTTCGAATACCTGTTACTCCGCGTTGGTCTCCAAGAATCTCTACTGTCTCCGTATGATACAGCACTTCGATGTTTTTGGTATTTTGAATTCGGTTTACCATCGCTTTGGAGGCGCGAAATGCGTCTCGTCTGACCAACATATACACTTTTCTACAAAGCTTGGCAAGGTAGGTTGCTTCTTCTGCAGCCGTATCTCCTGCACCTACAATGGCTACATCTTGTCCCTTGAAAAAGAACCCATCACAGACCGCACATGCTGACACGCCAAACCCGTTGAATTTCTCTTCTGAAGTAGACCAAGCCACTTCGCGGCTGCGCCTGTTGCTATGATTACAGATTCTGCAGTGATATGTTGAGTCCCGTCTACTTCAATTTGGTGTACACCATCTTCTTTCGAAAAAGAAACCTTGGTGATATAGCCAAAGCGCACATCAGTACCAAACCTCTCTGCTTGCATTTTAAGGTCTTCCATGAGTACTGGACCTGTAACACCTTGTGGGTAACCCGGAAAGTTGTCAACTTCTGTTGTTTGGGTGAGTTGTCCCCCGAGGATGATTCCTGTATAGAGTACTGGTTTCAAATCCGCGCGGGCTGCATAAATGGCTGCGGTATAGCCTGCTGGACCCGATCCGATAATAAGGCATTTCACATGTCCTACATATTCATTGTATGTCATTGGTAACCGATATTTATACTTTTTTTAGATTTATCAACCTTGCAAAACTAAAGCATGTCGGGTAAAATGAAACCCTTATTTGTATTTTTCGAATAATTAACAGGAATTATCCCTACTTCGGGATTGTTTGTTGTAATATTTATTGTGTAATGTGTTTTTTGTTGTTTTTTTTATGGAAATAGGGGTGATATGTTGTTTATATTATGATTTGTATAAAGATTTGTAAAAAAAACAAAAGTAGAGATGTCCGGCTTGGTGGTGGTGTTTTTTAGTACATCCTCCTTGATTCGTAGGTGCTCACAACGATATTTGTAATAAGACACGAATTAAATAATCTATACAGATGAAGAAAATAACCCTAGTTGTAGTAGCAGCTATGATGATGATGTCAGCTGCAATCGCACAGATTCATAATCCCGTAAAATGGTCTGTTGCCTCAAAAAAAATAAACAGTAAAGAAGCGGTGGTATTCATTAAAGCGACGATACAGGATGGCTGGCACATTTACGGACTGGATGTTCCAGAAGGAGGACCTATATCGACGAAGTTTTCATTTAGTACGTCATCTGAATATACGTTGAATGGAAAGGTAGCTGCTCCAGCTCCTCAAAGTAAATATGAAAAAGATTTTAAGATGAATGTGCCTTATTATCCTAAAGAAGTAACTTTTCAGCAAAAAGTAAAACTGACAAAAGGCCAGACGACGGTAAAAGGTGTCGTTGAGTTTATGGCATGTGATAAGTCGCAATGTTTGCCTCCTGACGAATATAATTTTAGCATCGCAATAAAGTAGTAAGATTTTAACCGATTTCGACTTCAAAGATAACGAAGCGCACGTGAAACCGGTAGGCAGGTTAGCATAACTTGCTTAAAGAAAATACCGAAAAGGTATTGTTGTTTAGTTAGTAAAATTAAAAGGCTACCTCGCCCGGGTGTAGCCTTTTTTACTTCCAATACACCTGTTTGAATTTCTATCACTTCTTTCATTTTCTTTATTACTTTTGTTTTAACTTGACAAGTTGAAAATACCACAAGTGTATTTTTTTAGATAAGTAGATGTCAAATACAGTAAATACATATTGGGACAGTTTTCTTGCAGGAGATAAATTTGCCTTTGAGCAAATCTATAGATTGCTATTGCCTAATTTGTATGAATACGGAATGCGGCGGGTTGCTGATGAGACATTGGTAAAAGACGCCATTCAGGATGTTTTTATCAAACTATGGGAAGGACGGGAAAAGCTAAGAGAAATTGCAAGTCCAAAACATTATTTACTTGTCGCATTAAAAAACAGCTTGTTGAATGCACAACTTCGTGACGGGAAACTCAGTCCTATCAGTGAGAAGGAAGAATTTGCGCTAAACTTTAATCTTGAAAGTCAGATCATCAAAACAGAAGAAGATCGGCTTAGAGCTGAAAAACTCGTTCGCGCATTAGAACAACTAACGGCTAAACAGCGAGAAGTCATTTATTTACGTTATTTCCAAGAGCTCAGTTATGAAGAAATTCATGCGCTAACCCATATTTCTATTAAGAGCTTATATAAGATTAACCATCGCGCAATAGAAACATTGAAAGAATTTTTGGCTATGCCAAAAGGCGATGTTATCTTATTATTATCCCTTCTTCGATTTTTATATTCATAATATATTTAGTTTATCTTTTATTCTTTTTTGACCATTTGGGTGCTATTTTGAATTTTTTTTAAAAAAACTTTCAATCTCATGGGATAAAATGAATTGTTTATTTGTCTTACTCTTAACAATGTCCTAATAATGGAGAAATATAACGTTTACACGGTACAGGATTTTTTGGATGATATGGATTTCTTGATGCATGTCAAATATCCAGATGGTGCGGATGCGCAGCCCTGGATAGACTGGCGTCAGGGTAATCCACCGAATGCCGACTTATACGATGAGGCGCGTTTTTACCTGCAAGGAATTTTGGGATTGGTTCGGTTACATCCTACACAATCGTTCGCGAATCGCCTATATGAAGATATTGAGTCCGGTATTCAGAAAAATAGTCGTTTGAAAAAAAGTAAAGAAATTCGTTTATGGGTTTATCGTAGTGCAGCTGCGGCTATTTTATTGTTCGTGACACTTTTCTGGTACTTTACGTCCCTTATTACAATCAGCACAGGTAATGGAGAAGTTCAGGTGATGCAGTTACCGGATAGTAGTGTAGTACATATCAATGCGAATTCATCAGTGGCATACCATCGCGCTTGGACTTGGTACGATAAAAGAGAAGTTTATACCACTGGAGAAGTGCTATTTGAGGTGAAACATTTGAATAAAGATAATTCAAGAATAAAAACCGGAGATCAATTTGTCGCTTATTCTGGCGATATCGCGGTCGAGGTACTCGGTACGAAATTCAATATCAAAAACAGGGATGCAAAAATCACCGTATCACTTTTAGAAGGGAAAATCGCTCTTCGGAATTTAAGAAAACCTACAGAGGTTAAATTGATGACACCAGGAAATGCCATCATGTATACAGCTGATGGTTTTCAGGAAGCTACAGAAGGAGTTGCTAAAATAGAGCAATCTACTTCTTGGTCTGAAAAGAATCTTGTAGCCGAAAATTTATCCATTGGCGATTTAATTAATGAATTCCGCTATATCTATGGGCGGGAGATCGTGGTGACGGACAGTAGTTTGCTGAACAAGCGAATCGATGGTCGTATATCGCTTAATTCACAAGAGAGTATCATATATTCTCTTGCCAATATTCTGGAAGCTAATATTCGTTTGGACAAGGATACAGTTTATCTAGACCCTAAGTAGAGCAGAAACTAAATAATAAATACTTAATTACTCTAACCTATCATTTGACAATGAAGATGAAAACAAACCAAAAGCAACCGAAAAGCAAGCTGTTATCGCTGCTCATCGGTTTATTGTTCTTCAGTTTGTGTTTGCCAGCCTTTGCCCAACAACGGTTAACACTTACAGAAGCAATCAAACGTGTTGAACAGCGGTTCAATGCGAACTTGAGTTATGAACATAATCTTTTACAAGGAAAGTTCACAGATTCTGAAGCGCTCAAAGGTGCGAAATTGGAAGAAGTACTGAAGAAATTACTTTACCCCAATCAGCTCGTGTTTCTCTATGTGGATGAAAAATCATATTCTATCGTGAAGCGTAGTGAGCAAGAGGAAAGTTCAGGATCGTTTAGACGAATGGATGTTGATACTCGAGATCAAAATGTTACCGATCGTGTATCAGGCACAGTTCGATCTTCTTCTGGGAAACCGATTCCTTTTGCGAGTGTTTGGGTAAAAGATACCCGGAAAGGAGCTAAAAGTGATGAGAATGGTCGTTTTTTGGTGTATGATATCAAGCCCGACGATGTGATTGTCGTTACAGCAGTAGGTTATGAAGAAAGTAGTGTGGTGTCCGGAAATAGAAACGAGGTTACTTTTGTGATGAAGGAAAAAGAGAATCTGTTGGAAGAGGTGGTCATTTCAACTGGTTATCAGAAGATATCGAAAGAACGTGCCACGGGATCTGCTTCCGTTATTACGGCGAAGGATTTGGAAAAGATTCCTTCTCCCAATTTAATACAACGTTTAGAAGGGCAAGTTCCCGGCGTACAGGTGTCTATTGGTACAGGTGATCGTACATTTACTTATAACAATAACCAACTAGGGATCTATTCCAGTACGCGTACTATTGGTCAAAACGATTATAGTATGAATGTACGGGGGATAGGGAGTATCGATACGGAGACAGAAAAATCCCCTTTGGTTGTGGTTGATGGAGCAATTTCCACTATAGATTTAGCCATGTTAAATCCAAACGACGTGGAAAACATTACTATTTTGAAAGATGCAGCTGCAGCTTCTATTTATGGGGTTCGCGCTGCAAATGGTGTCATTGTTGTTACCACAAAAAAGGGGTCTATTACGGGGGTGCCACGTGTCAATTTTTCTATGAACACGGCTTTTTCTGGACGACCTAATTTGGGATACTTAAAGACAATGAATAGTGCTGAGATGATTGATTACCAAGAAGAACTTGTTTCAAAAAATATTCTCAATGCTAATAATAACTCTGCTCTAAATTATACTTATTCGCAATATTATGCAGGAGATGTTGTAGCGGCAGCAATTAATTTAAAGAACGGCCAGATGACACAGGCGGATTATGATGCATTTGTAAACCCACTCAAGAACATTGATAATCGTTCCCAGATTCAGGAATACTTGTTGAGGCCAATGAACAGTCAGCAATACAACTTCTCTATTAGCAACGGAACAGAGAATAATAACTATTTCTATTCCGCCTCCTACGCTAATGAAAACCCTTATACTAAAGGGGAAAATGGGAAACGATTAACATTGAATCTCAATAACTCCTGGAAATTATTCAAAATTGCTACTTTATCTACGAGTATAAAGGGGACTTTTTTTCGTAATAACAAAGGTGGAATTGGTCTGTCGACGATTTATGACGCTAGTAGTTCAACGCTATTGCCCTACCAGTTACTAGCTGATGAGAATGGAAATGGAATTTCTTATGATCGTCTGACGCCAGGCTTCGTTGACGCGCTTGGTTCAGCTTACAAGGACTGGGGATATAATTATTTGCAAGAGTTAGCACTTGCTGATAACATGCAAAAAGACAATAATTATTCTGCGATTATTAATTTAGAAGTTCCTTTCTACAAAGGTTTAAAGGGTTCTGTTATGTATGCAAATGAACGTTCTTTTGGAGATAATCGTCGTTTCCAAGATGAGAATTCATATGCAAACAGATCTTTACTGAACTTATTTACCCCCATAGGAGCGACCTCAAATTCTATAGGTCTCAATAAAGGCGGAATCTATAATATTATCAATACAACTGTAAATAATTATACGGTTAGAGGACAATTAAGTTATGATAGGCTATTCGCACAAAAACATGAAGTCACAGCAATAGCGGGTTCCGAAATAAGACAAACGGAAGCAGGTCAAGGAAACAATACGCTTTATGGGTATAATCCTCAAACTGGATTTAATACAGCTGTGAGTTATGCGAACTATGCTTATAGTACCTTGGCTGGCTATAGTTCAAGCCTTTCGGGATCTCCTTCACAAGCCGATCGTACCCGACGCTTTTTATCTTATTTTTCAAATGCAGCGTATACATACTTAGGAAAATATACGGTATCGGGAAGTGTCCGATACGATGATTATAACAATTTTGGGTTAGATCGCGAATTTCGTGCGACCCCGTTGTGGTCTACTGGATTGAAGTGGAATGTTAGCAAAGAAGGTTTTATGAAGAATGTTAAAGGTTTAAATCAATTAGCATTGCGTGCTACCTATGGCGTAAACGGAAACATTACACAGGATGTTCGTCCCTTTACTTATATAACGTTGGATGAGTCTTATCTAAATGCGACAAACGAACCTAGTGCAAGTATTATTGCAATCGCAAATCCACAATTGCGTTGGGAGAAAACATATGTGACAAATATTGGTCTTGATTTTGGGTTGCTTGACAATAGATTAACAGGTGTTATCGACTATTATTATAAGGACGGTCGAGATTTGTTGTATAGTTTTCCTATTGCGGCGCCTTATGTTGGAAACATCAATTCAGGTACTTTAAAACGAAACACCGCAACAATGGTCGGCAAGGGGGTAGATATAGGATTGACGGGAGTACTTTTGCGGAATACGGATTGGAATTGGGATATGACAGCAAATTTTTCCTACAATACGAATGAGGTTACCGACAACCGTTTTGATCCTACAGATATTTCCACTTTCACTTATTCTTACACACCTGTTGGCATAAGTTTTTTAGAGGGGTACCCTAGCGATAAAGTGTTTGCTTTTCGTCATGCGGGATTAGATGAAAATGGGTTAACACAAATCTATAATAAAAATGACGAGGTTGTTTCCGTAAGACAGACCTTAGCAGGTGTTGAAGATCTGAAGTATGTAGGACGTACTACAGCTCCTTATTATGGAAGTTTGCGTACAAACCTTCGTTATAAGCAATGGTCGATGTATGCCCTTTTTACGTATCAATTTGGCAATGTATTTATGAAACCAAGTGTAGAATCTTATATGACTCCAAGTAGAGGGTTTACATTGCCTAAGTATGATTTGAGTGCAGATATTGCAGACAGATGGCGTGAAAGCGGTGATGAAGCAAAAACGAATGTTCCTGCGGTGACGGCAGATATTTATTCGCAATATAGTCTGCAACGTTATATGTATTCGGATATTAATGTGCTGAAAGGCGATTACATTCGTTTACGTGAGGTATCTTTAAGTTACTCTTTGCCCAAAAATTTATTGAATAGTATAAAAATCGAACAAGTACACCTAACAGGTTCGGTCCGTAATTTAGGATTGATTTGGACGGCAAACAAAGAAGGTTATGATCCCGATTTCGTAACATCTGTAGGTAATGTAACCAATTTACGTCCTGTACCAAGTTATAATTTTTCCATTAACGTTAACTTCTAAAATGGATTATCATGAAAACAAAAGCTCACCTATTCAACAAAAAAGCAAAAATGAGAATAATATATAAATTAGGTTTTTCAATACTCTCATTGATAGGCTTAAGCAGCTGTGAAAAATATGTGGACATAAAGACACAAGGACAGCTCACTCCTGGAACAATAGAGAATTATAGGTATTTGTTAAATAATACATCCGTTTGGGAAGCAGCTCCGACCATATCTGATATGGCTTCCGACGATTTAGAGATTTTAGATGGATCAGCACAACAGTTATCTTTAGCAAGTAGCGACTATTATGGTTATTATGGGAGAGCCTACCAGTGGTCGGACGTTATCTATCCTATAGAGAATATGTACTATAAGGATGATAATTGGAGTTGGCTGTATAATACTATTGCGTATGCCAATACTGTTATCGCGGAGGTCCCTAATGTTTCAGACGGCACGCAAGATGAAATAGATGCTTTGATCGCAGAAGCTAAGGTGCATCGTGCATCTGCATATTTGATGCTCGTGAATACTTATGCAAAACCTTACATAGAGAGTACAGCTTCTACAGATTTAGGTGTTCCACTTGTGCTCGCGCCGACAACAGAACAGCCTTTAGTGAGAGAGCCTGTGCAAAAAATCTATGAATCTATTTTATCCGATTTGGAAACAGCAATATCGAGTCTTCCCTCCACACAGTCGTATACAACCTTACCAACAAAAGCATCAGCATATGGTCTCTTGGCAAGAACTTGTCTTTATATGAACCGTTATACTGAAGCAGCAGCAGCAGCAGATCAGGCTTTAGCATTGAAAAGCGATCTAATCGATTTGACAACTCTTACGGAATTAACATCGACTAATTATCCACAGCGGGTTTTCAATAGTGAAATTTTGTTGTCGAAAGTTCCCATTAATGGTGTAACTGCATACACGACGACTGCGCTTCGATTGAGTGATGATCTTTTAAGTTTGTTTAATACCAATGATCAACGTTATAATTTGTTTACTGTTCCGGGAAGTATCATCTCTTCGTGGGATGTATATGAAGGACGCTATTATTATCTTGATTACATCATGAATGAAGGACGAAACGTAGGGCCTACTGTTCCTGAAATGCTATTAATCAAAGCAGAAGTGGAAGCCCGTAATAATCAACCTGCAGCAGCTATGGCGTTGGTTAATCAATTACGTGCAAAGCGAATTTTACCTAATGGTAATGTTAATTTGACCGCAGGCACAGCTGATGAAGCACTTATAAAGGTTATTCAGGAACGTCGTCGCGAATTTATGTTCCGCATGTTACGTTGGTGGGATATGCGCCGATTAAAAGATGATACGAGATTTCAAAAAACGTATACCCGTACATTCGGTGGAAAAACAACAACTCTTGCACCGAACAGCAATCGTTATGTGTTTCCTATTGCATCCTATGAAATTAATTTAAGTCCCGAAATCGTGCAAAACCCATAACCGGAAGTTGTATTAAGAAGATAGATAAGTAGTATGAGAACAATGAATAAAATAATCAAAAAATCTTTTAATGCGTTAACAGGAGTATTATTACTTAGTGCTCCTTTGATGGCGCAAAACGCTAACTTTAAGGTGATACCTGAGTTTCCTAAAGAACTAGATACCATTCAGCTAATTTATGATGCGCGAAATACCGCACTAAAAAATGCAACGGAAATATCTGGAATGCTTACAGGTTTCCAAAATTTTAAATGGATACATGATAACTTGAAATTTGCCAAGAAAGACTCGGTCTGGACAACGCAATATGTTTTACCTGCCGATTTAGGTTTGATGAATATTGTATTCCAATCCGATACCTTACAAGATAATGGTGGTGACCAGACCTATTCCTACATATTGTCGGCAAACGATGGACGCCAAGTATCCGGTGGTATGTTGGGGTGGGGATTGTTGCGGACACCTCATATTGTAAGAGGTGTACCTTACGTCGTTGATACCACTTCCTACAAGACGGATGAAATTTTGTTGATGTGGGCAAAGTACGAGTTGCAATATCATCCCGAGAATCGTTTTCGAGTGCTATATGCTGCAGCAAGTGCATTAAAACATATGAATACAGCTGAATCTTCAAGTAAACTGCAGAACGAATTGAACGCTCTTCAGCAAATTCCTGAAATAAGAGAAGAGGATTTGTTAGAAATCTATAAGGTGTACAAAGAAATTCTTCAGGATACGGCAAAGACAGCAGAAATAGAAACACAAATCCGAACTAAGTTCCCAAAAGGAGAATATGTGACAGGACAGCAACGCTTAAGTGACTTTAAATTAATACAGGAGGCTAAGACAGACGATGAGCGATTAAATGCAGCTATGAATTTTGTTGACAAACATCCTTATAATGATGCAGATTCAATTTTCAATGACGCCAATCGTATCAGTTATGTTAGTGCTTATTGGATTATTTCCGTCTATACAAGTATGCAGAAAGATTTGAGCACTTATACGAAGTATATCTCGACGACGGCTCCATACCAAGCTTTATCCAATGTCATATATAGATCGTTAGATGTGCCATACATTTCGCAAAAAAGCATGAATGCGGCTGAGATTTTACCCTATGCACGTGTCGTGATGGATCGCTTAAATTACTATAAAGATAATTTTCATTCAGATAAGTATGCCACACTTTACTACATTAATGCACCTCTTTTTGCAAAGATATTAGTCGATAACAAATTGTATGATGAGGCTTTCGTTTATGCGGCAGCAGCGCAGAGCACAGCGCGTTACGAAAATGCTGATTTAAATGATACCTATATTCGGGTGCTTGAAGGCCAGTCGAAAATGAAAGAGTTGCAGATCGCTTTAGAGAAAAGTTATTCGCTAAACCAAAGTTCGACCTACATGTTAGACTTGTTAAAAGAGTTGTATAAAAAGAAAAATAGTTCGATCGAAGGTTATGAAACATATTTGGCCGGACTAAAGGATGTAGATAAAGGAAACGAATTAAAAGCAAAGGTGAAAGGTCTACTGATAAACAAAGACTTTACTGATTTTGAATTGTTAGACCAATATGGCAACAAAGTACGTTTGTCTGATCAGAAAGGGAAGATTGTAGTTTTGGACTTTTGGGCATCTTGGTGTGCACCTTGTAAAGGAGCCTTTCCGGGAATGAAATTGGCCGTTGAGCATTTTAAAAATGATTCAGATGTGGTTTTTTATTTTGTTGATACACAAGAGCGTAAAGCAGATATGAAAGACTATGTTACGAATTACATGAAGGAGAACAATTATCCATTTACCGTGTTATTGGATGTCAATAGTAATGTGTCTAAAAAAGCAGGCGTTACAGCTATCCCACACAAAATGGTAATTGGACCTAATGGAAAATTACGTTTTTCGGAAATCGGTTACATGGGAAGTGCTTCGGAACTTTCCGACGAGATTATAGAGATGGTGAATTTGGTAAAAGCTGAAAAATAAATTAGATAAAAATGAAAATCCTGAAGGGAATATTATTGTTAGCGTTATTCGCTTTGTTAAGCCCGTTTGTTGCAGCGCAAAATTTCAAAGCAGAGGATGTTGTTTTTCATGCCGTTCATGATACGATAAGTTTTGGAGCGACAATCACAAGCCCTAAAGAATCTGGGAAATATCCTGCATTGGTCTTGGTATCGGGTACAGGACCTCAAAATAGAGATTGCGAGATGGCGGGACAGCCACTTTTCGCCCAAATAGCAGCTCATTTGAGTGGACAGGGTTATATCGTGCTTCGTATGGATGATCGTGGCGTTGGGAAAACGACGGGTAATTATATGGCTGCCACTACTGCCGATTTTGCGAACGATGCGTTGGAGGCCGTGGATTATTTAAAAAAACATCCCCAAGTTGATACTTCTAAAATTGGTCTTTTAGGGCACAGTGAAGGTGGAGCTGCGATAGCGATAGCAGCTTCGAAATCCAACAATATTTCCTTTTTGGTTAGTTTGGCTGGATTGGCAACAAGTGGATTGGAATCGTTATTCTTGCAGAATGAAAGTCTGGTGAACAACTCGCCGATGACAGTTATTGATAAAAAGCGGTCAAATGAAATCAATCGGTTGATGTTTGCTGTGGCTTATCAATATGCTGAATCGGATAGTTTGGAAAGCAAGTTAAATGCTACTTATAACTATTGGAAAGAAAAAGACAATATTTATTTTGCTACATTGGGAATTGAACACGATCATTTTCGTTTTCCTATTTGGTCTTATGTACAGCAAGCTGTTGGTCCGTGGTATCGCTATTTTGTGCGTTATAATTCGCAGATGGTTTTAAGCCACGTTGATGTACCTATTTTGGCATTAAACGGAGACAAGGATCTTTTTGTGACGCCTGTTAATCTTCAGTATTGGGCAACATATAGTTTGTCAGGACAACAAGGTAAAGTGACGACAAAATTATTACCACAAGTCAATCATTTGATGCAGGAATGTAAAACTTGTGATACCAAGGAATACCGTAATTTAGGACCAATGCCTGAATCGACATTGAATATAATTTTAAACTGGTTGGATAACACAAACAAAATCGTACGATGATAAAGAGATTCATTTTTTTTTATGTTTTTTTCCTTTTTTGCTCTTCATTTACTTTAGCCCAAAAGAAAGGTATAAAAGAAGAAGTCGAGGCGATAGTTAATTTCTTAAATGAAAAAAATAGTAGAGCTTTACTCGCGTTGATGACGGATTCCAGCCGTATTGGTAATCTGCCCCCTATGGATATACAGAAGGTCTTGCCGGAAATTTTATCCAATTTTAAAGGTGTTGAAAAGTTTGATATTATTAGTGACATGTCATTAGCGAATGGAGATCATCTTGTTTCACTGCAGGTTACCTATGCAGATGGAAAATCGGGAAAACCTACATTTCAATTCAATAAATTGGGGAAACTTGTTAACCTTGGTATTATTAAAGCGCGGCTAAAGGGTAATCCGGAAGAGGCTTTGACACAAGCATTAAATGCTACGGAGAAAGCAGATACTTTACGTATTCCGTTCCAAATGGAAAATGGTCTTATTTATGTACCTGCTGAATTGAATGGCCAACAGGGTTTCTTTATGTTTGATAGTGGTGCACCGGTACTCATTCTACGGAAAAAGTATGTTTCTGTGTCGCATATAAATAAAGAAGTTTCCGTTGATTTTACAGGAATGGGAGGCACGATGCGGGATGTTCAATGGGCTGTGGGAAATACCTTAAAATGGGGAGGAATGACTATTGAGGATCTGGATGCTCCTGTTGCCGCTATGGATGATATGGAATTAGAAAATGGGGTGCCTATTTTTGGTTTGATGGGATATGGTATGTTAAAGGATTATCAGCTAACTTTTGATTATACTCGACAAGAACTACTCTTAGAGCGGGTTGATAAGGATGGCGATCTTGTTGGTTCGAGCTTCAAAAAAGGTAAATATCAAGGCCTATTTTCCATGCGAATGAAGCGACATATTCCTATAGTTGACATTGCCATAGGTGACCATGTTTATCCAATGGGAATTGATTGTGGGGCGAATGCAAATGTGTTGAAGGAAGATGTGGCTGCAGCTATGAATTCCTATATTGATTATGGAGATGAGAATGTAAGCATCTCCGGAGTAGGAGGCGTAGCGCAGAATAATCGTGTTGCTTATCTTATGAAGGCTATGATCGGGTCGGTCGCTCTTGAGGATATGTATACTGTTTTTACTAATCAAGCGATTGGCGGAGGAGAAGGTGATGATGCACTACCGATCGTTGGATTGTTAGGGACCCCTTTTTTGAATCAAAACAAAATAACCCTCAACTTTAACAAGGGTGAGATCACCGTTTATTAAATATAAGATCTGATTTAACGTCTTCGATCAGATCCTAATAGATTAAAGAAACCTATTCAGGTAAATTGTTTACTTAGTAGTAAAGGTCGACCCTTCTGAGGTCGGCCTTTTTTGTATATGTTGAATATCAATTATTCAAGATTTGAATTTTTTGCTAAATATCAGATGGCAATGGTCAATATTGGGAAAGTTTGCTGTATCACGTAATTCTATCTTTGATAGAAAAAATTCTATACACATTGCTGATAAACTATAAATTATGAAAAGAAAATTGATTCATCTGATAAGTATCGCCGTTTTTTCGGCTCAACTGTTTTTTTTAAATTCTTCTTTTTCTGCCATATCAATAGGAAGAATGGATTCGATACAGATAGGGAGTAAAGACGTGTATTTGCCCACAGAGGTTTGGCGAGTGCCCGAGAATAACGATTATGAAAATCCGGAGAGTGAATATAGCAATACGAGACGAGTGGAATCTGCCAATATTGTTCTCTTTTGGGCTAAAGAATATGGGGATCAACCGATGCACAATAATGACGAGGCGAAAAGATTTGATCCGGAAGCTGTGTTGAAGACTTGTGAAGACTTGTATCAATTCTATACCAAAGAACTAAAATTTGTAGAGGAAGGGAATTCTATTTCCGATCGATACAAGTTGTTGATGTATGTATTCGGAGGCGATGATGGAACGGCATATGGTGGAGGTGCAGCGGATAAAATAGGTGTAATGTGGACGCCCGCCGCTCGAATAAAGAATGCTCCATATGGTGCGCTTGCACACGAAATGGGGCATAGTTTTCAGTATTTAGCAAAATGTGACGGAAATTGGGCATATTCCTCTCCGATTGAAGGAAGCCGTGGCAATTCTATATTTGAGATGACTTCCCAATATATGTTATGGCAAGTATATCCCGATTGGATAACTTTTGAAAATTATCATTTGAAAGGCTTTATGGAGAAGACACATTATGCGTTCTTACATGAAGAAAATCAATACCATTCTCCTTTTGTTTTAGAATATTGGGCGAGTAAACATGGGAAAGATTTTATTGGGAAAATGTGGCGTAGTGCACAAAAGGGAGAAGATCCAGTTATGACCTACAAACGTTTGGCAGGTCTATCTCAGGAGCATTTTAATGACGAATTATTTGACGCTTATCGGCGTTTTGTCACCTGGGATATGGCAAGAATCGAATCGGTGTCTCGCCAATATGCGAACCAACATTTTACCAAGCTCGACGCATTGCCTGAGCAAGGTTGGCGTATATCGGCAGATAAAACTCCTCAGAACTATGGTTACAATGCGATCCGCTTACACGTTCCCACGGGAGAAAATAGAGAAATCGAATTAACCTTTAATGGAAAGAAGGGGTTAGCGGGATATAGGACAATACATCCCGAAGAAGGAGGTTGGCGATATGGTTTCTTGGCTGTCTCCAAGGCTGGTTTGCGCACTTATGGACCAGTATATAAAGACGATAATGCGACTGTTGCATTTTCTGTTCCTGACGATACAGCTTATCTCTGGTTAGTGGTTATGGGAGCTCCGAAAATTCATCGAAGTCATCTGATTGATGGTAAAGATGAGACTGATGAGCAGTGGCCTTATGAAATTGTGTTAAAAAAAACAAATTTATTTAATGAATAGTGGGTTCTTGTTGACTTGTGTTGTTTAATTTTTATTGTTTAATAAAAAAGATCAGGATTATTTTTATGGTTCTGATTTTTTTTGTGTCATTATAAGTGTATTGGTTAAAATTTAATTCGATTTAGCTAAATTATGTGCGTTTTTGGGGGTTGATATGTAATATTTTTGTTGGTAAGGTTTGATAAGAGAGTTTAATTATGCTAACACTAAACAAAAATAGAAATGAGAATCAATTATTTCATGCTAATCGTTATCGGGCTGTTTCTGTCGCTTGATAGCTCCGGACAATCCCAGATTCTAAAAGGAGTCGTGGTCGATGTCAATAAGTCGCCTCTAGCAGGCGTATCTATTGCTGTCAAAGGCACTTCCAGTGCTACGAGTACAGATGCCTCCGGAAGATTTACGTTGACATCCTTAGCTCCCAATGGTACATTACTTGTTCGACATCTAGGCTTTAAGTCCCAAGAGATAGATTTTGAAACGAAAACTGAACTTACAATTGTGTTATCCGAGGATAGTGAGGAGCTTGGAGAGGTTGTGGTTACAGCACTTGGAATCAAGCGTGAAAAGAGGCAGTTGACTTACAGTACCCAGGAAGTTTCGGGTGAAGACATTAGTCGTTCTAAGGAGTCAAGTGTACTCAACGCCTTGACGGGGAAAGTCTCTGGTGTCCAGATCACCTCTTCCTCCGGGCAACCTGGAAGTTCTTCTCGTATAGTCATTCGCGGAACGAGTTCCTTAAGCGGTAACAATGAGGCCCTGATTGTTGTCGATGGTGTACCGATTAATAACGATCAAACAGGGAATAATGGCAATGGTAATGGTATAAGTCGATTTTCGGATATCGATCCGTCCATTATTGAAAGTGTCAATGTACTTAAGGGATCTGCAGCCTCAGCGCTTTATGGTTCCAGTGCAGCGCGAGGGGTTGTCATCGTGACGACCAAAAATGGATCTAAGGAACAAAAACCAACATTTAATTTTACTACCCAGTACGCTATAGATAAAGCAATCTATCCACAAGTGCAATCGCTATATGCGCAAGGGACGAATGGTGTTTATTGGAATGGTGTGGATAGTGATCAAAAAACCAGCTTGGTTTGGGGACCGCGCTTGGATACTTTGATGGTTGACGGACAGCCTGTGCGTAATGTAAACCCTATGGATGAATTTTTTCAAACTGGTAGAACGTGGACAAATGGCTTGAGTATTCAAGGAGGATCGGATAAGGCGAATTACTTTATGTCTTATTCGTATTTGGATCAGGAAGGTACAATTCCTACAACGAATTACAAAAGACATGCTTTTTTTGCGAAGTATAATAATAAAATCACAGATAAATTTTCTGCAGGATTTCAATTTAATTATGTGCCTACTACTGCTCATCGTACATCAGAAGGGTATGGGTTAGAAAGTCCCCTTTGGACCATTTATACAGCTCCATTCTCTTGGGACCCTTCCCCTGCGGTCGACGACGATGGAAATCAGCGGATGTTTCGCTATTCAAGAAATAACCCGTATTGGGCCTTAGAAAATATCTACACTGATATCACAGGGAATAGAATACTGCCAGTAGCGAATTTCTCTTATACTCCATTTAGCTGGCTTACCTTTACAGAGAGGATAGGAGCGGATCTATATTCTGAACAATCAAAATACCACGAATTGCCTAGCGATATGCTTGGTACAACAGGAATATTGCGTGATCGTAATAATAATTATCGTCAATTCAATCATGACTTTATTGCTGAACTTCGCCAGCCTATAGCCGATGATACGGAACTTAGTGTGCTTGTTGGGAATAATATTTTCTCGACGTATAACCAAACGTACGAACTGACAGGTACAGGTGGCTTTACCGTGGAAGATTTTAATAATATCAGTAATACAGAGAATCAAACGGTATCGGAATCTTATACGCAATTTAGACGTGTTTCGTTTTATGCACAGCCTACTGTCGATTATAAGAAAATACTCGTGCTTTCGTTGACAGGAAGATTGGAGCAAAGTTCTGTGTTTGAAAAGAGCAACAGAACATATATGTATGGTTCGGTGTCTGGAGGATTCGCATTTTCGGAATTATTGAAGAGTAAGTGGAGTTGGCTTGATTTTGGAAAACTACGGGCTTCTTACTCTATTGTCGGAAATGACAATGTTTCTCCATATGCCACTACAACAAATTATGCAGTAGCTACCAATTTTCCATTTAATGGTGTACCAGGCTTTTTGATCAGTAACGTGTTAGGGAATTCTGCGTTGAAAAATGAAACGACGAAAGAGATTGAAATTGGCTTAGAAGCTCAATTTTTGAAAAATAGAATCGGCTTTGAATTCAATTATTTTGATCGCAATCACGAAGATTTACTCTCCTATGTTACTTTGGCAAACTCAACAGGTTATAGCAATTCCTATATCAATGCTGGTAGTATGTATAATAAAGGAATCGAGGCTTTGTTGAATATTTCTCCAGTGAAAAAAGAAGATTTTTCATGGGATTTGACATTGAATTTTACGAAGATCAAAAATAAAGTTACTTACATTAATGGTGATGCCGGTAACGTTAATATTGGGCAAACTTGGGCCTTTCGTGGAGATCCTTACGGAACCTTTTTCGGCACAGGCTACAGCTATAATAATGCTGGACAGCTTTTAGTAGATGATTCGGGGTTGCCGGTGATTAGCGAATCGAAAAAGATTGGAAATATCCAACCCGATTGGTTGGCGGGGTTGAATAATAGTTTCACTTATAAGGATTTCAGCTTGAGCTTTTTCTTCGATATGCGAAAAGGTGGAGACATTATGAACTCCGATGATCGCTACGGCTTTTTCTATGGAACAAGTAAAGCTACTGAGAACAGGGAGGATCGAATTGTGGAGGGAGTAAATGTGAATACCGGAGAAACCAATACAGTTACGGTATCGGGACAGAGTTATTTTCAACGGCTTAGCGATATCTATGAATCGGCTATTCAGGACGGAACGTATATTAAATTGCGAAATGTAAATCTGACCTATAACTTTCCTACAAAATGGATAGAGCGCACACCTTTTAAACGAGGATCTTTTACTGTGACAGGACGAAATTTATGGATCTATGCACCACATTTTACGGGTTCAGACCCTGAAGTGAATAGCTATGGAACAGGAAATGGGGCAATAGGCCTTTATGGAAATTCGGCGCCTACTTCCCGCTCCTACAATTTCACCCTATCGTTAACCTTTTAAATTGTAAAAAATGAAAAAGATATATGCTTATTTGATTGGCGCGTGTACGTTATTATCTCAAGCGAGTTGTGATAAATTTCTAGACGTCAACGAAAATCCGAATCAACCTGCGGATGTACAAGAATCCTTATTATTGCCTGCTATTGAGTATAATTTAGTGAATAACGTAGTCGCTGGTTGGGCCTCTATTGATGCTGCGCATTTCATGCAATTGATAGCCTTAAACCAAGCTGTACCTAATGTCGGAACTTATAGGCTAAATCCTGTTGATTTAGATGATCCTTGGTATTACACTTACACCTCTTGTCTCCAAAATATAAAGCTGATGAAAGAAAAGGCAGAATCAAAAGGGAATGAGATTTATGGTGGTATCGCAGATGTTTTATTGGCTTATACGCTCGCTTATGCCAGCGATATGTGGGGCGACATCCCTTACTCTGAAGGTTTAAACGGTTCAGCCAATTTTACGCCAGCTTATGATGCACAGGAAGATATTTATAATACCGTACAAGGATTGCTTGATGAGGCTATCACCCGGTTATCATCCGGAGGTGGTTCCACACCAGGTAGCGATGATTTCTTTTTTGCTGGTGATACCCAGAAGTGGATTAAGGCTGCTTATACATTGAAAGCTAGGTATTATATGCACCTAACAAAAGCTCCTGGATATGCGGCATCTGAGCAGGCTCATCTTGCTTTGACAGCATTAGAGAATGGTATGGAAAGTAATGATGATGATCTGGCTTTGCCTTATGACGGATCTGCGGGCCGCGAAAATAGATGGTTCAAAAATTTCCTCCCTGGCGAAACTATCGTGCTCTCGTCGAAGACTGTGGATTCTTTAGTCAATCGGAACGACCCTCGCTTATCCAGCTTGGTTGCTCGATCGGCCTTGAACAACGATTATAGTGGACGATTGATAGGAACAGTAGGTATAGGCTCACTAGAAGCGTATTCGATTGGGGGCAATTTCTATGCGAGCGAAAGTTCGCCACTCTCGCTGATCAATTACCGAGAGGCGTTATTGTTGAAGGCTGAGGCTACATTAATTGTTTCAAATGCAGCGAGTGCGCAGCCGTTTTATCGTCAGGCTATTGAAGCGGATATGGAGCATATTGGTGTTACTTCAACAGCAGCTATTCAATCTTATTTAACTGCACGTGGAACTATTAACGCAGGTAATGCAATGTCTTATATTATGGAAGAGAAAGCTGTCGCTAATTTTTTGTCACCGGAAATTTTTAACGATTGGAGACGTACGGGCTATCCTGCTTTAGTAAAAGTACAAAATGCTTTATCCGATATCCCAAGAAAAATGTTGTATCCACTTACTGAAGTGACAAATAATCCACAACCACAACATACGAATGATGCGTTAATCAATCGCGTGTGGTGGGACGCACAATAGTTGATTTTAATATCAAAAGCAAAGAGGGGCGTCTGAAAAGGACGCTTCTCTTGGAATTACTTTATTGATCCTTTCTCTCTGGATAGATCAACGGCTTTCATTTTGAATTGTTAGTCAGATACTCGATTGCTCTTGGTTAAACTAATTTAAGTGCTTAATTATTAAATCTGTATCTACTCAAATATGACTAACGCTATCCATGTGTTGCTGCGTTACATGCCTGTATTGTAGTATATCATACTTGTATTACCGCGTTACATGCCTGTACTCGAGTATATCATACTTGTGTTGCCGTGTTTCATGCCTGTACTCAAGTATATCATACTTGTGTTGCTGCGTTACATGCCTGTATTGTAGTATATCATACTTGTATTACCGCGTTACATGCCTGTACTCGAGTATATCATACTTGTGTTGCCGTGTTTCATGCCTGTACTCAAGTATATCATACTTGTATTGCCGCGTTACATGCCTGTATTGTAATATATCATACTTGTATTGCCGCGTTTCATGCCTGTCTTGTAGTATATCATACTTGTATTGCCGCGTTTCATGCCTGTCTTGTAGTATATCATACTTGTGTTGCTGCGTTACATGCCTGTCTTGTAGTATATCATACTTGTATTGCCGCGTTTCATGCCTGTCTTGTAGTATATCATACTTGTATTGCCGCGTTTCATGCCTGTACTTGAGTATATCATACTTGTGTTGCCGCGTTACATGCCTGTCTTGTAGTATATCATACTTGTATTGCCGCGTTACATGCCTGTACTCGAGTATATCATACTTGTATTACCGCGTTACATGCCTGTATTGTAGTATATCATACTTGTGTTGCTGCGTTTCATGCCTGTACTCGAGTATATCATACTTGTATTGTTCCGTACTATATGCCTGTAAATCTTATAGGCAGTATCCATTAAATTGTACACTGGCTTAATGTACATGTACAAAATAGCGGTCTTGCAGGATACGAGTTTAATACGTTATCCCTATTTTATATGTACATGATACTTGTTTTTCAGGTGCGCATATTTTTTTCGGTAAGCCGATGGCGTATCACCAAATAGTTTGGTAAACTGTTGCCTGAAATGTTTAATATCGCTGAATCCTGCGGCATAGGCTGCTTCATTGATGTTCGCGTTTGTATCAATCAACAATCGGGCAACTTTTCGAAGTCGAATATAGCGAATAAATTCGTTGGCCGATTTTCCAGAAATAGACTTTATACGTCGGTACAGATTCGAATGACTCATGCCAAGTTGTTCTGCCAATGTTTTGACGGAGAAATCAACATCTTGTAAATTCGCTTCTACTACGGCAATAGCCTGCTCTAGAAAATCTTTGTATTCCACAGGTATTTTGTGGTCATTGACTTGTAAAGTGATGGCACTATGGAAATACTGATGTAAACGATGACGATTCTGAATCAGGTTGTTGACACGGGCGGTCAAGATTTCCTTATCAAAAGGTTTGGTTATATAGTCATCAGCTCCTCCTTCGATACCTTTCAATTTAACGTCAGGAGAGAAACTAGCGGTTAATAAGATAACAGGAATATGGCTTAATTTGTTGTTTTTCTTTATTTTTTCGCACAAGTCTATACCCGAGACTTGGTGCATCACGACATCACTGATCACAATGCTGGGCTCCAAGGTCCGTAGAAGTTCCAATGCTTTTTCCCCACTTTCCGCTTGCACAACGTCAAAATTAGACAGGAAGAGTTTGCTGATATAATTTCGTATATCATCGTTATCATCGACAACGAGCATGATATCGCGAGAGGTGGTTAGTGGAGTTGTTATAACTTCTTGATGTTCATACTCCGAAGCTACTTTCTGAATATCGGAAGGCGTATCTTCATCCATAAGTTCTTTTATGAATATCGAGTGTTCAGGAACGTCTTCGAAAATGAGATTATCTTTAATAATAGACGAAGAGCGTGGAATCGCTAAGGAGAAAGTTGTGCCTCCCATGCTGTTCTGCTGAAATGTAATATTTCCTTGATGTGCCTGTGCAAACTTTTTAACAAGAAAAAGTCCAATGCCGAAGCCTTCTTTTGCTTGACTATTACTGGAATAGTCGCGTTGGAAAGGCTTGAATATGTTCTCGTCTAGCGCTTGATGGGTTCCATTACCGGAATCGTTGATCTCT
This sequence comes from Sphingobacterium sp. LRF_L2, assembly GCF_965644235.1. Classification (NCBI taxonomy): domain Bacteria; kingdom Pseudomonadati; phylum Bacteroidota; class Sphingobacteriia; order Sphingobacteriales; family Sphingobacteriaceae; genus Sphingobacterium; species Sphingobacterium sp. LRF_L2. The sequence continues at coordinate 132,184 of NZ_CBFFRI010000010.1, read as the reverse complement.
AAAATGATGTTTCCATAATGTAACCGAAGTACGATATCTACTTTACCTTGGTTTGCGGTATATTTGATTGCATTGTGAAAGAGATTAAAAAGACATATTTCGAGTTTTTCGCGATCACCATAGAGGCTATAGTCCTCTTCTGTATTCGAAAAGGTGTAGTTTATATGACGAGAATGTGCCAATTGTTGAAAACAATAAAACACTTCACGAGCGAGCACAGAAAAATCGAGCTTGACGATGCGGAGTTCGTCAAAGTCACTATCCGCTTTTCGAAAGAGCAAAAGTTTGTCGACTAGGCTGAGTAAACGCCGCGCATTGCTGTACACATGCTGTATTTCCGTTTGATGTTCGGGAGGTTCTGATTGATATAAAATTTCCTTTAATGGATTAACGATAAGAGTTAAGGGGGTACGAAATTCATGTGCGATATGGGTAAAGAACGTGATTTTCTTTTCATTAAGTTCATGTTCTTTGCTGCGCTCAAACTCCGATGTTTTTAGTCGGTATAATAATTCTGTTCGATGTTTCACGTAACGGATATACAGGTACAACGCTGTAGCCAAAGCGACCCCATAAAAAAGGTAAGCCCACAAAGAGCGCCACCAGGGAGGAAGTACCCTAATTTTTATTAGACGCTCGACGCTATTCCATTTTCCGTTGGCGTCGGTAGATCGAATGCGAAGGGTGTATGTTCCTTCTTTCAAATGAGAGTAATGAGCTGACCGCTGTTTGTCTACATAATTCCAATCTTTATCCCATCCTTCCAGGAAATACGAGTATCTGATTTTGTCCGGAAAGCTATATTCCAATGCCGCAAAAGAAAAAGATAATATGGCATTGTCGTAAGGAATTTCTAATGCATCTATTGCCGAAAGCGGATAATCTACGTAATCGTTGTAGCTCGTATAAGGTTTGTTGTCAATTTGAAATTGTGTTAGTACCAGCGAAGGAAATTGAGAGCGAAGATGCATATCTTCCGGATTAAATATATTGAAGCCTCTGATCCCCCCAAAGGCCATTTCTCCATTTTTTAGTGTTAGTGCTGCGTTGTAGTTGAATTGATTGCTTTGAAGACCATCTGATTTGTAGAAATTCTGAAAGCTGCGGTCGTCGGTATTGAACTTCGATAGTCCATTGTAGGTTGATATCCAGAGATTTCCTCTTTTGTCACGCAACGCATTTAGTAGGGTGTTGCTGGGGAGGCCTTCTTTTTCCGTATAGCGGATGATCTTTCCGGTAAGTGTGTCAAATAGGAGTAGGCCGCCACCTTCTGTTCCTATCCAGAGTTTTTTATCTTCGGCATGTTGTATAAAACGCACGGGGGTGCCGATGGGGAATATTTTGTGTTTTTTTGTGCTGATATCATAATAAACAAGTTCTGCCCATGACCCCATCCAAAGTGTATTTTGTTCTCCTTCCATAAAGGATAAAATATCATAAATGGGAATGTCGAGCGGAATAAATTGATCTGTTTTTTTGTCCAGTTGATAAACGTGCCCTCCATTTAATGTAGAAGCCCAAAGCCGTTCTTCACTGTCTTCGTAAAGTCGCCAAACTGCTTTGTTGGAGTAGCTTGTCTGCGGATAAAAACAATCGTAGCTTTTAATATCCCCAGTTTTGGTGTTTAGCTTAAGGATTCCGCGATCGTAGGTCGCTATCCATAAAAAATTATTTTTATCTTCTATTAGCCCTGTTACAAAAGCTTGTTTGAGTAAATTGCTATTAGAAAGGGGATAATTTATGAAACGTTGATGAGGCATATTCCACTTCAATAGTCCTGCACCATCGGTGCCCACCCATAAATTATCATTTTCGGATTCCTCGATTGAAAGGACGAAGTCTCGCGAGCTGATTTTTTGATTTTCACTGTTATTTTTAACGAGTTGAAACTTTCCCTTGTTAGGATCAATAAGATTTACGCCCCCTCGTAATGTACCTATCCATTGGCGATCTTGCCTATCTTCGTAGACGGCAAATACAGAGTTGCTTGTAAGTTGTGTACCGCTGAATAAAGGAAGGTGTGCAATTTGTCCTGTTTGTATATTGATTTTCTGAATACCACCTCCGTCAGAGCAAGCCCAAATTTTTTGATCCTTACCGAAATACAGGTGCACAATCCTTTCCTGACACAAACCATTTGTTGAGGTATAATATTGAAAACTACTTTTTGTAGTATTGTACCGGGAGATTCCCCAATTTGTTGAAAACCAGATGTCGCCATCTTTTGAAGCGGTCATTGAACTGGCATTGAAGTTTCCTGCCATCTGTAGGCGTACCGTATGACTTTCGCTATCGTAATAACATAACCCAACATGGTGAATCACGATCCATAATTTACCATCCGGCGTTTGGCACGTTCCACTGACATTGTACGTTGTCGTTGGCTTTTGATGAGGCAGCAGTAATGGTATTGATTCTGCAATAACTTCATTTTCCTGATGTCGGATAGCAAGTAAGCCAGCTTTACCGCTACCTGCAAAAATATTTCCCTTTTTGTCCATTTCGAACTGATGGATAGAGAAATCAATGGAATCAAGTTTGTTTTTCTTTGTTTGGAGTTTCAATCGTGTAAAACCGCTATGAGCAGGATGTAAGACAGCAGCTCCTACTTTTGTTGAAATATAAAGTATCCCTTTTTTATCTTCAATGATATCGGTGACGCGGTTATCTGGTAGCGAGTGGATATCGTGTGGAACATTCTTGAATATTTTGAATTCATAACCATCGTATCGATTTAACCCATTAGCTGTGCCAAACCACATAAAGCCGTCGTTGTCTTGGTAGATATCCGTTATATAGTCGTTGGATAAGCCTTGCTCTATTCCAAGATATTCAACGGTGTTTTGGGCATGTACTTGGGACAGTAGAAATAGGATGTAGATAAAGACTTTTACGTATAACTTCATAATATTAAGTTTGTCTTATTCTTGTTAGGCGTTAGTTTAATGCTAAAGTAAGTAATATTCGGTTTTTTTTTTGCAGATTTGATAATTTTGTCTTCTTTTTTATAGATTTTATTGAATTAACATCTGTTAACATAGTTGTGTTATTTCTCCCCCCTTTTTTTATGAATCCCCCCCTTTTTCTTTGCCTCTGATCTAGCTATTATTGCAATATGCTAATCAATATATATGCTGTATTGTTAGATAATCAATGTTGAGGTATACCTAGGATTTTGAACCTTGCGATAATAATATAAACCATAATAATGATAAAAATGCTAAATACTTCGTAAAAGAATACACTTCTTATGAGTGCTGGTGTGTGCGCTCAACTCTTATGTGATAGTAAATGTTTAAACTCCCGATATATAAGGGAACATAACCTAAATGATGAAAATTAAAATACTTGTTAGAATGATGGGGAAACGCTCATCACTTTATTTCGCTATGTTTTCAGTTTGGCTATTTTTTTCAAGGTGTAGTAGCGATAAGCTCCTTTCAACTGAAATCTATAATTCTTCTGAGCCGATTGTGATAAATAAATTTATGCCAGATTCAGGGGGGATAAGAACCCAGTTTATTATTCAGGGATCGAATTTTGGTACGGATAAGGATAAAGTCTCGGTTTTTTTTAGTGACTATGAACGGGACCGACAAGCAACAATAGTAGGAATGACTAACGAGACTATCTACTGTCTAGTCCCTAAACAATACGGAGGAGCCAATACCATAAAAGTCAAAATTGTGAGTGATTCATCGGAGACGACAGAAACGTTTAAGTATATAGTTGCCGAGAGTGTATCAAATGTAGTTGGAGTAGCTAGTTCCGGTGGTTCTGTTGATGGAAGTTTAGCAGATGGACGTATTCAACGAACTTTCGGTCTGGCAGCGCTAAATGATGACGAATTGATCAGTTTCGAAAGTCTTTCTTCTAATGTTCGCTACATCTCAGTTAATGATAATAAGATTTCTACGTTACAGACTGGTTTTGATGGTACACATCCTGCTGTAACGAAAGACAGAAGTAAAATATACAGTATAGGCAGAAGTTCGCCACACAAAATATACATGTATGAGAAATCGTCATTGTGGGCTCCTCAAATTATGGCGGCGCAAATTTCAGGATCAACGGGATTAGTTTTTTCGGCATGCTTAGACGATTCGGAAGAGTGGCTCTATTTCAGAGATAAAAATGCGGTTTTTGGAAGGATACAGATCAGTAATCCAAATAATGTTGAAATTTTGAATACTGCATGCGGCAATGTAGGAACAAGTGATTATTCATATATGACTTATAGTTCAGTCGATGACTGCTTTTTTGTTAGTGTTCAATCTTCAAATGGTATTTACAAAGTAAGTAAAGATGGTTCGATTGTAGAAGAATATGCTGGATTTAATGGATTGGGACGCTTTGACGGACCAAAAGAAGAGGCATCTTTCTACTCTCCGGTAGGTATGTGTATTGATAAAGATGGAAATTTATATGTAATAGATTCGAATTCAAACCTTATACGCAAAATTAATCGTTTATCGGGACAGGTTTCGACCATAGCAGGGCAATATCTCGTTTTTGGTGGAGCCAATGGAGCTCCCTTGGAATCAAGTTTTAATTATCCTTATTGTATTGCGGCAGACGATGAAGATAACTTTTTTATAGGGGAAAGTTGGGGTGTGACCATTAGAAAACTAGCTATAGAGTAATGTCGTGATTTGTTTTTACACGTTTGAAAATTAGTTATATGAATTTATAAGATATGCAGAAGTCATTAAAAAAAATATTGATGTTAATTGTACCTCTATTGGTTTTACAGTTGCATCTTTTTGGGCAGTCAAAAGATTTATTGAAAATAGAGGGTAGTGTGATGGATGAGAATGGTAAAGAATTGGTCGGTGTAAGTATTCGAATTAAAGAAAAGTCAGGATCTGGAACTACATCTAATAATAATGGATATTTTACTTTGGGAAATATATCAAAAGGAAATACAGTTATCTTTTCTTTGGTGGGTTATAAAGACTATCAGCTAGAAGTTAATGAATCAATGCTCAAATTGAAAATAGCATTAACTGAAGAAACAAATGAAATGGATGAAGTTGTTGTAGTTGGGCGAGGTGAACAAAGAAAAATTACAGTAACAGGGGCTGTTACTAGTATTGACGTAAAGGAGTTACAAGTTCCAGCTTCATCAATAAGTAATATGTTAGGAGGGAGGGTTCCTGGGATTATAGCTGTGACCCGAAGTGGGGAGCCGGGTAGTGATTTTTCAGAGTTTTGGGTACGCGGGATAAGTACATTTGGGGCGAATCAAAGTGCATTAATCTTAATCGATGGAGTAGAAGGAGATTTGAATAACGTAGATCCTTCCGATTTGGAAAGTTTTACTGTATTGAAAGATGCTTCTGCAACAGCTGTTTATGGTGTTAGAGGTGCAAATGGCGTTGTTTTAATCACGACAAAAAGAGGTAAGGCTGGAGCTCTGAAAATGTCTTTTAGAGCCAATTCAACAATCACACAGAGTGCCCGTATGCCTGAATATGTTGAATCCTATGATTATGCACGATTAGCTAACGAGGCCAGGCAGGTAAGAGGCCTCGATCCAATTTATTCAGAGGTGGAGTTGGAAATCTTTAAAAAGAATTTAGATCCAGATTTATATCCTAATGTAGATTGGCGTGATGTTCTTTTAAAGGATTTCTCACGATACGATCAAGGAAATCTGAATATCTCTGGAGGTGGCACAAATGCAAGATATTACATGAGTTTAGGATACCTGAATAAAGAAGGTATCTTTAAACAAGATAAGGCAGCAAATAAGTACGACGTCAATACGAATTATTACAAATATAATTTTCGGGCAAATATAGATGTAGATTTAACGCCGACAACACAATTGGCTCTTAATCTAGACGATGCTATTACACAGACAAACTCGCCTGCTTATGCTACAGATAACAAATACCTATGGACTTCGCAGGCTAATATTACCCCTGTTAGTGTTCCCCTTCGGTACTCGACAGGACAGTTGGCCGGGTATGGGGCAAACGGGACAGAGCTCACACCATATTACCTCTTAAATTACACGGGTTTCTCCAAAACAAATACCAATACCGTGAATGTTAAACTGAATCTGCAACAGGATTTGAAAAGTGTAACCCCGGGATTAACAGGTAGTGCCTTGTTTTCTTACATGTATAAAAGTACGCATACAGCCTCTCATACAAAGCTTGGAGCGGACGTTTATCATGCCACGGGACGCGCAAATGATGGAAGTCTTATCTCTACGCGGACGGTGTCTGCAACGAACCCTACATATGGTCAAGGATCGCAAGCGGACAGGCAAGTCTATATGGAAGGACGTTTAAATTATGCGAAATTAATTGATGATAAACATAATTTTACAGGGCTTTTGCATTATTATCGACAGGAAGATGTTACATCTGATGTAGATAAGTATGAAAGTTCCTACATGAGTATTGTACCGTTAAGGTTTCAGGCTCTTTCAGGACGCATCGCTTATTCATACAAAGATACGTATTTGGCTGATTTGAATATGGGCTATTCGGGTTCAGAAAACTTTAAGCCAGGGGAACAATACGGTCTTTTTCCAGCCATATCAGCTGGTTGGGTACCAACCCAATACGAATGGGTAGATGATCACGTTCCTTTTATCGATTTCTTTAAAATAAGAGGGTCTTGGGGGAAAGTTGGAAATGCCCAGATTTTAGATGATAATGATAAATTGGTGCGATTTCCTTTTCAGACGATACTAACAACGAGCAGTAATGACTGGGGGTCAACTATAACTGAAGATAAGGTAGGAACAGACGGCTTGAGATGGCAAACTTCTACTAAATATGATGTAGGTGTGGATGCGAAATTTTATAAAAATAGATTCGATTTGACAGTTGATGCATTTTTGACCGATGCAAAAGATATTTATCAACAGCGCGTCACTATACCAGAGGAAGTAGGAGCTGCGCAATCTCCTTATTTAAATGTTGGTTCGATGCGGAGTTGGGGGATGGATGGAACATTGGCCTATACACAGACCTTGAATCCTGATTTCACCTTTACTTTACGTGGTAATTTTACTTTTTCCAGAAATAAGGTGACACATTGGGAACAAACAGGTGTGAATTTTCCTTACCAATCTTATACAGACGTTCCCTACGGAGTTCAACGTGGCTTGATCGCTTTGGGATTATTTAAAGATGAAGATGACATTGTAAGTAGCCCAAAACAAACCTTCATGGCAAATTACTTGCCTGGCGATATCAAATATAAAGATGTCAACGGTGATGGAATCATAGATACCGATGATGTCGTACCTCTAGATTATTCAGATGTCCCTCGTATAGTCTATGGATTTGCAGCTTCCGTAAATTGGAAAAAATGGAACTTCAATGTTTTCTTCACGGGGCAAAATCAAGTAAGCTATTTTCTTGGTGGTTCCGGATATTATCCTTTTGCCGCAGAAGAAACCGGTAATTTGCTATCTATCGTAACGGATCAATCTAATCGCTGGATTCCTGCTTCGGTTTCGGGAGATGCAAGTACTGAAAATCCTAATGCTCGCTTCCCTCGATTAACCTATGGTGCAAATAGTAACAATAATAGAGCTTCGACTTTTTGGATGGCGGACGCTTCATTTTTGCGCTTGAAAAACTTGGAAATAGGTTACAGATTCGAAGGGGTTCGGCTTGCAAAAAAGAAAATAGCGGCCATTAACTTAAATCTTATAGGAGATAATTTAGCTATCTGGGATAGTGTGAAATTATGGGATCCGGAACAAGCTTCCGATAACGGATCTGTTTATCCGCTGCAAAGAACATATACTCTGCAGATGAACATCACCTTTTAATTTGAAAAAAATGAAGAAAATAACAAATATATTTTTGGGTATCTGTTTTATGGCCAGTTTTTTTATCCTTGATTCATGCAAAAAGGGGTATTTAAACGTTGACGAATACTTGTATGATTTTACCTCATTGGACAGCGTGTTTGCTGATCAGGATAAATTACTTACGTATATTAACGGCATAGCTTCTTATCTCCCTAATGAAGACCGTTTATGGACAAATGCTTGGGCACCTTTCCAGATAGCATCGGACGAGAATTTTATATCGTGGAACGATGATAGACATGCAGGGATGAAATTTTTATTGGGGGAGATTACACCGTATTTAGCTAATTCATATTACAATAATTACGGTACTTGGTATAAAGGTATTCGCAAGGCGAACACCGTAATTGCACGTATAGACGAAACCAAGAATATCAGTACCTCGACCAAAAGGGAATATCTTGGCGAAATGTATTTCTTTCGAGGATATTTTATGTATTTGCTTATACAGCAGTATGGCCCGGCAGTTATTCCTCCGGATGAAGTGTTGGACATAGATGCCACTGGAGAGGAGCTCTCCTTGGAAAGAAATACCTATGATGAATGTGTGAACTACATTATCGAAAATATGGAGTTAGCTTCTTCCTATCTGCCCAATACAAAGGATGCACTGTCGGATATTTATCGGCCGACATCCGGAGCTGCATTAGCTGTAATGTCCAGGGTTCTTTTGGTAGCAGCAAGTCCTATGTACAATGGTAACCCTTCATATTCAACATGGAAGCGAACCGATGGAACTAATTTTATTAACCAAACGAATGATAATACAAAGTGGGGCAAAGCAGCTGTGGCAGCAAAAAGGATCATTCAAAATGGGCAATACGAATTATATACATATCCCAGAAGTACGGATACAGAAGCACTGGCAAGCAATGTGCCGACGGATCAATACCCAAATGGAGCAGGTGGAATAGATCCTTATCGTTCGTACAAGTATTCGTTTATAGGAGAGGTTCCTGCAACGAGTAACTCGGAGATAATATGGTGCACGAATCAGAGTCCGACGACAACAGATTCTCCACTATGGATTTCTTCTCTGGCTCTTCACGGAGGAGGAAACGGGCTCAACATTACCCAAGATCTCGTAGATGCGTATAAAATGAAAGACGGGCGGGATATCAACAATTCCAGTACGGAATATCCTTATCCTGGAGCGAATGATGTGTATCAAACAATAGGTTCTACAAAAGTTCACTCTGATGTTCAAATTGCGTCAAATGCCGCTAGAATGTATGATAACCGAGAGCCACGATTTTATGCCACAATAGGCTTTTGTCATTCTTATTTTAAAGGAACGACTTATACAGGCTCTGAGACAACTTATAAGAATGTAGAAATAACATATTATTCCAATGGAAATGGAGCACCTACGACAAATTATCCAAATGATTACAACCATACGGGGTATACTTGTATAAAATATAATCATCACACGGACAATCTGAGAGGAAGTGCTCTGAGTAAGGTTTTTCCTATTTTTCGATATGCAGAGATATTATTGAACTATGCGGAAGCACTCAACGAATTAAATGGGACTTATTTTGACGAAAGTACAGGAATTACAGTACAACGAGATTTAGAAGAAATTGCCAACGCAGTGAATAGGGTTCGTTACAGAGCTGGGCTTCCTGGGATGTCGTCCGAAGAGCTGACAAGCCAATCAAGTGTTCGAGAAGCCATAAAAAGGGAGAGAAAAGTTGAATTTGCGTTAGAAGGCAGGCGCTATCACGATTTAAGAAGATGGTTGGATGCTCCCGATGCTTTCGGTACGCCAATAGTAGGAATGAATATAAAGGCTTCCAGTAGTCAACGCAGTTCTTTTTATACGAGGACAATCATCAATAACGTACTAACCGATAGGGAATGGGCTTTCAAACTATACTTTTGGCCATTGCCGAAAAACGTTTTGGATAAAAATTCCAAATTGGTACAAAATCCTAGTTGGTAACTTTTTAAGAGAAATAAAATGAGAAATTATATTTTTTTGACGACGGCAATATTTCTGATGTTGTTTAACGCTTGCAACGAAGAAAACCCATTGGATGTGGAACAGTATATGAAGCAAGTTTATATTGTAGGTGCAAACCAATCCAATAACGAAGGTTTGCTAACAGTAGATGTTCCTTATGTCGCCACTGCTGATGAAGAGGCTGAAACATATATTTCTTTAGCTGTCGGCGGTAGTCAATATATTGATCGTGATATAATGGTGAATGTAGAAGAGGCAGGTAGTTCGGCGGTAGATCAGTACAATTTTATGTATTTGTATAAAGATGACGATATCCAATATCGGATGTTGGGTGCTTCCTACTATAGAATTCCATCCAAGTCTGTAACGATTAAATCTAATAACATCTATGCTCGTATGCCCATCTATGTTAAAACTTACAGTTTTGAGCGGGATTCTTTGCTTGCACTAACCTTCAAAATAACCGATGTATCTGATCCCGATTATGTGAAAATCCGAGAAACGGATACTGTTTTAATGTTTTCTGTGGCAATGTATAATAGTTATTCAGGCGATTATACCATGACTGGATCATATTATCAGTATGGCAAATCAACTGCAGTAGATACGGTAAGTGTCGTTACCTTAAGAGAACTTGAAGCTACAAGCTACAATTCGGTACGCTTATTTCACTTAGCGAATACAGAAAGTATAGCGAATGCAGCTGAATATGGGATCAAGATTGTCATTAATTCTGATAATACTTTGACTTTGCAACCTTGGGGAAATCTTGCGTTAACTGATGGAGGAGGGGGGTATGATCCTACGAATAAAAAATTTACATTTTGGTATAATTATACGGTAAGTGGAGTTGTTTATCAGTTTAAAGGAAATCTTGTTATGGACGGCGTCTAGGTAATTTTTTTAGTCTGTATATACTTTATTTTTTTTAAGCTTGGTTCATCTGTAAATTATTATTTAAGATAGAACCAAGCTTTATTTGTTTGGAACTTTTGTTGTTCTCAATGTTTTTTTATTAGTTGATTTATTTCACTGGTATTAGTGTTTTGAAAAAAAGTTAAAATCCGGTTATCATTGACTAAAATCAGATTTATTAACTCCAAAATCAGTTTTTTACGATCTAAGTGAGCCTATTTCCCCCCCCCTTTTTGACCAAATCCCCCCTAAACTATTCGACTTATACTGCCGATAATTGAGGATACAAAATTATCTACGTATTACTAACCAAATTTAATTTATAATGAAAAGATACAAACTGCTTAGGCAAAGATCAGGTATACTTCTATGCTTTGTATTGATGTGTCATTTTGCTATTGCGCAAAATATACGTGTATCAGGGATAGTTTCCAGTGGAAATAAAGCCTTAGAAGGAGTTTCAATTGGTGTGTTAGGTGGGCAAGCTCGATCTGTTACCGATGTCAACGGTTCTTATTCAATTGATGCTGCTGCTAGCGCGACTTTGGTATTCAGCAATGTCGGTTACGTGCGAAAAGAAGTTGCTTTAGCTGGGAAACAAGCTAATTCTGCAGGTGTTATTACCTTGAATGTGGAATTAGAAGAAGATCAGAGTGTTATCGAGGACGTCGTGGTGACAGGATTCGGCCAACGCGAAAAAAGGGCATCTGTTGTAGGTGCGGTAACAAGCATCGATCCTAAAGAATTAAAAGGGCCAACAAGTAACTTAACGACGATGTTGGCTGGTCGTGTGGCAGGTATGATCGCTTTTCAGCGTAGTGGCGAGCCTGGTTCAGATAATGCTAACTTTTTTATTCGCGGCTTGGGAACATTCGGAAGTGGAAAACAAGATCCATTAATTTTAATAGATAACGTTGAATCTACTCAAAATGACATGGCTCGTCTTCAGCCAGATGATATAGCTAATTTTTCAGTATTAAAAGATGCTAATTCGGTGGCAATGTATGGCGCTCGTGGCGCTAATGGGGTTGTTCTTATCACTACGAAATTAGGAAAAGAAGGATCAACAAAATTTGATTTTCGCTCGGAGAACAATATCTCGACCAATACCCGAAGCTTCAAATTCGCGGATAATATTACTTATATGGAAATGGCAAATGAGGCTTATTTAACGCGGCCTGTTGATGGAGCCTCTGCACAAGGGTTGCCTTATTGGCAAAGTAAAATCGACCATACGAAAGCTGGCGATAATCCGCTCCTCTATCCAAATAATAATTGGATAGATCAATTAATTAAAGATTATACTTGGAATCAACGTAATAATTTGAGTATTGCGGGAGGAGGAGCCAAAGCTCGTTACTATTTAGCAGGAACATACAACATTGACAATGGTATTTTGAAGGTTAATGGTACGAATAATTTTAACAATAATATCAAACTGAAAAATTATTCGGTACGATCAAATGTAGATATCAATTTTACGCCAACTACCATAGGTATTGTTCGTGTTTATGCGCAGTTTGATGATTATACAGGTCCTATTGGTGGCTACGACGAAGATGGAAATAGACTTAACGGTGGAGCAATGACTTTTAGACGTGCTATTTGGTCTAATCCTGTTGCTTTTCCAGCTGTTTATCCAGCAGAATATCTCCCGTACATGAACCATCCTCTTTTTGGAAATGCCTTAAATAGAAATGGAAGCCTTTATGTAAATCCTTATGCGGAAATGGTCCGTGGTTATCAAGAATACAATACCTCGACCATTATGCCACAGATTGAGTTGCGCCAAGACCTAAGTTCTGTAGTTCCAGGGTTGAATGTAACAGCAATGACCTATCTCAAAAGATATGCTTATTTTGAGGTAAGTAGACGGTATAATCCTTTTTATTATACATCTTCCGTAGACCCCTCTGGTGGATTGATGCTCAGTGTTATGAATGATGGAGGATTAGGTTCAGTAGGAACGGTGGGTACAGAGTATTTAGATTATAGCGAATCAGGAAAAGAAGTAAATTCTATGTTTTATGCACATGGTATCGTCAACTACAACAGGATTTTCGGAAAACATAATATTGGAGGTACGCTTATTGGATTGATACAGAATTCATTAAGTGGTAATGCAGGAAGTCTGCAATTGTCGCTCCCTTCTCGTAATATTGGCCTTTCCGGACGCGCGACTTATAATTTTGATGATAGATATGTTGCTGAATTTAATTTTGGATACAATGGCTCAGAGCGTTTCGCAAAAAATAAGCGGATGGGATTTTTTCCCTCTTTCGGACTTTCATACAATTTGCATAATGAATCATTCTTTGAACCTTTATTGGGTGTCGTAAATAATTTAAAATTGAGAGCCACACACGGTTATGCTGGAAATGATCAAATTGGCGAATCAAGTGAGCGTTTTTTCTACTTATCCGAGGTAAACATGAATAGTACGAGTTTAGCATTCGGAGAGCTTGGAGGTTATTCTCGACCAACAGTTGCAATTACTAGGTATGCGAATGAAGATATTACTTGGGAGCGGTCGCAACAAACCAATATTGGTTTAGATTTGGGTCTGTTTAATGCGTTGGAACTTAATATTGATGTTTACAAGCAGGTACGAAGTAATATTTTAACCGACCGGTCCTATATTCCAGCTACAATGGGTTTACGTGCGGATATCGTGGCTAATACGAATAAGGCTCAAAGTAAAGGGATCGACGTTACATTGAATTACAATAAATCGTTTATGAATGGTTGGTATTTACAAGGGAGGGGTACCTTTACTTATGCTGTAAGTAAACGTCTTATTGTAGATGAGCCAGCATATGCCGAATCATCTCGATATACTGTGGGGACATCTGCTTCACAGGAGTTCGGATATATTGCGGAGCGACTTTTTGTAGATGATCAGGAAGTTCTAAACTCACCTACGCAATTTGGTACTCCAGGTGCAGATTATTTGGGCGGTGATATTAAGTATAGAGATTTAAACGGCGATGGACAAATTACAGATTTAGATCGTGTAGCGCTTGGATACCCGACGACTCCAGAAATTATTTATGGCTTTGGTGGAACCGTCGGAAATAAAGGAATTGATTTTAGTTTTTATTTTCAAGGCTCGGCCCGATCTTCCTTCTTCATCAATCCTGAAAATATTTCTCCGTTTTACTTGAATGGAGGTAACCAAAATGGTTTGTTACAAGTTATCGCAGACAGTTACTGGAGTGAAGATAACCGTGACCTGTATGCTCTTTGGCCTAGATTAAGTGAAGGGGTAATCTCGAATAATAATAGACAATCTACCTGGTGGATGCGTAACGGAGCTTTCCTTAGATTGAAAACTGTGGAATTGGGTTACACATTTAAACCTAGTATCATGGAAAGAATAAAGGCTAAAAACTTTAGGATATACGCCAATGGAATGAATCTCTTTGCGATTAGCAAGTTTAAAATGTGGGATGTGGAAATGGGGGGTAAAGGAATTGGTTATCCTATTCAAGCGAGCTACAATCTGGGTATTCAACTTAGTTTTTAAAATCTAAATACGATGAAAATGAAATTATATAAAATGAAACGATTTGTAATCTATTTCTTGATGATCGTATCGTCTCTCGGAATTGGCTCTTGTGCAGATTATATCGACGTTGTGCCAGATAATGTCGCGACAATTGATAATGCTTTTTCGTTAAGAAATGAAGCGGAGAAATTTTTGTTTACCTGTTATGCGTGGTTGCCCAATAATGCGGATGCCCAGACAAATACGGGTTTTCTGGCAGGTGATGAGGTCTGGATTCCGGTAGCACAGCGCGAAATATATCCAGCTTACAATTGGCAAATTGCTAGAGGGGGGCAAAATGTTAACGGACCTTTGGTGAATACTTGGGAAGATGGCTATTGGACGGCTATCCGTGATTGCAACATATTTCTTGAAAATGTATCAGACTTAAATAAAGTGCCTGACTTGTCGACAGATGAGCGTTCTCGTTGGCTTGGTGAAGTGATGTTCTTAAAAGCATACTATCACTATTTACTTTTTAGGCAATATGGGCCAATCCCACTCATTAGAGAAAACATAGATCTTGATGCAAGCGAGGAAGAGGTTCGTGTTGTGCAGAGGCCTGTGGACGAAGTGGTGGACTATTTGGTTGGTTTATTAGATTCTGCAGCTAGCAAATCTGTCCCCTCATTGATAACTGATCAAGCCTCTGAATTGGGACGTATTACCAAACCTATTATTTATGCCGTGAAAGCAGAAATTTTGTTGACAGCAGCAAGCCCATTGTTTAATGGCAATACGGACTATGCTGCCGTGAAAAACTCGCAGGGAGAGTCGCTATTCAATTCCTCTGTTGATGCCACCAAATGGACAAGAGCTGCTGACGCTGCAAAGCAGGCCGTTGAATCGGCAGAAGCTGCTGGTTTTTATCTGAACACATTTAATAAAAATGAGTATGGTCAATTTACGTTATCTGACTCGACCGCGACGGTACTCGGACTTGAATTGGGATTCAATGAACGTTGGGCCTCGGAACATATTTGGGCAAATCCAAACCATACGGCTTGGAATATACAGCGAGATGCTATGGCGAGATTATCGTCTGATGCTACGGTTAGTGATGCTCGCTCACATTTATGTGCTCCTCTAAAAGTAGCGGAGATGTTTTATACGCAAAATGGTGTTCCCATTACTGAGGATAAAACCTTGAATTTTAATAATAAATATACGTTAAGAACAGCAACCAATGCCGAACGCTTTTATATCCAAGAAGGATATACGACGGCTCGATTAAATTTTGACAGAGAGCCTCGGTTTTATGCTTTTTTAGGATTTGATGGCGGTGTTTGGTTTAAATTTGATACGCCAAGTTTGACAGATGAAGATACCTACGTTTTGCAAGGTAAATTGAATCAGCAAGGAGGTGCTAATACCTATGGCTGGATTAATGAAAGCGGTTATTTCTTGAAAAAATTGGTGAATTGGGAACAGGCTTTTGCCAGTAGCGGGGTGAGTTATCAAAGTTACCCATGGCCTAATATCCGCCTTAGCGATGTTTACTTAATGTATGCTGAAGCACTGAATGAATCCTCTGGTCCTTCGACAGAAGTATATACTTATTTGGATAAAATTAGGGAAAGAGCTGGGTTAAAGGGGATCTTAGAGTCGTGGACAAGCTATTCTAATAACCCTAGCAAGCCTACAACGAAAGATGGACTTCGTGAGATTATTCAACGTGAGCGTATGATTGAGTTGGCTTTCGAGGGAAAACGTTTTTGGGATTTACGGCGTTGGAAATTGGCGGTGAATTACTTTAACCAAAATATTACCGGATGGAGTGTAAGTCAAGAAGAAACAAACGATTACTATCAGTTACGTACGATCTATTCACAAACTTTCGTCTCCCCAAGAGATTATTTTTGGCCGATATCGGAAAGTGAACTTACGGTAAATCCTGCGTTAGTACAATCTTTAGGCTGGTAATTGAAGTTAACTTTTAATTTAAAAAATTATGAAAAAATCATATTATATTCCAAATATACTTTTCCTTTTGTTTTTACTACTGACAAGTTGTGCGGAAGAATTTAATCAGGCATCGGTATTAAATTCTACACCTCCCGGGCAAGTCTCAAATGTTCGGGTGGAGAATCTTCCTGGTTCTGCAAAGATTACGTACTCTCTACCGAAGGATCAAGATCTTTTATATGTAAAAGCGGTGTATACACTGGCTTCGGGAAGAGAGATGGAAGTAAAGTCTTCTTATTATAACAATTCTCTCACTGTTGAAGGTTTTGCGGACGAGAAACCTTATGTTATCAGTTTATATTCGGTTAATCGTAGCGAAGTTAGTTCTGAAGCAGTAGATGTTACAATCGAGCCATTAGAAAACCCTATTTGGGAAACCTTTCGGAGCTTAGAGGCTATTGCTGCTTTTGGAGGAATTCGAATTACAGCTGAAAATGACAATGAAAAAGATGTAACGATTATGGTAATGAAGGATTCATTGGGAGAATGGGTGCCATCCTTGGATAATATCTATACATCGGCGAAACAGATAAGTCGCACTATACGTGGATTGGATACGATTCCTCAGGAGTTTGCAATCACGGTAAGAGATAAGTATCTAAATTATACAGATACGCTAGTGACTACTATTACTCCTCTATATGAAACTGTTTTACCGAAATCACGTTACAGTGCTGTCGTTCTACCTACGGATGTAGGACAAGGGTATACCTCAACTGGATTGGCAAAGATGTGGGATGGTGATATTTTCTATTGGCCAAATATTTCCATGACTGATGCTAGTGTGACCAATGCACAATGGGTTACGTTCGATACTGGTGTTTTGGCAAAAATGAGCAGGATTGTTATTTGGGATTACCCCGAGTATACCAACAGTGGACGTATTTACTACTATGGTGGAAATTTGAGGTTTTTTGAAGTTTGGGGATCAAACAATCCGCCCGCTGATGGCAGCTGGGATAACTGGCATCTATTAGGCAGTTTTGAAAGTGTTAAATCTTCGGGATTACCAGTTGGAGAACAGTCAGACGAAGACTACCAGTTGGCTTATTCTGGCTTAAGTTATGACTTTGATGTCGCGGCATCTAAAGCCCGATATCTTCGGATAAAGTCTATACGTAATTGGGCAGGTTCAACCTTCATGGCCATTTCTGAAGTTCAAGTATATGGGGATCCTCGTTAAGGTAATTTTGTATAAATAAAAAAAAGAAATTATGGATAAGCATTTAATTAAGAGACTCTTTCGCATAATAGTGCCCTGTCTTGTTGTATATTGTTTAGTGAGCTGTTCAAAAAGTGACGATTATAAAAAATATTTAGAAGGAGGAGAGATTACCTATACAGGAAAGATTGATTCCGTTACCGTATATTCTGGAAAGGAAAGAGTTTATGTGACAGGACTTTTTTTGGCAGACCCGAAAATAGAAAAATTACGTGTTTATTGGGGGAATCGAACTGATTCTGTTGATGTCGCGATACAGCGTACAGAGAATGTAGATACTTTAAAATTGATTATTCCGGTAGAAGAAGGTGTTCACAATTTTGAGTTTGTCACTTTTGACGGTTTAGGCAATAAATCGTTGACCGTATATAAGACAGGAGTTTCGTACGGCGCCCGCTACTCCTCTGGATTAATTAATCGGCCTGTATCGAATTCTTATATTTCTGAAGGAGACGAGGGATGGATAGAATGGGGTGGGATGGATTTGACTAGCGGCGTTATTGCAACGGAGGTGTCTTATACCGATGAAAATGCGGCAGAGCATAGGTTCTTGGTGCCTATTGATTCGACAGCTTCTTTATTGCCGGAAGATTATGTTATTGGCGAAAGTGTAAAATACCGAACACTTTTTCGTCCTGACACATTATCTATAGATACTTTTTACACGGAGTACACCGAATTGAATTTTACGAGATATGTTACAGCTTTGTACCTCACTAATACTACAGCTCCTTTTGCTACTTCTGCATCTACAGGAGTTCGTTGGGCTACTCCTGCCAACTGGGTGACGAATAGTGCTGTTAAAAACTATTTGTCAAATGGAGTCTACTATGGTGGTGTGGATTTAAACCAAAATAGCAGATTGACAATGGAATCAGGATGGAACAGTACCAATCTTCTCTCCTTCACAAACGGGAAAATCTACCAAACGACCATACTCCCTGCCGGTAACTATGAGTATGAAGTCGATATTGATGATGCATCAAGCAGTGGATCATTTTATATTGTTGTAGCTAAAGGGACAAGTATTCCAAATATAGAAAGTCTATCTTCTGAGGCATTTAAATATCTAAGTTTTGTGAATCGCACGGGCACATTGAGTCTATCTTTCGAATTGACAGAAGAAACAGAACTTTCTTTTGGTTTTGTAGGATCACTTGTTGGTACTGGCAGCACGGGACAATATTGGAAAGCTAATAGTGTAAAACTTAAATACCTTGCACAATAATAAATCGTAAGATATGAAGAGAGCAATTTTTGTATTTCTAGGTGTAGCGGTAATCTTGTTAACAAGCTGCTCAAAAGACAGCGTACCGTTAAACGATACCGTTGTTGTCGAAGAGACCGATATAGCCTTACCTACATTGGCCGTTGTGACCTATGCAGATGTCACTACAACCAGTGCAAAAATTACTGGACTTGTTACTGAAAAAGGAGGTGCATTAGTTAATAGTAGAGGGATTTGCTGGAGCAAATCCCCAAATCCAACAATTGAAGACGCTGCGTTGGAGGCCACGTCGGTAAAGGGCTCAGGAGAATTTAGTGTTCAACTCAGTAATCTAAATGCATCTACCGACTACTACTTGCGAGCTTATGCAAAAAACAAAGGCGGCATTGCATATAGTGAAGAAATTATTCTCCGGACAGCTGATGTTCAGACCGTTGAATTTGCAAATGCACCAATGTTTATCATAGGTTCATCTCGTGCTTCCTACGACGTTGAGGTTCTAAGTAGCGGTGGAGGTGAGATCACAGAGTTAGGTGTATGTTGGGGAGAATCGGAGCATCCTACTGTTGATGATGGAAAAGTTGTCCACAGCTCCGCAGGAATCGGTAAGTTTAGAGTGAGTTTTGATGGGCTAACCGAACGAACAAACTACTATCTCAGAGCCTACGCTATTAATGAAACTGGTGTCAATTATGGTGAATCAATTTCGTTTCGCACTATTGGAAAAGGAAATGTAACCTATACTTTTAATAAGGTTGATAACCCAACAGCTGATCAGCTTGCCGCCTATGCTCGTTTGCAAGTTGCAATTGATAGTGCAGTATGGTATGCTAATAACTATACCTCAGCGACCAAACATGTTTGGCTGAACTATGATACGGGGGTAGCAACTGCGGATGCCAATAATGAAGGATGGATGCGTTTTGGGGCTAGTTCTACATATCAAAACATACGGACAATGTTGCATGAAATGAATCATACCTTTGGAACAGGTACCACGAGTTGGTGGTGGAATGATGCTATTTCTAATGGTACTTATCAGTTGACGAATGCTACGCAGATGGTTAAATATATTGATGGAAGTGATGCCGCGATAAACGGCGACAGTCAGCATTGGTGGCCTTATGGATTAAACCAAAATTCGGAAGTAAGCTCTAGCTGGGATTACGTTTATAATTGTCTTATTATCGAAGCAATGAGAAAGGATGGTATGACTTCGCATAGTGGAGCCCACTTACCTTAACAGCAATCGCCAAGGACAAAAGACTTAATTGAATAGAATAACCTTAAAAATTTGACAGATTGTTAGCCTTGTTACTGGACGGATTTGCAATAAAATAGTTTCGCAAAATCGTTTTCAAAAGGCTCCTGTATAGTGTGTACTACTCCATAGCAATATGGAGTAGTTCGTTTAACAACTATTTAAAGTTAACTTTATGATACGTATATATAGTACCCTATTATTCATTACTGTAGCCCTATTTTTTTGTTCCTCAAATATTGCTACTTTACCGTCAAAAAAAAATAAAGATCGTTTTATCGGAATATGGGAGCTTGTGGCTGTTGAAAATGCAACGGGAGAGGAATTCCCTATTCTTCCTGGACAATTGAAGATTTTTGCAAAGGATCGAACGTATCGCTTTCTATCCATTGGTTCGCAAGGTACATCAATCAGACAAGAGGGAACATTTAAAGTCCATTCAGATACGTTGTATAGTGAAGAAATTGAATTTGCAACAAATCCTATCTTACTTAATCTGTCTTCCAAAATCTCTTATGTTTTTCGGACAGAAGATACCTTGTTTATTACAGGTGAGGTGAATGGAGCAGTCTTTCGTGAAAAATGGGCTAGAGTGAAGATGCCATCTCGATAACTAATCGATTGTAATCAATACGTGACATGTTTATCGCCTTATTCTCAATATCCCCAACTTTTTTGCTGAAAATGCCCCCTTTTTAACTTCTTTTATCCAATAAATTTGTAAGTAACATATATTTATTCATGATATCGATAACAATTTAATTTTTTATGAAGCGACTCCTTTATTCTGTTTTTCTTTTTGCCATGTGTTTTTCGAGTTATGCGCAGCAATATTCCAACGACAATTACCGGCTCGTGTGGTCAGATGAATTCGATCAAGAGGGGCTACCTCAGGAATCGAATTGGAATTTTGAAGAAGGCTTTATGCGGAATCGTGAAGATCAGTGGTATCAAAAAGATAACGCTTATTGTAAGAATGGTCTGTTAGTTATTGAAGCGCGCAAAGAGCAGTCAAAGAGAAGCAATCCCACATTCGAACAGGGAAGTAAAGACTGGATTAAGTCTCGTAAGGAAATAAAATATACATCGTCGTCTTTGAATACCTTAAACAAAAAAACATGGAAATACGGTCGGTTTGAGATAAAAGCAAAAATTCCTATCGGGTCTGGATTATGGCCTGCATTTTGGACCTTGGGTGTGGACGGTGAATGGCCTTCGAATGGAGAAATTGATATCATGGAATACTATCAGGGGAATATCTTGGCTAACATCGCTTCTGGCACAAAAGACCGTTGGACGGCCAATTGGAGCAGCGCAAAGAAGTCTGTCAAAGAACTTGGCGGAAAGGCTTGGGCAAAAGAATTTCATACCTGGAGAATGGATTGGGATGAAAATGAAATCGCGTTGTATGTAGACGATAGTTTGATGAATAGGAAGAGCATAAAGGACCTTCAAAATAAAGACGGTAGTGGCTTGAACCCCTTTCAACAACCCCACTACCTGTTGTTAAATTTTGCGCTTGGTGGAATTAACGGAGGAAAGATTGATGATAGCCTGCTACCTGCAAAGTATGAAATTGATTACGTCCGCGTCTACCAAAAAGAAGAGCACTTGCCAGAGGAGTTGGCACAATTTACGCCTGGAGAGCTGTGGAATGATCAATATGGCCAGCATATCAACGCACATGGAGGTGGAATTATTTATCATGAAGGAACTTACTATTGGTACGGCGAAAAGCGAGGTGGAAAAACTTCGTTGGGAGTAAATGTTTACTCCTCTAAAGACCTTTACAATTGGACATTTGAGACTTTAGCATTTTCACCGTCTGACGATCCAGATAGTGACATTGCTTGGGGATGTTTGATGGAACGACCTAAGGTGATTTACAATGCAAACACGAAAAAATTTGTCCTTTGGTTTCACCTTGAGCTTAAGGGGCAGGGGTATGCTGCTGCGCGTGCAGCTGTTGCGGTAAGTGATAGCCCAACCGGTCCGTTTACTTATGTACGAAGTTTTAGACCGAACAATAATATGTCCCGAGATATGGGGCTATTTGTAGACGACGACGGTAGTGCTTATCATATTTATTCTTCCGACGAAAATTATGCCTTACGCTTGACCCGTTTGACAGACGATTATCAAAATCCAACTACGGAAGATAAATTACTGTTTCGTAATCATCGAGAAGCGCCAGCATTATTTAAGCACAATAATAAATATTACCTCTTTACCAGTGGCTGTACAGGCTGGGCTCCTAATAGAGCTGAATTACATGTGGCTGATCAACTTTTTGGACCTTGGAAATCTTTAGGTGATCCTATGCGAGGCCCACATGCAAATATTACATTCGACGCGCAATCTACCTATGTCTTACCTGTTGAAGGTAGGAAAGACGCCTTTATTTTTATGGCAGACCGTTGGAACCCAGAAAACTTAGCTGATAGCCGTTATATTTGGCTACCTATTTCCATCAACAATGACGGAATTTCTGTCTCTTGGATAGATCGCTGGACATTACAGACATTCAATTAGGCATCAAATAACACTAACATTATATAACGATTACTTGTTAAGCTCATGAACTTATCTTTTAAGATTAGCATTGCCATTACGCTCTCTTTACTATTATTTGGTCACATCTCCTTTGCACAATCCAGTATCATGCTGAAAGGTACTGGCGTGAATAGAAACGAGGAACCTGCCATCGAACGAGCAGGAGTGCCTTGGTTGGATGAAACCATTGTGGAAGAGAATCGCTTGCCCATGCATGCTAGTTATTTTGTCTATGAAAACAAACAGCTGGCAGAGGAAGGAGACTGGAAGAAATCCAAAAATTACCAGAGCTTGAATGGAGCATGGAAATTTAAATGGGTAGAAGCTCCTGCCGACCTGCCTCAGGATTTTGAAACTTTGGCACATGATGATAGCCAGTGGCCGACTTTTCAAGTACCTGGTAACTGGGAACTCAATGGCTTTGGTTTCCCCATGTATACCACGTCGGGTTTTGAATTTACATATTTGATCGGAAGGCCAAATCCCCCGCTTGTACCCATGCGGTTCAACCCGACTGCAGTATATAGGCGAGAGGTGAATATCGACGAAAATTGGAAAGATCGACAGATTCATCTCCATATAGGCGCAGCTAAGTCTAACCTCTCAGTGTGGGTAAATGGTAAATATGTGGGATATGGAGAAGATAGTAAATTACCTTCGGAATTTGATATTACGCCCTATTTAACGAAAGGTAAAAATCTGATTGTTTTACGTGTGATGCGTTGGGGGGTAGCTAATTACCTTGAAGATCAAGATATGTGGCGATTAAGTGGGATTACACGCGACTGTTATTTGGTGGCTCGTCAGCCATCTCATATTACCGATATCGCTATCTCACCAGAATTGGATACCAGTTTTGGGGTAGGAACCCTACATACTAAACTGTATCTAAATCAGAAACCTGTTCAAAAATTAACGGCAGAAATAGCGTTGCTTAAAGATGGTACCCTTATTGGAAAAGAGGCGATTCTTTTGGATAAAGGAGGAGAGATCGTTTCGAAAATTGCAGTAAAACATCCTCAGCTTTGGACTGCCGAAACTCCAAATCTGTATCAGGTCATAACGACGGTTACAGATGCACAAGGAGAGACTGTTGAGGTCATACCGCAACGGGTTGGATTTAGAAAAGTCGAGATAAAAAATGGACAATTTTTGGTAAATGGACAGCCAATTTTAATCAAAGGTGTTAACCGGCATGAAACAGATCCTAAAACTGGACATGTAATTAGCCGGGAAGCTATGATTAAAGATATACAGCTGATGAAACAATTTAATATTAATTCTGTTCGAAGTAGTCATTATCCCAATGCTGAACTTTGGCTAGACTTATGTGATGAATATGGATTATATGTTATTGATGAGGCGAATATCGAGTCGCATGGTATGGGATATGATCTATCGTGGACAATGGCGAATAGACCTACATGGGAGAAAGCGCATGTTTCAAGGGTAGAGCGTATGATGGATAGGGATAAAAACCATGCTAGTATCATAACTTGGAGCATGGGTAATGAAGCTGGGAATGGATATAATTTCTACAGGGCTTACGTACGTATGAAAGAGAAAGACACAACGAGACCAGTGCAATACGAACGTGCCGTGGTAAATTACGGCGAAATGCGTTTTGATTGGAATACGGATATGGTTGTTCCCATGTATGCTACGCCAGGAGCGATGAAGAATTATGCGAAGAACAATCCTAAGCCTGCGCGTCCTTTTATCCAATGTGAGTATGCACATGCCATGGGGAATTCATTGGGGAATTTTAAGGACTATTGGGATATCATTCGGGAAAATAAGGGCGTATTTCAAGGGGGATACATTTGGGATTTTGTCGATCAGTGTTTTCAACGTGTAAACGAAAAAGGAGATACTGTTTATACCTACGGGGGCGATTACGAACCTAAAGAAGCAATAACGGATTGGAATTACGCATCAAAGGGTATATTTTATGCAAATCGTACCCCTTATCCGCACGCCTGGGAGATGAAGAAAGTGTATCAAGATATTCATAGCTCGTTGGTAGGAAAAGAAGGAATTAAAATATATAATGAACGTTTCTTTACTGATCTGAGTAACGTCAAAGCCGAATTTGAGGTTGTGGTAAATGGGGTAAGCGTACATAAATCCTCCGTAGATAAGATCGATGTTGGCCCTCAACAGACTGCAGTTCTACCTTTTTCCTATGACAGCCAACAACAAGGTGAGGCCTTTTTAAATATTACGTATCGTTTAAAAAATGCGGAGCCTTTGATGCCGGCAAACCATATTTTAGCGACTGAGCAGCTATATCTAGGTGGTAGTTACAGATCTTCTGTGCCAAATAAAACTGTGCCTGCGGGAGCTATTGATATCGAAGATGATGGCGCTAAAATCCATGTAAAAGGAAAGGATTTAATCGTGGTTTTCGACCGAGAAAATGGATGGTTGGAAAAATATAGATACAAAGGAACGGATTTGATGGAGCCTGCACATTCTTTTAAAGCTAACTTTTGGCGTGCACCGAACGACAATGACTTTGGTGCGAATACACCGGAGAAGTTGAAAGCATGGAAGGCCGTTACGCAAAAGACGATCGTTAAGTCCATCGACTCGAAGGTGAGCGATAGAGTTGCGTATATCAAAGTGATACATGAGCTGCCGGAAGTGTTTGCAACCTTACAAATGGATTATGCGATCAATAGTGCAGGTGATATTTCAGTGTCTGAGTATTTACAGGTAGACAGCGGGAAGCAAGTGGAAGTATTGCCTCGTTTTGGTATGCAATGGATATTTCCTGCTGGTTTCGAAAATATACAATATTATGGGCGTGGACCGCACGAAAACTACCAAGATAGAAATTTTAGTGCACATGTAGGACTCTATAGACAGTCGGTTGATGAACAGTATTTTCCTTATGTAATGCCACAAGAAACGGGCTATAAAACAGATATCCGCTTTTGGAAATTAACGGATAAAAAAGGTCGAGGAATTACAGTTGCAGCAGATTCTCTGTTTAGTGCAAGTGCGCTTCATTTCTTCGATGAGGATCTGGATGATGGTGCTAAGCGAAGACAGCGGCATGCAGCCGATTTGTTGAAACGTAAACAAACACAATTTAATATTGATCTGAAGCAGATGGGCGTTGGCGGCATCAATAGCTGGGGGGCTTGGCCGATGAAAGAATACCTCATGCCTTATGGCGATTACAGGTTTTCTTTTACCATTCGTCCGACATATTAGTATGCATTTCGTGTCTGCTGACGTGTATAGTGTTCAATGATGAAAAGTGGAAACCGGGAATTTGGTATTGTTCTTCCAGTTCCCGGTTCTACAGTATTTAGAACTCCCGACTCAAGCATATATTCTGAAAAATATGGATCTTTCATTCCTGTGATAACCAGTTTATTTTGGTTATCATTGCTGCTATGAATGATGTCAAAAATATCCTATTCGATCTAGATGGTACGTTAACGGATCCCGCAGAAGGAATTACAAAATGCATTGCTTATGCATTAGATTCTTTTGGCATTGAAACGCTGGATCTGCATAGCCTAAGAGCCCATATAGGCCCCCCTTTAAAAGACACATTTATGGAGGTTTACAGTTTCGATGAAGAAACCGCGTTGCAAGCGGTAGCGAAGTATAGAGAACGTTTTTCTACCGTTGGACTTTATGAAAATCTTTTGTTTGATGGGGTGCCATCATTTTTGGAAGAGTTGAAATCCAAGGGCTACGGAATTTTTTTAGCGACATCCAAGCCGGAGATATTTGCAAAGGAAATCATTCGTTATTTTGAGCTAACGTCTTTTTTTGATTTTATTGGAGGGTCAGCGTTAGATGATTCCCGTCCGACAAAGGCTGATGTTATTCGTCATGTTATGGAAGGGGCTTCGCTTGCTAAGGCTGATCATTGTGTGATGATTGGTGATCGTAAACACGATATTTTAGGCGCTAAAACATGGGGGATGTCTTCTATTGGCGTACTTTATGGTTACGGTGATTTGGAAGAATTGAGAATTGCAGGTGCAGATTATATCGTCGAGGACATCCCTGGACTTCGGAATATTTTCGTATGCTGAGGTAATGTTTATCTCCTAAGTGTTTGGTTGATTGTAAATAACGGAGCAAAAAAAGCGCGCCTTCCTAGAAAGCACGCTTGGAAATTTAAACTAGAAAATAAATAATAACGATAACGCTATTAAATTTTGCGGATTAATTTTACGGTCTTGATTGTGCGTGGTATCACATACCGACCTTGTTCATCTTTATTCATGTCTTTTACATGATAGCCACTTTCTTCGGATATATTCAGTAATACATTAGGTGTAAAGTCCGCACAACTTAGTGTTAATTCTACTTCTTTAGCTTTTGGATCATATTGTAAAGATTCTATTTCACCAGCATCTGTGGTAATCCATAATTTTTCTTCAGCTAGAAACACGCGACCTCTTGATGAAGTCGTCAGGTTTACTTTTATCAGGCCTTGCTTTTCTTCTAAATTACCACTGAACGAAAGCCATCCAAATTCTGGGTGACGGATGATATAGGTTCCTGAATTTACTGCGTAACCGTAAAATCCTGTGCCATAATCGCCTGAAATACCATCGTTCGCTAATGTAGAAGGGTAAGAATGAAATGCACCAGGTGCAAAACCATCTTCTGTAACGTTTGCCAATGCTCCCATCATTCCAGCATGCCCCACGCGTAAGAGGTAAAAATCATCAGGATGATCACGGTACTCCGTTAATACAGGAATGGCGTTTAAAGCAGATCCGTAGTGGTGAATTTGTCGTTCAATACGCGCCAGTTTTCCTCCATATACGAAATCCCAGTAGCGACGAGCACTTCCATTATAGCCCCAATGTGGAACTGTCGGTGCGTATGCTAGAATGGCGTTGAGGGTAACTTTAGCTTTGTCGTCAAAACCAAAGTATCTAGACCATACATATACTTCCTCTTGTCCTGTCGAGTCCCATGGCATCTCACTTCCAAAAGGATAGTTGAGCGATTTCCAGTGTAAGGCACGCTCCTTCATGACGGTTTCTAATTGCTGTGCGGCCTGTGTTACCCCTTCTTTTTTTAGATCCATTAGAATCAGGAGAAATACACTGCCTTCCATCTGACCAAATTGAGCATAATGGGGAGCCTTTTCTACCATGGCGATGGCTGTTTGAAAAGCTCGGTCTAAGTACGTTTGCCAACCTTCTTCTGTAACAAGCTGGTTCTGGTTTCTTGCCAGACGATAAAGTACCCAATGTGCTGCCGCAACGTGTGGATAGTTGTAAGACCTACCAATATTATCGGCTTCTTTCTTCGGCCATGCAGCCCACGTTTTATAATTTATAGCATCACTGTATGTGCCCTTGGGCATGGAATCCGGTTCATAATAAAACAAACTTTTTACAACAGCATACTTATTTTTGCCTTCTTTGTGTTGGATATGTCCAAACATGGTTTCGTTAGCGAAACGCTTTAGTTTGTTGATCTCGGTAGGATCTGGCTGTAATAATTGTTTCATGATAGCAGCAAGCCAACTAGCAGCCCCAGCTTCATCGCTTAGACCGGCAAACCAAGCATTTTGATGTTGTGTGACCGGTGACTTTGTTTCGTAGTCGTAGGTTATGACGGATGGGGACCGACCAAATGGATCGTTGGGATTTTCATACCATTGTGTGGTTGTAAGGAAATGGCCCAAGTCTTTGACAACTTCTTTTTCTGGTTTGATGACTTTATACTGTATGGTTTGGAGCAGTCCATCTTCATAAGTGATTTGTAGTCTCGCTCTTCCCCAAGTATTTCCTTTTACAGTATAGCTAGCCCATTTTCCTTTCGTTGTCGCTCCAGGCTCGAGCGTTAAGGCTCCAGTTGGATATACTTCGATGTTTTTTACCTTCTTGTGATACTTCAAAAACAATTTTGCAGGGTTGTCTACGCTCACGAGGTAGCCTGGTGCACCAACAGCTACAGGTCTATTTTGATGGACAAGTTCTTCTTCTATTTGTTTTATGCTAGGGGCTAAAACGAATCGTAAGGCAAAGCTTTTAGTCTCCCCTGGTTTTAAGATAGTTGATGTGGGGGTATTCCACTGCTCTACACCCTTCCAGTCTGTTTCCGCATAAGCTTTAGAATGGATCAACCATTCATGGAAGCCTTCGAAGGTTATACTGCGAGGAGTAGGGTCATTATTCAATGGGTTGTAAGCCTCAAATGCCGCATTTTCTGCTGGCAGAACTAAAAGGCTAGGGCCGTTTCCATGTAGTCTATTTACTTGCAAATAACCCGCGTCTTTACCAATATAAGGATCAAAAAATACGTTGT
Organism: Sphingobacterium sp. LRF_L2; assembly: GCF_965644235.1. Classification (NCBI taxonomy): domain Bacteria; kingdom Pseudomonadati; phylum Bacteroidota; class Sphingobacteriia; order Sphingobacteriales; family Sphingobacteriaceae; genus Sphingobacterium; species Sphingobacterium sp. LRF_L2. Next base: position 103,381 of record NZ_CBFFRI010000010.1, on the reverse strand, counting down.
CAGCGTGCGCACTGTCTAAGCTTTTCCAGTCCATATTGTTGTTAAAGATCATCGGAATACCCAATGCACCGATTTCAAAAGATTTCTTCGTGACGTTTTTGATACTGAAGCGTAGGTAAAGATTTCCATTGTGATTTTCCCAAGAACGAGAAACCTGTAAAGGGATGTCTCCGAGTGTTGCACTGATGTCGGCTGCAGCAAGCACCTTACCTGAAGCTTTTAGTGGTTTTACGGACTCCCGAACCCTTGCTGAAGAGTAGGCTGTCCAAGAGTTCTCGCCTATGGGGCGGATAGAAAGATTGATGTCTCCCAGATGGTAAAATTTGTTACGGTCGCGTTTTGTTAACAGTTCGTCTGGGGTGTAATCAAAACGCTCATCGCTCGTCAATTTTAGTGAAGAGAGGGTTTGGGAAGATTTTAAAATGCCCACGTTCAATTGGGAAAGTTTAAAGTTGCTACTTCCCTGCTCTACACCGAGTGTGGCGGGCTGTTTCTGTACTTGCTCCCAAAATGGATTTTGGGCATAGACTGCTGTGGTCACCGATGCTTGCAACAGAAGCAATACCAAAGGAACTTTAAAAGCTTTATGCATATGATCTATACTTGTATGTTTTCTTTAGGATTAACTTATGGAAAGTTAGCTGGTTTTTAGATAACTTTCATACTAAACAAAAGTAATAGGTTTAGATTAGCTTTTCTTGTCGGATATTGGCTTTCAATCTTCGGAAATTAACCACTGTGTTCTTTTGAGCAAAGTAAACGAAAAGCATTCATCATACGATTCAAAATATTCTCTCTCTTCACAATATCGACAACTTTATGAAACCCGAAGCACTTTTTACCTGACTAACAGGGTAAATCTTTCTGTTTAATTATGATATAAGGAGGTTCAGTTTTAGAGTGAAATATACTTCATTTTGCTGTCGAAGATAAAGGCTTTTTCGGAATGGTTTAGGGCAATGTGGTTTTGAATGTCAGCAAGCACATCTTCCTGGAAAGACAAGATGCTATCTTCTTCTTGCACCGTCAATTGTAGACAATAGGTCGTGCCTTCGTGTGGAGAATCCAACATTTTTAAAAATTTGACATCGTAAGAGCTTGTGCGCAGTTTATGCTGTAGCCATACCAATAAGGGATCATGGCTGCTATCTTCAACGATGATGGATATGTTGTATAAAATCATGCACAAACCTAAGTAAATTCAATTTTATATGCAAAATGAGCCAATTAGTTGCTTATATCGATATCCTTCGTTAGGTTTTTCTTAAGGACTATTAGGCGGGTATAACGGATAATAGTAGCGACTTTAAGTGAGGAGACAAACGTTCTTGTTACTTTGCAAATCACGAAATTACAACTGTAAAAATAAGGTTGCATATAAGGTATATTCTCAAAAAAATGCCAATATTTGAAATTGGAATAAGATTGGAATATGTTTAGAGTTTTGCTTTGGTGTTTTGTTGTGTGCCTATTTATGGGGCTGATGTCGTGCGGAAAGCAACAGGATGTGAATAAGCTGATACCTATTGAAGATTTTTTTATTAAGCCCGAGAAGAGCAATTTTAGACTTTCTCCTGATGGAAAGAAGATTGCTTACTTAGGGGTTGACGATCATTGTCGCAATATTTTTGTGCTTGATCTTCAGGATAAAAGTAAGTCTAAGCAATTGACTTATCAATCGGATATGAATGTGCAATATTTCTTTTGGGCATCCGACTCCGCAATCGTGTATGCAAATAGTCATTCGCCTGGAGATAGCCTACGTGTTTTTGCTATTTCTATCCGGACAGAGAAGTCAATAGCTTTGTTACCTCCGAAAAAAGCCAAGTTGCGGTGGTTGAACCCTCAAACGTTGTATGGTAATTACTTGCTTGCTTCGCTGAATGATCGTGATTCGACTGTTTTTGATCTTTATCGGATTTTTTTAGATGGGACAGCTCCTCAGCTTGTGTCCCAAAATCCAGGTAACGTGTCGAATTGGTTTCCCTCTCCGGATGGTAAAGTACGGCTGGCAGTGACCAGTGATAGCGTACAAGAAAGTATTCTATATCGGGCTGATGAGTCTTCAACATTCAATCGTGTCACAATAACAGATTATCAAACGCTGATTCAACCTTTGGGCTTTGTGAAAAATGCAACCAACCTGGTGTATGCCTTGTCTAATCATGAACGGGACAAGTTGGCTTTGGTGGAATATGATATATCCACGGGAAAGGAGGAGCGTTTGTTGTACAGTAACAGCCAAGTGGACATCGAGCCTTTTGGCTATTCGGATAATTTACGGGAGATGGTATTTAGCCAGTATACGCTAGATCGCCCAGAGAAGCTTTTTTTTAACAAAGATTTTCAACATGATTTCGAAAAGCTCTCGGCGCTGTTTAAAGATCAGTCTATCGATATCTTAGATACGGATACCAGTCTTCATCAGTGGATAGTGAAGATTTATACGGATGTAAATGCGGGAGGGGTGTACCATTATGATGCAGTAAAGGGGAAAACGAATCTATTGTCTGATATTAACCCTAATCTCTCCACTTATACGTTGTCTCACAAGGAGCCCATCAACTTTCAAAGTAGAGATGGCTTAACGCTTCATGGTTATCTCACCTATCCACAGGGAAAGACTCGGGAGGAATTACCTGTTGTTGTTTTGGTACACGATGGACCTAATCGCAGGGAAACTGCCGATTTTGATGCTGAGGTTCAGTTTTTAGCGAATAGAGGATACCTCGTTTTTCAACTCAACTACAGAGGTTCGGCAGGGTATGGTAAGAAATTCTGGGCTGCAGGTTTCAAGGAATGGGGAGGTAAAATCCAAAGTGATATTATTGATGGGGTGACATGGTTGATTCATCAAGGTATTGTTGATAAAAAGAGAGTAGCAATCATGGGGACAGGTTTTGGTGGATACTCAGCATTACATGCCGCAACGTATAATTCGTCTTTTTATCGATGTGCGATATCCATGTCTGGGTATACTAACTTGTTTACCTATTTCAAGGAAATTCCACCTCACCAAAAACAATATGTGCGTCTTTTTTATAATATTATCGGTAATCCGAATAAAGAATACGAACTGTTTAAAGCAATATCGCCGGTATTCCATGCCGATCGCGTGAAAATTCCCGTATTGTTTGCGCAAGGAGGAAGCGATCGGTATAGCTCGTTGACTGACGCGAATCAGTTTGTTCAAAAACTGAAAAACAATAACGTCCCAATTAAGTATATATATAGGGAGGACGAGGGACGACGTTTTAAGAGCGAAGAAAATATAGTGAGTTATTACCAAGAAGTAGAAGCCTTTTTACAAAAGTACCTGCAATAAATTCATGACGTATAACCAGCTTAAATATCGCAAAAATTTTGGATTGCTGATCGTCTTCGTGGTGCTCATGACGATTTTGTTTATAGCTGCGATGACGGCCGCAAGATCGATGATTGCGAACCTTATTGAAACTGAATTTAACAATAGAAAAGTAGAAGTCTTTGATCAGTCTTTTCACCCGTTCTATGAGTTTTTTAATGAGAAAATTCCGGAGATATCTTATTACCAAGGGTATCTGGATTCGACTAAGGCAGCATCCTACGTCAATGACGTTATCAGGAAGAACCCTTTTGTGGAAACAATCTTATTTTACGATATTACGGTGACGAATTCCGATTCCATTGAAGCCGGTATTAAGTATAATCATCTTTTGGTATATCCTAAAAGTGTGATTTCCTTTCGTCTGGATAAAGAAAATAGGCTTATTGCTCAGCGAAAAGAAAGTAATGAAACCAGAGCATACGTAGAAGATTTCAATAGTATGGTTTTGAAATTTGTAGGTTTTCTGGATCGTGTGAGTGATTCTACGCGTATGTCGGATAGCGATATCTATAAAGTATTCTACACGTTGACTGCTGGCAAGGTATCTTACATGAATATCCCCCGAATCTCTGATTTGTTGGCCTACAAGAGGATGATGTCATCGGCAGATAATCCTATTGTATCTTATGATCAGGATATGTTTATGTTTTTGATCAATCCTAGTAAGATCCATATAAAAAATGTCGCGCCCAATTTGTATGAAAAGATCGAAATTCTGCCTATTGTCTCTGGAAGTGTAACAGATCAACATTTTTATTTGCAGACCGAGCTTCCTTTACCTGGTGCTTTGTCCGATTATAAGATGCAGTATACGAGTTCAGAGGCTTTCATAAATAAGGAAATCAATCGACGGTTTTTGCCAGTTAGTTTAGGTGTTTCGGCTATTTACCTCATTTTGATCTGCATTGCTTATTTAATTTATCGCAATATCATGATAAACAGTAAGCTGTTCCAGCTGCAGTATGATTTTATCAATAATCTGACTCATGAGTTTAAAACCCCGGTCAGTGTGATAAAAATTGCAGGAAATAACATTCAGAGCTCTGAGAAACTGTCGACCGACGAACAACGTATGTATGGCAAGATCCTAGATCAGGAAGCTGACAAGTTAAATAGCTTAATGAATAAATTGCTGTCATTTGCACAGATTGAAAACAAATCGATAAAACCAAATAAAGAGGAAGTAGATGTCGATGAATTTTGCGAACCTATTTTTGCTGCTGTAAAGTTAAAATATCCAGATTTAAACTTTTCCTATCATATCGATGTCCAAAATAATATGGTGGTCGATTCCACGTTATTGTTGAGTGTTTTTCAGAATTTAATCGATAATGCTTATAAATATTCTGAGCCTCAAAAACGTTATCTGGATATTGAGTTACAACAAAACAAAAAGAATTTTGTTATAAAATTTAAAGATCAAGGAATTGGTATAAATAAGAAAGAATTTAATAGTATTTTTAAAAAGTTTTATAGAGTAAAGAATCAATTCAATCAACAGGGGAGCATCGGTTTGGGGCTGGCTTTTTGCAAAGAAATTGTTGATTTTATGGGAGGAGAGATCAAGGTTGATAGTGTGCTGAACCAAGGTACTACCTTTACGTTGCTTCTTCCTCTAGGTCCAAAAAAGAATTAAGTAGTATTATGAGCAAAGATATCACTATAGCTGTTGTGGAAGACGATGAGAACCTACGTTTTCTTGTTGCCCACCGTTTGTTAACCGAAGGATATAAAGTGGTCCAGGCCGGCAATGGTACTGAAGCAGAGGATTTGATTCTGCAACAGAAGCCCGCCGTTGTATTATTGGACTGGATGTTGCCGGGTAAGGAAGGTATCGAAGTCTGTGAGAACGTTCGTAAAGCCGGATTTGAAAATATCATCATTATGATGACCGCAAAATCGCAGGATGTAGACAAGATTGATGCTTACAGTTATGGAGTTACAGACTATATCACTAAGCCATTCAACATGGACGTTTTGGTCGCTATGATTGAGAATAAGGTGCGGTTTTTTCTCCCTAAGAATAATGATATATATACCTTTGGTCATACAGAGCATCACCCGAATATACACTCGTTAGTGCGCGATGGGCGTAAGATTGAACTCACCATTTTGGAAAATAGAATTCTATTGTATTTTCTGCAAAATGTGGGAAAAGAAATCACGCGTGAGGAACTGATGGAAGTCGTTTGGGGATATAGCTCCAACGTGAATACACGCACCTTAGATATGCACGTCGTACGTCTTCGTAAGAAAATAGAAACAAATCCGGATAAACCGCACTATCTCCAAACTGTGCGGGGCTTAGGTTATAAGTTTATCGATACAGACGAAGAAGAAGAATAAACAAATTTGGTTTTATGAATGTTGATCGCTATCTTAGCAATCAACGTACAAGACCATGTTGTCCTGGTGAGGGGCGGTATGGTCTTGTATTTTTTTTGATTTTTTTAGAAATAAATTAAGTTAAATAATATGGCAGAAGTAACTTATTACACACAAGAAGGATTAGATAAGCTGAAACAAGAGTTACACTATCTAAAAACGGAAGGTAGAGCTAATATTGCTAAAGCGATAGCCGAGGCACGAGATAAAGGCGATCTATCTGAAAATGCGGAGTATGATGCCGCAAAGGAAGCTCAAGGTTTACATGAAGCGAAGATAGCGAAGTTGGAAGAAGTGATGGCAAGTGCAAGATTGATTGATGAGTCTACACTTGATACTTCTAAAGTACTGGCGTTGTCTTATGTGAAAATCAAGAATAAAAAGAACAATGCTGTGATGACATACCAATTGGTGTCAGAAACTGAGGCAGACCTTAAATCGGGTAAAATTTCGGTGAAATCGCCTATTGCTCAGGGGCTTTTAGGTAAATCAGTTGGAGAAGTCGCGCAAATTGATGCTCCTGCAGGAACGTTGGAGTTCGAGATTTTAGAGATCTCTCGGTAAGAATGTGATAGGTTATGTGCGGGTTGCCATAACCGCACGTAATTTAGAGAAGATAAAGAAAGACGGTTGCAAATTGCTGCAGCCGTTTTTTATTGAAAGCATTTGTTATCGAAGGCCAATAAGAACTTTCATTTGTATAGGTTATCTATGGAATCGTGAAAGTTTGTTATATTTGTTTGTTTGCAAATTAAACGTAACGTATGTCAACCATTTTTTCGAAGATAGTATCGGGGGAAATTCCAGCACATAAAGTTGCTGAAAGTAACGACTATTTAGCTTTTTTAGATGTAAGTCCTTTAACACAGGGGCACGTATTGGTGATCCCTAAAAAAGAAACCGATTATATTTTTGATATTCACGACGATGAATATATGGGCATGTGGGTGTTTGCTAAAATTGTAGCACAAGGTATAAAGCAGGTTTTTCCTTGCCGTAAGGTTGGTGTTGCTGTGGTGGGACTTGAGGTTGCACATGCACATATCCACTTAATTCCTTTAAATAATGTGGATGATATGAACTTTGCAAGACCAAAATTAAAATTGGAAGCGGAAGAGATGGCACGGATTGCCGAAGATATTCGGGAAGCAATTTCAGAAGTAACTAACCCTTCAAAGTCTTAATAATTTAGAGAAAACAATCAAGAGGATGACAGAGTATTCTTTTCTTTGTTTCCTCGATTAAAAGATTAATATGCAAGATTTGTGGCTGTCCTTTCAGCAATTGTTGGATCCTGAGTATCTGTTAAGTCATGGAGGATTCTATATAGTTGTGTTGATTGTCTTCGCTGAAACAGGACTTTTCTTTGGTTTCTTCCTCCCGGGAGATTACCTTTTGTTTTTAGCAGGACTTTTCTGTGCTTTGGGTAAGATAGATGTCGATATCACCACCATGTATTTCGGGATTTTAGCCGCCGGTATCTTAGGGAATTTTGCAGGTTATTGGTTCGGCTATCGAACGGGACCTGTATTGTTTAAACGTAAAGACTCGATGCTATTTAAGCGTAAGTATGTGATTATGGCAGAAGAGTTTTTTCAAAAATATGGCGGAACAGCGCTTATCATAGGTCGGTTTGTTCCTATTATTCGTACATTTGCCCCGATATTTGCAGGGGTGGTTAAGCTGAATTTTAGGAAATTTTTCCTTTATAATGTTCTTGGAGCTTTCCTCTGGGTAAGTTTATTAACATTAATGGGATATTTTCTTGGTGTTAAATTCCCCGCTATAATTAATTATGTAGAGTATATCATTGTCGCCCTTATCGTTATTGCATTTTTGCCTATTGCGATAGCGCTATTAAAACGATGGTTGAAAAATAAGAAAGCAAACAAACAGTAATATAATATTAATGAGTAATACACATCCTTGGCATCAGATAGCTCCCGGTAGCGACTTGCCAAATTCCGTCAATGCAATTATTGAGATCACAAATGGATCTAAAGGTAAATACGAATTAGACAAAGATACTGGTCTTCTTTTGTTAGATCGCGTATTAAGTTCTTCTGTTGTATATCCTGCTAACTACGGATTTATTCCGCAAACGTACTGTGATGACAAAGATCCTCTTGATATCTTGGTAATTTGCTCTGTAGATATTTTACCGTTGACATTGGTTGAAGCAAAGGTAATCGGGGTAATGAATATGGTTGATGGTGGTGAGCAAGACGATAAGCTTATTGCTGTTGCTAAAAATGATCCTATTTATAACTACATTGACGATATTGAGCAGTTAGCTCCTCATATTATGAAAGAGGTTGTTCAGTTCTTTGAAAGCTATAAAGCTTTAGAGAAAAAATCAGTCGTAGTGGAAGGCGTATACGGTCGTGAACGTGCACAACAGATCTTACTAGAAAGTATCGAGCTGTATAAAAAAGAATTCGCGAATAAATAAGCTCTAACATGGCCATAGACGTTTTTTGGACAATATTTTTGGTTTTAGCCAACGGTTTCTTCGTAGCTGCAGAGTTTGCGATCGTTAAGGTGCGCGCATCTCAAATAGAGTTACAGGCGAAATCAGGTAGTAAAGTGGCAAAAATTGCCAAGAATATTACAGAGCATCTAGACGGCTATTTGGCGGCTACGCAATTAGGTATTACATTAGCTTCTCTTGCCCTAGGTTGGGTAGGAGAAGCTGTAATGACAGAAATTGTACACAAGGTATTCGGTGTTTTTAATGTAGAGTTAACAGGACCTATTGCTAAGAATTTAGGTCATGTTCTCGCTTTCAGCATCATTACGTTCCTGCATATTGTTTTTGGTGAGCTTGCTCCCAAATCAATAGCTATTCAGCGTCCGGTGGCAACAACCATGCGTATAGCTGCACCACTTCAATTTTTTTACTACATATTTAAGCCCATCATTTGGATCTTAAATGGCTTTGCAAATTTTCTTTTACGACTTATCGGAATTGAAGTGCACGGGCATGAAGCTAGCCACTCCTCAGAGGAACTGCAATATTTGTTGGAGAAAGGGAAAGAGAGTGGAGCCTTGAATAATGCCGAACACGAGCTAATTAAGAATGTGTTTGATTTCAACGAACGTATCGTGAAAAACATCATGGTGCCTCGTACAAAGATTGTTGCTGTTGACATGTCGGAGACGGCAGACGATTTTATCAATACTGTCACAGAAGAAGGATATTCCCGTATTCCCATCTATGATGATAATATTGATCAGATTGTTGGAATCGTACATACCAAGGATATCTTACCTATTATTGTGAAAGGTAAAGAAGTGGTATTGAAGAATATCATGCGTAAGCCTTATTTCATTCCAGAGACGAAAAAAATCAACGATTTGATGACTGAGTTCCAACAGAAGCGTATCCAAATAGCGATTGTGTTGGACGAGTTTGGCGGTACTGCTGGAATGGTGACGCTTGAAGATATTGTTGAGGAATTGGTTGGAGAGATTCAGGACGAATACGATGAGGAAACACCAGTAGTGGAACGGATTTCGGAAACGGAATACATGGTGGATGCAGGAGCCAGTGTACACGATGCAAATGGTTATTTACCTTTGGAATTACCGGAAAGTTCAGACTACGATACCATTGCTGGATTGGTAAGCCATTATTTTGAGAAGATACCTGACGTAGGGGAAGTGAAAGAAGTAGAAGGCTATGCGATAACAATTATTAAGAAAACCCAGCAGAATATAGAATTTGTTAAGCTAGATTTGGTAGAAACAGCAAACGACGATATTGACGAAAACTAGTTCTTATGCATTTGTTCTACTCACCAATTTTGGAGCCTCACCATACTCAATTTGTACTGAGTGAAGAAGAAAGTAAACATGCTATACGGGTTCTTCGTTTAGAGGCTACTCAGCTGGTGTATCTGATCGATGGTAGAGGAGGTTGGTATTCCGCAGAAATTTTGGATCCTCATCCAAAAAGAACGATTTTAACGATTCTTCACGTAGAACAGGATTATAAAAAATCGAATTATCATCTTCATGTAGCTGTCGCCCCTACAAAAAATATAGATAGGATCGAATGGTTTTTGGAAAAGGCAACTGAAATCGGTATTCAGGAAATTACCCCAATCATCAGTGAGCATTCTGAACGTAAAGACGTTAAGATTGATCGCTTGAATAAAGTGGTTGTTTCAGCAATGAAACAGTCCTTAAAGGCTTACATGCCTTTAGTTCATCCTGCAACATCTTTTACACAGTTTTTGAAGGATACACAGCTCGAAGACGAGCGTATAAAATGTATTGCACACTGTGAAGATGGTGAAAAGAAGTACCTCAATCAGCTATGTACTGCAGGAGGAAGGTATATTATTCTCATTGGCCCAGAAGGCGATTTTTCATCGAATGAAATCTCGCAAGCTTTGAATGCGGGCTACAAGCCGGTGTCTTTAGGAAATAGTCGCTTGCGTACCGAGACGGCTGCTTTGGCTGCTTGCTTGGAGATTTCGTTGTTAAATAGATAGCCTACTGTTTCGGATCTTAGTATTGTATTTTTTTCGTTAAATACTGTAAATGCAACCCAATTTCATTCGTACTTCTATAGAATAGTTAGTAATTTGCGGTGCAAAATTGACAAATCATGGCAGATATTATTTTATCTTCTGTTCAGCTAAGCTATCAATATCCAAGAGGTGCTAAATTGGTGTTCCCAGATATGCATATTGAAAAAGGACAGCATAGCCTACTTCTAGGTGAGTCAGGAAAGGGAAAAACAACACTTCTTCATCTATTAAGTGGCCTCTCTAAACCAATCACGGGTGAGGTACAGTTGATGGGGCAAAGCCTGTATACTCTTCAAGGTTCTCGTTTAGATGCATTTAGAGCAAAAAACTTAGGCTTTATATTTCAGGAAGCACATCTGCTTAAGAATCTTTCGGTGTTAGAGAATATAAAATTAGCGCAAAGCCTTGCAAAGAATGCGGTTGATGAGCAGGGAATATTGGAAATATTACATAAGCTACAATTGAAGGACAAGGCGTCGGCTCTGCCCAACGAGCTAAGTAGGGGGCAGAAACAACGAGTAGCAATAGCACGGGCAGTCATTAATCGGCCAGCCTTGTTGTTGGCGGATGAGCCAACGGCATCCCTTGACGACCACAATACGTCTTTGGTGTTGCAGCTGCTTTTTGATATCGCTAATGCATATGGATCCACCTTGCTCATTGCGACGCATGATAAACGGATTAAGGAACATTTCAAAAATAACTATCAACTCTAGCCGCATGAATAATCTACAACTCGTTTGGAAAAATATTACGCATCAGCTAGGTTCAACACTTCTGAGCATTCTTTTAACGGCATTTGGCGTAGCGATTCTTTGCGTTATCTACATTACGAGTGATACTTTTGAAAAGCAACTGACAAACAACACAAAGAATGTCGATTTGGTCGTGGGAGCAAAAGGAAGTCCACTGCAATTGATTTTGAGTTCTCTTTATCACGTTGATAATCCTACGGGAAATATCGCGCTAGAGGAAGCTCGTAAACTTGCCCAAAATCCATTTATTGAAACAGCTGTTCCGATATCGTTAGGGGATAATTTTAAAGGACATCGTTTGATCGGTACGGAGCCGAGTTATTTGGATCTGTATGAACTTTCTTTCAAAGAAGGAGTTATCTGGAACTCTGCTTTTGAGGCTGTTATTGGTAGTGAGGTTGCGCGAAAAAGAGGTTTGAAGATAGGAGATAGTTTTAATACTTCCCATGGACTCGCGGCAGAAGGACATGTGCACGATGAGCATCCTTTTCGCGTCGTGGGGATACTCCAACCCTCTCATTCTGTCGTTGATAATTTAATTTTATGTAATCTGGAAAGTGTATGGGATGTACATGGTTTAGCCCATGAAGATCATAGTGCGCATACACACGATGGTGACCATCATCATGAAGCCGACGTACATACTCCAGATCAACACCAAATAGAGCATAATCATGAACATGATCATCAGCAAGCTCAACCGATAGAGGAAGCACAATCTTCGGAAGAACTTGTTCAAGAGAGACCACAAGAAGAACAATATGTAAAGAATATTGGTGATGATATGTTAGCGTATAGGGGCGATGAGGTTACGGCCTTATTAGTTAAATATGCATCTCCAGCGGCTATGGGTATTGTGCCACGGCTCGTCAATCAGTCGACAGATATGCAGGCTGCATCGCCTGCGATAGAAAGTACGCGCTTGTTCTCGCTGTTGGGAGTGGGGCTCGATTCGTTAACTGTTTTAGCTTACATTATTATGTTCATTGCTGGACTTAGCGTTTTCATCAGCTTGTATAATGCACTCAAAGAACGGAAATATGATTTAGCAATCATGCGCTCTATGGGCGCATCTCAAACTAAACTTTTTACCTTGGTTATTGTCGAAGGGATAGTGATTACAGCAATAGGCGGAGTAATAGGTATGTTCTTAGGTCATTTTGCACTTTATATTATTAATATACAGACCAGCGAAAGTGCCGATTTTATTCAGGTATTTGCGTTGAACAACAAAGAGATTTATTTAATAGCGGTAGCTTGTATTATTGGTGTTGTGGCGGCCTTAATTCCTGCCATTCGCGCCTACAAGACCTCTATTTCTACCATTTTAGCAGATAAATAACATGAAAAAAATACTATTTTTTGTTTTTTTTACCATTTTCGGTCTTGGTGTAACTAAGGCTCAGGTAGGTCAGTTTCCACAAATGAACGTTCCTGACCATACCCCAATGATGAACAGTACCTGGGAGGCGATCGATAAAATGATGTATAAAGTGACTTATGAGGGAAATAAGAAGGTATATACACCAAGCTATCCCCCTGCACTGAAATCATTGGAGAACAAAATTGTGGAATTACCTGGATATTTAGTCCCTTTAAACAGTGGACGTACGCATAGCACATTTATGCTTTCGGTTCTGCCAGTTATGCAATGTATGTTTTGCGGTTCCAACGGTATCCCCCCAATGGTTGAAATCTTTATGAAAGACGGTTCTGTAAAGTTTACAGAGGAGCCTATTAAAGTTAAAGGGAAAATGAAATTCAATCCGGAACCGTTGAAAGGAAATGCAGAAATTCAGATTATTGACGCTGTATTAATAAAGTAATCGGTCCATAAAGATAAACCGAAGTTTTCTAAACAAAAAAGAGGCAGCTGCCTCTTTTTTGTTTTATGGTATGTTATAAAGTACGTTCAATAATTCTTCATCCAATTTAGTTTTATAATCAAATGAGATCCATCTTAGTGGTGCATTTTGCTTCCAGATGGCAACGTTGGATAAGTAAGCTGGAAGAGGTATAATAACTGCCTCCGATAACAATTCCATTTCATCTTCTTAATAATTTATTAACAAATACGTGATGTTTTGATAATTCTTAAGTAACAGTAAGCTAATATTTAGCTTATAATATTGCAACATAATTTTAACACGCTATGAACAAGTTCAACTATTATGTTGCGTTAATCATTTCACTATTAACCATTCAAGTCTCGGCACTCCATGCTCAACAATTTGGGGTAAAAGGAAAGGTATTGGATGTCGAAACCTATAAGCCAATTCCGGGAGTAAGCATTAAAGTCGCTAATTCCAGCCTAGCAATTTCAACCGATGAAAACGGAGAGTTCTCCATTACACTTCCGGAAAGAGGACGTCAATACACGCTTGTTAGTACATTCGTAGGATATAACACGGACTCTACACAATTTAGTCTACAAACCAACAACTGGGAATTTGTCCCGGTTACACTTGTAAATGCCAATTCTACTTTAGATGAAGTTGTTGTAACAAGAAGAAGAGAGCGGATTAGTGAAATTGCGCTGTTGGAAGAACGTAAAGCTTCTAATTTGATGTTGGAGAAAATTGGTGCGCAAGAGTTAACCAGAAAAGGAGTGAGCGATGCAGAAGGCGCATTAACTAAAATGAGCGGAGTTACGAAGTCGGCAAGTGGAGCAAATGTTTTTGTTCGTGGTTTAGGAGATCGTTATAACACGACAACATTTAATGGTTTAGCCTTACCTTCCGAAGATCCTTTAAATAAAAACATTTCTCTAGATTTCTTTGGTACAGGTATTATTCAGAGTGTCGGTGTGAATAAAACTTTTAATGCACAGTTATTGGGTGATGTAGCTGGAGCCAATATAGATATTCTTTCGAAAGAACTTAGTGATAATGCATTTCTTGAGATCGGTGCTTCGGCAGGTGTAAATACACAAGCTGTTAAAGCGAAGGATTTCAAACGTATTTCTGGTACAAATTGGTTTGGTTCTTTGAAAGAAAAAACTTCTCCCATTACCGATTACTCGAGATATAGTTTCAGGAATAATTGGGATGCCTCTAATATTGAAAACCCAGTGAATTCTAGTTTTTCTTTAGCTGGTGGAAGGAAATTTAAAGTAGGTGATGGTAATTTAGATGTCTTTTTAACAGGAGGCTTTAATTCTGAATATCGCCGTTTTGACGGAATCGTTCGTCAAACATCAACGGATGGATCGGTAGGTATTGATCAAACGGTAGAAAAATCACAATATAATGTATCAAAAACCGGTATGGCTAATTTGAAATACTCATTCAATAACCATTATATTGCTTTTAATTCGTTGTATATCAATGATCAAGCGCAAGATTATGGAAATTATTATGGTCTTAATGAAGAGTCTAATGTTGGTGATATAGGTATTTTTAGAAGAAGTCATGTAGCTGATAATAAATTATATGTAAATCAATTATTGTCGAAAATAAATTTATCTAATCGTCTAGCTTTAGATCTTGGAGTAGGGTACAATATGGTGAAAGGATTGGAGCCGGATCGTCGTACAACTCAATTAATTGAAAGGGATGGAGTAACTCGGGTATCAGATGAGGCTAATGGGCCTGATAATGAACGTTATTACTCTGATATGACGGAGAAGGGTTGGACAGGTAAAGCTATAGCTACATATAAAATTGAAAATGATAATAATTATGACAGAAAAATTGATTTTGGATATAATTTAAATACTACGCGTCGTCGTTTTGATGCTCATTTGTTTTACCATGACATTGTTGGAGATCCAGATAGAACGGTTGCTGATGTAAATAATATTGATGTTATTTTTAATCAGAATCAACTCGATAATAATTTCTTCAGTTTGACTTCTTCTAGAGGTCAAACGCTAGCTACTGACTGGTATGATGCGAAAAAATATACACATTCTGCATTAGCAGTGGGTACGTATCAGTTTAATGAGAAATTGACAGCAGTTCTAGGTCTGCGGTTTGATAAAGTTATGCAAAATGTCATATTCGATACGAATGGGGGATCATACAGTAGTAATTTAAGAGGTCCGTCAAAAATTAACAAAGATTATTTTCTGCCAAGTTTAAATGTAAAGTATAGCCTAACGGAAAACAGTAATTTAAGAGCGGCGGCTAGTAAAAGCTATACTTTACCACAATTTATTGAGATAGCTCCTTTCCGTCAAACATTTGCAACTTATAAAGTTAATGGTAATCCAGACCTGGTGCCTGTAGAGAACCTGAATTTTGATTTGAAATGGGAATTGTTTCCTTCAAATAGTGAACTTATATCTGTGGGAACTTTTTATAAGAAGCTGAAAAATCCAATTGCTAGGGTAGAAACAAAATCTGGCGGTGTCTTAATGACTTATTTCAATGTTGGAGCTACAGCTGAGTTATTTGGAGCAGAAGTCGAGTTAAAGAAAAATCTGTTAAAAACAAATACTCAGAATGGTGATAATATTCTTTCCGCAGGAGCCAATGTATCTTATTTATATTCTAAACAAGAGCTTTCGGCTTCAAGAGCGGGTTTTACATCATCTGAAAGTGCATTACAGGGAGCTTCTCCTCTTTTAGTTAACGCAGATGTGTCTTATCTTCTTAATGGAAAAAATTGGAATTTGAATTCTTCTGTGGTCTTCAATTATTTTTCTGATCGCGTATACTCCTTGGGTTACTCAGATTTTCAAAATGCCATAGAAAAAGCGGTTCCGACATTAGATTTTGTAACAAATGCTGTGATTTCTAAAAAATGGGGTATTAACTTGAAAGTACGAAATATACTGAATCCAAGCTATGAGATAGAAAGAGAGTTCACTGAGCGAGAAAATATAACTCTTGAATCTTACAAAAGAGGTGTGGATCTAAACTTAGGTTTATCTTATAGGTTTTAACAATTATATAACATTAAGTTAATCAAACAGTTAAAGTAGTTAAATAATATTGTAACATAAATTATAAAGATGATGAAAACAAAATTACTTGCAATTTTAGCGGCTTCAGCGTTAGCGTTTACTTTTACAAGCTGTTCTAATGATGATGATACTACTCCAGATAATGGAGGTGATGTATTGAGTGTGTTGAATGGTAACATTACGGGTAATGCAACATTAGCTTCTTCAGTTCGTTTAACTGGCGCAACTATTGTCCGTTCAGGAGCAACATTAACTATTCCTGCAGGAACAACAATTTCTGCGGATGCAAGTGGAACAGCTGTATACCTTTTGGTTGAGCAAGGTGCAA
Source organism: Sphingobacterium sp. LRF_L2 (assembly GCF_965644235.1). Taxonomy (NCBI): domain Bacteria; kingdom Pseudomonadati; phylum Bacteroidota; class Sphingobacteriia; order Sphingobacteriales; family Sphingobacteriaceae; genus Sphingobacterium; species Sphingobacterium sp. LRF_L2. The sequence goes on along the minus strand of NZ_CBFFRI010000010.1, from coordinate 87,099 downwards.
AAATTATAGCTGAAGGAACAGCTACAAGTCCGATTGTATTCACTTCTGCGGCTTCTTCTCCTAAGGCAGGAGATTGGGGTGGTGTAATCATCAATGGTTATGCTCCTCTTTCTGGACCTACAGGTACTACCGGAAGCACTGAAATTAATACAGATATTCCTTATGGAGGTACCAATGTTAGCGATAACTCTGGTGTTTTGGACTATGTGAAAATTGAATATACTGGTGCAAAAATTGATGATGATTCTGAGCATAACGGTTTAACTTTAAATGGTGTTGGTAATGGTACAAAAATTAGCAATATCTATATTAAAGATGGTGCTGATGACGGTATCGAATTTTTTGGTGGATCAGTAAACGTGACGAATCTTCTAGTGGTGAATTCCCAAGATGATATGTTCGATTGTACACAAGGTTATACAGGTACTTTAACTAACTCTTATGGTATTTGGGAAGCTAGTTATACAAGTAGTTCTAATGACCCACGTGGAATCGAAGCTGACGGAAATCTTGATGGTGATTTTCCTACACATTCGAATCAATCTGCTTTCACTGTTACAAATATGACAATCGTAAACAAATCTACTACGTCAGAAATGAACGATGTTGTTAAAATAAGAAGAGGTGCTAAAGCGACAATAACGAACTTAAATATTCAGGTTGCTGAGACTGCAAAAATTGCTGATATTATCGATTTTGCAGATACTAAAGGTGCAGGTGATGCCGCTTCAACAATTCAGTATTCAATCACGCCAGCTTCATTGTTTAGCGATAGTAAGATTAAAAATACTATCGGAGCAGTTTTAACAAGAACAGAAACAGCTCAAGTAGGTGCAACGACATCGGCATTCTCTTGGACTGGTTATTCTTTCTAAAATTTAATTAGAATATATATAAAAGCCTCGTTCCTAATCAGGAACGAGGCTTTTTGGTTAAGCTTTCGTTCTTTGTGAAGTTGTTCAAAAGATTTTTATTTGTTGGCTTTCACAGCATAAACTATAACAGTTCATATTCACAGATGGTAATCGATTCTCCGCGGAAAACTATGGCCTCTCCTTGTTTTAAATTTGTTTCTCTATGGATTTTAACGACATCTTTGTCGGGGTGATCTAGTATATTTTTTGCGTTAAGCTGGCTGGAGGAATAAGTGATTTTATTCTTAAGCTTTTTTATGGTACAATGATGAAAGCGAATGTCTGTAGTAAGATCTTTCGAGTAACGATTAACGATAAATAAGGTCAGTTTTTTATGGTCTCGGTCTACAGTTGCAGAAACATCGAGAGCAGGAATGTTATCCTCGATAAAGGGTGCATTCACCGAAGTAGCAATAGCTTCTTTTAAGCTGTATTGACGGAAGGCCTGTAGCGGATAAAAGATGGTTTGTTTGATGGATGTTTTCTCATTGCTCATAATAGGGGCAAGGATGTTTACCAGCTGTGCCCAGTTGGCCATTCCCACCCATTGTGCTTGGCGTTGTATGCTGTTGAGAAAACTAGCAGTGGCCAGTGCATGACGCCATTCGTAAATATTTGTCGTGCCATAGGGCGGGGCTTGACGCTCCCATATTCCCCATTCATCAAACGCAATTTTAATGGGGCCTTGACGCGATGGAAATCTATACCACTCGCTCCATTCCCTGACGCTATCTTGGTAATTTTTTTGTATGAAGTTTCCTAGTTTTTCCAATTCTTCCTCAGCCAAAGAAATCTTCTTAAAAATAGAGTACGGTTTACCTGCATCTGTATTAACATAGTAATGAAAAGATAGGTAATCTATGGTGTCTCCCAATCCATCCAGAACGGTTTTGTTCCACGTTTCATTCATTGCTTCACCATTGGCAATAAGCTTGATGCTAGGGTCTGTTAGTTTCATTAACTTAATAAAATGCCACATGTCCTCCACATATTTTTTTGGGTCTTGGTGTCGGCCAGCGTCGGGGACAGCTCCTTCTTCGTTTCCTAGCGCCCAATATTTGATGTCAAAGGGTTCAGGGTAGCCATGTGAACGCCGAAGATTTGCATAATAGGTATTACCTGTACCATTGCAATATTCAACCCAATTTGCAGCTTCTTCGGCACTTCCGGTAGCGATGTTGACCACAAGACAGGGGTCAGCTTGTATCTCGCGGCAGTATTCCACAAATTCACAGGTTCCAAAATGATAAGTGTTGATACCTCCCCATATAAGGTTTCGTTGCGCCTTTCGTTGTGCTTTTGGCCCGATTCCATCTTCCCAATGGAAGGTTTTGACGACGGTGCCACCAGGAAACCGCAAAATGCTCGGATTTAATTCCTTTGCTTTTTCCAATACATCTTTGCGGAAACCTCGTTGATCCGTCAGTGAAGATTGTTCCTCGTAAATACCACCATCAATACAGCGACCTATATATTCTATAAATTGACCATATACCAAAGGACTAATCTTCCCGAGTGAATTTTGGGCATCGACCTGAATTTGTATTTGTTGAGCGGTAGCAAACAGTTGAAACAGTGTTAATGATAAGAAAGACAAAAAAAACTTCATCGTAATGATAGGATTAAAGCATAAGAAAGCGTAAATATATTAATAAAAAAAGAACCCTCCGACATCGGGCGATGGAGGAGGGTTACAAACCAATTATTAACCTAAATTATGAACTAGAAACTATTCAACTATTAGGCCAACTTTGGATATGTGCTTTTTTTTTGTGTAACTACCGTATATATACGGTGATTTATAATTGTTATGGGGATGGAGGGATGTCTGATTTTTTAGGCAGTTAGGGCATATGTTTTTATTTAGTTGTTTTTGATTTCAGTCGGATAAGTTTAAAATTTACTTTTTTAGCTTTAACTTTTCAGCTTTTACTTTCCAAATTCTGTATCTTCGTGCAATGGATAATTTTATTGTTTCAGCTCGTAAATATCGCCCGGTAACCTTTGATTCTGTCGTAGGTCAGCAGCATATTACAAGTACGCTTAAGAACGCGATCCACAATAGTCAGTTGGCACAGGCTTTTCTGTTTTGTGGACCACGGGGAGTTGGTAAAACGACTTGCGCGCGTATCTTAGCAAAGACAATAAATTGTGAGCATATTGCCGAAAATGTGGAAGCCTGTGGTACCTGTGATAGTTGTAGATCCTTTCAAAACGGCAATTCTTTTAGTATACACGAGCTCGATGCAGCTTCCAATAACTCTGTAGATGATATTCGGAGCTTAATAGAACAAGTTCGTATCCCGCCGCAGACAGGTAAATATAAAATATACATTATTGACGAGGTGCACATGCTCTCTCAAGCTGCATTTAATGCTTTTCTGAAGACGCTAGAAGAACCACCTTCCTATGCCATCTTTATATTGGCTACGACAGAAAAACATAAAATTCTACCCACAATCCTTTCTCGTTGTCAGATTTTTGACTTCAATCGCATTAAGGTGGACGATATGGCCAATCATTTGGCCTCCATTGCGGAAAAAGAAGCTATTACGTTTGAAGCAGATGGTCTACATATTATTGCGCAAAAAGCAGATGGTGGTTTGAGGGATGCGCTGTCCATGTTTGACCAGATTGTCAGTTTCTCCAATAAGAATATTTCTTATCAATCTGTTATCGATAATTTGAATATATTAGACTATGACTATTATTTTCAATTGTTGGATGGCATTGCTAAAGAAGATGCTGCACAAAGTCTGTTAATTTTTGATAAAGTGCTGAATAATGGCTTTGATGGAGGGCATTTTATCAGTGGACTTGCGACTCACATACGAAATCTGTTGGTTTCGAAAGAACCTGCTACATTGAAGTTGTTGGAAGTAAGCGAAAATATTAAACGTAGGTATCTTGAGCAGTCTCAAGCTTTAAGTTCGGGTTTATTGCTATCTGCGCTCAATATTGCTAACCAATGCGAAATCAACTACAAGAGCAGTAAGAATCAACGTTTGCAGGTTGAGCTTGCTCTTTTAAAGATGTGTCATATCGCGGCCGCAATACTCCTGAGTAAACAAGGAAGCTTTGTGCCCTCAGCATCGCCTGAGCAAAAAAAAAAACTCCCTGATCAACCCGTAGCTCCAGTAGATAGACCGGTTTCTCCTACAGCGCAAGTTCCTGTTTCTACCTCTAAAGTTGACACAGCACCTATTGTTGGGCAATCAAATATAGCGTCGCCTACCAATAATGCGAAGCCACCTATCGTTTCTTCGTCTGTGGCTACAGATACGCCTAAGAAGGGCTGGGGCAAAATTGCGACGCCTACAAATATCCCAAACCTCAATACCATTTTTGAAGATAAACCTGTGGAAGAGGATCAAGAATCTGATTTAGTACAAGGGACTGATTTTCAAGAAATAACGTTAAACGTTTTCCTGTCGAAATGGAATGCTTTCGCCGATACCCTCAAACAAACGAGTAGAATCACATTGTATACCATTATGACAGCAAACACACCTCGTTTGAATGGTACCGTTATCGAGATTGATGTTGAGAATGGCGTGCAGATGGAGGAACTTAAATTGGGGAAAATTGATATGCTGAACTATCTCCGTGTGGAATTGAAAAACTTTGCTCTTGATATCCAAGGTATACAGGTGGAGATGACACGGTCCCGAAAACCCTATACTTCCCAAGAAAAATATCAGGCGATGGTTTCTAAGAATCCTGCATTGGAGACGCTGCGTAAAGCTTTTAATCTCGGTTTGAGTTAGACTGTTGACAATGTTCTGGTCTAAAGGGGATGCAATCGATTCGTTAATGTCATTCTCATTTCGTGTATTCAGATGTGATGGGTGAAAAAATTAAAGTCTCAAATGTTTATTCGAACTTCTATGCATCTAGGCGACAGCTAAAGGAATCAGGAAAGATTTGCTTATCTTTGCAGACTAAAGTTGAAACTTGGAAAGAGTGTCTCTTTCCTGGCATCTTGTTTTTACTGTCTATTTTAATTTACTTATTACTAATGCAAAACTTCCAACGTAGAGAAAGAGGAGAAAAGAGAGAATCAAATCAAATGGTATTTGGTATTCGCGCCGTTATTGAAGCTATCGATAGTGGAAAGGAAATCGAATCTCTATTTGTGCAACGTGGATTGACAGGTAGTTTGTTCTTAGAGCTAAAGGCTTTGTTGAAAGAGCATGGTATTGGTTTTCAGCAAGTTCCTGTTGAGAAATTAAATCGTATAACACGAAAGAATCACCAAGGTGTTATTGCCGTTATATCACCGATTACCTATCAAAATATAGAAGATCTTCTTCCTGTGATATTCGAACAAGGCGAAACACCTTTTCTCTTAATGTTGGATGGGGTGACCGATGTGCGTAATATGGGGGCAATTGCGCGGACAGCGGAATGTGCCGGCGTTCATGCGATCATTGTTCCCAAAAAAGGATCTGCAGAAATCAATCCCGATGCGATAAAAACTTCAGCAGGTGCCCTCTACAAGATTCCTGTTTGCCGTCAAGATTCACTTGGAAAAACAGGAAGATTTTTAATTGATTCGGGGGTGCAATTAGTCGTCAGTACGGAGAAAACGGAAGATTCTATCTACGATGTAGATTATACAGTACCTACCTGTATTATCATGGGGGCAGAAGATGTTGGAGTTTCAGACGATTTGATCCGAATTTCCGATAAATTAGCAAAAATACCTATGTTTGGAGAAATTGGCTCATTGAATGTTTCTGTTTCTGCGGGCGTGGTGATCTACGAAGCTATTCGGCAACGTAACCTAAAATAAAGAAACTTGAAAAAACATATCCAACGACAGTTACGGGTTTATCGCTATGTATTTTATAAAGAAACACTGGTAGATCCCCGGGAACATTTTTGGTCTTTCTTGGGCGCTTTTGTAGGTATTTTTAGTATTGCTTTTGTACAATCGTTACACCTGCCAGTTTCTGAAAATGTCTTTCTGATAGGCTCCTTTGGAGCTTCTTCTGTTTTAGTGTATGGCGCTATACAGAGTCCACTTGCTCAGCCACGTAATTTAATTGGAGGCCATGTGGTTTCTGCACTAGCCGGGGTCACGGTTATGCAACTGTTACCGGATATCATCTGGCTGACTGCCCCATTCGCTGTCGCGTTATCGATTGTACTTATGCAGGTGACAAGGACGTTGCATCCTCCGGGAGGTGCGACTGCTTTAATCGCGGTAAGTAGTGGGACTAAGATTGCCGAAATGGGCTATTGGTATGTGTTGAGTCCTGTTTTTTCTGGTGCTGTTATTTTGTTTGTTGTGGCTCTGATTTTTAATAATATCACCAGAAAACGTCATTATCCATCGCGAAGCTCACGTTTGCGTCGCTCTCGTAGAAGGCATTTGAAGAAAAGGTTTGTCTGAGCTGTTATAAATCCAGTTCAGACAAATCATTTTTAATGATACATTTCTTCGTATTCCCGTTGGTATTTCTTTAGAATTTCTCGTCTCTTCATTTTTAGTGTAGGTGTTAACTCTCCTTTTTCTATCGTAAATTCCTCGGGGAGTAGAGCTATTTTCTTTATTTGCTCCCAGTTTCCAAAGTGTTTGTTCGCCAGTTTTACTTCTTGGTTTACACGTTTGTATATAGCTGGGCTAGACAAAAATTGTTCTTTTGTTAAAGGAACTAAATCTGGTTCATTTAGCTTCGCCCAATCCTTCAGATTGGCATAATGTGGAACAATAAAAGCACTTGCAAATTTCATACTATCCCCAACGACCATGGCTTGTTCGATAAATTGAGATTCTGTGAGTTTAGTTTCGATGGGTTGAGGAACAATATATTTACCTCCTGAAGTCTTAAACATTTCCTTTTTTCGGTCAATGATTTTAAGGAAATTACCATCCACCCATTTTCCGATGTCGCCAGTGTGTAGCCATCCATCTTTGAGGACTTCTGCTGTTGCTTCTGGATTTTTATAGTAACCTTGCATTACATTCGGCCCCTTAACTAGAATCTCGCCATCTGCAGCTAGTTTGATTTCGACATCCTTTACCGGATTACCTACAGTTCCCACACGTATGCCTTTATTGTAGAAGTTGACAGAAAGTAGAGGGGAGGTCTCCGTTAATCCATAACCTTCATAAATGGGGATACGGGAAGCTAGTAATACGCGAATGATTCTTGGTTGTAAGGATGCGCTTCCCGATACGACGGTGACGAGATGACCACCAAGCGCTTGGGGAAATTTATTTAGTACGAGACGTCGCGCGATCGCTAACTTTTGTTGATAGATAAAACCGGTGTTCTCTCCTGATGGGTCATATTGTTCGGCGATACTGATGGCCCAGTGGAATAATTTACGTTTGACGCCCGTTAATGAATGTCCTGCTTTCAGGATGTTTTCAAAAACTTTCTCCATGATTCGAGGCACAGCAGTCATAATGTGAGGTCTTACTTCTCTGATATTGTCACCTATACGTTCTAAGCCTTCAGCGAAATAAACGGTGATACCAATGTAAAAATAAGTGTAAATCACCATGCGTTCATAAGCATGGCAAGGAGGGAGGAAGGTGAGCGCTCTGCTGTACCCTTGAAGTGGTGTCGCTTCCCGTGCTGCAAATACTGCACTTAAGATATTGTCGTGTGTGAGCATCACGCCTTTTGGCTTTCCTGTGGTGCCAGACGTATAGATCAAAGTGGCCAGATCACTGGAGCGTACACTGGCTTTTAGACCGTCTATTTGTTGTTCGTTAATTCCTTTTCCGATGTCAATAAGTTCTTTCCAATTTCGCGACTCAGGGAAATCATTAATCGCAAAGATGAATTTTAGGGAGTAAATGGAACTCATTAAGTTGTTAATCCGTTGATATAAACCTTTGTCGCTTACTACACAAAGCGCTATCTCTGCATCGTTGAAAATAAATTGATAGTCTGCATCTGTAATATTAGGATATACAGCAACCGTGATCGCACCGATCTGTTGAACCGCAAAATCAATAACATGCCACTCATAGCGGCTTTCAGAAACCAACCCAACTTTATCGCCTGCTTTTACCCCCAGTTCTACAAAGCCTTTCGAAATGGCACGGATTTGTTCGATAAATACATTGGTTTTGATATGTTGCCATTTGTTGTCGATTTTATGGGAAAACATGTTTAAGTCAGGAAACAACTGCAGTTGCCTGTAAGCTAAGTCAAATATGCTATTGGGACTATCCATATGTAATTGTTTTGGACAAAGAAGACTATGTCTCTCTCGGCCATAAATAAACGGCATTACCCACGAATTGTTTACCTTTTATTTGTAAAGGTAATAAGCAACACGAAGTTTGCCAAGGATGATAATGCAACAAGAAAAAGCCAGAAATTCGAAGAAAATCTGGCTTTTTTATTAAAAAAATGAGTGATTAATAACGTGATCTAGAAGATTGTTTTTTTCCAGAAAAATCTCTAAAACCAGATCCAGATTCTTTTCTGTCTCCTCTAGAGCTGCTTCTTCTGTCTCCATTGCTACGAGAAGAACGCTCACCACCGCGTGATCTTTCGCCTCCACGATTTCTATCTCCTCCACGAGAGCGACCTCCACGGCCTTCGGAACGACCTCCACCATCTCCAGATACTTCTATACGTACCTGACGACCATTGAAGTCAACACCTTTAAAGCCTTCGAAAACTTTGTTTACTTCTGCATCCTCAACTTCGAAGAAAGTGAATACTCCTTTCAGGTCGATTTTTCCAATAGATTTTCCTGAAATCTTTGCATTATTACAGATGAAACCAAGCATTTCTCCACGACTGAATTCATCAACAGAACCAAGATTCATGAATAATCTTGTAAAACCTCTAGAAGAAGATCTAGCTTGACGATCACCACGATCGCCTCTGTCTTCTCTTCTGCTATCACGTGCATCGATATTTAAATCAGGTGCATCTTGATAATATTCTAAGAATCTGTTAAATTCTAAAGAGGCAAAACGTTTGATGATATCTTCTTTAGAAAGATCCTGCATGCTTTCCATAATTTTTGGAATGAAAGGCGCAATTTGATCCTCGTTGATATCGACATTGTGCACTTTATCAATCATTTTGAAAAGCTGTTTTTCGCAAACTTCAGCACCTTGTGGAACTTCTTTTTTCTCGAAAGGCTTACCAATGATTTTTTCGATGTGACGGATCTTGCTAAGCTCTTTCACATTCACTAAGGAAAGTGAAATACCTGTTTTACCCGCACGTGCTGTACGCCCTGAACGGTGTGTATAGTTTTCTACTTCATCAGGTAATGAGAAGTTGATAACGTGGGTGACATCATTGACATCGATACCGCGTGCAGCAACATCGGTAGCAATAAGCAATTGAAGGCTACGCTCGCGGTAGCGTTTCATCACTTTATCACGTTGTTGTTGCGACAGGTCTCCATGTAAAGAATCGGCATTATAGCCGTCCTTAACCAAAGCTTCTGCAATTTCTTGCGTTTCAATTTTTGTACGACAGAATACGATACCGAAAATTTCCGGATAGAAGTCTACAATACGTTTGAACGCCGCATATTTATCTTTAGCCTTAATTAAATAGTAGTGGTGTTCAATGTTTGCATTACCTGTGTTTTTCGTTCCAACAGTAAGCTCAAAAGGGTTGTTCATATAGTTTTGTGCTATACGACGTACCTCTTTAGGCATAGTAGCCGAGAATAACCAAGTTTTTTTTGTGTCAGGAGTTTCCGAAAGGATATTGTTGATATCTTCTTGGAATCCCATGTTTAACATCTCATCAGCTTCATCCAACACGACATATTTCACGTCGGAGAAATCGATGGCATTTCTGCCTATGATGTCTAACATACGGCCGGGAGTAGCAACAACAATCTGTACTCCACGACGGATTTGGCGCAATTGATCAGAAATATTTGCACCTCCATACACTGCAACAACATGTACGTTGTCAATGTACTTCGCAAATTTTTCTAAGTCTTTTGCAATTTGTAAACACAACTCACGTGTAGGGCATAATACTAACGCTTGTGGGTGTTTCTGAGAGAAGTCAATCAGTTCTAATAATGGAAGACCAAATGCCGCGGTCTTTCCTGTGCCGGTTTGGGCTAATCCGACAAAATCGTCGTTACCAGTCAGTAATACAGGAATGGCTTTTTCCTGGATGGGAGATGGTTTTTCAAAACCAATCTCAGCGATGGCATTAACAACTTCATGACGGATTCCCAAGTCTAAAAATGGGTTCATGAAATAAAATATACAATAGGCTCTATTGCCTAAGGCGGTGCAAAGATAAGAAAAAAAAGTTATTATTAAAAAATATTAACAGGTTAATTATGAACTATTTGTTTTTTACACAGGGATGATTTTTCTAAAGCTCTCGAAAGTTGGGGTTTGGTTCTTTAGATTTTGACCTACTCGAGGACGCTGACCATAAATCTGAGATGTGTAGTAGGGGGAGTTGTTCTTCTGAATTCTGGCAAGCAATTTTTTTGCGAAAGCAAAGGTGCTTAACAAACCTTGGCTACGTACTAATATAAGCTAGCACCAAGCTAAAAATCTGTTAAGCACCTTTCCGTGCAATTTGGACAGCTGTTAATACAACGTAAATTCTACACGACGATTTTGCTGACGACCTTCGGCAGTTGCATTTGTCGCTATGGGTTGAGTCGGTCCATAACCTGTCGCTTCAATACGTGATGCATTTGCTCCTTTAGAAACCAAATATGCTTTCACGGATTCTGCGCGCTCTTTGGATAAACGCATATTCACTTGCATCGATCCCGTATTATCTGTGTGACCAGCCAGTTTTAAACTGAAATTTTTCTCAATCAATAAGGAAGCTACACGATTTAATGAGGGATAAGAAGATGAGCGTATTGTTGATTTAGCTAAATCGAACTCTAAGTTTTTGATAGCTTCGTCGACAACCTTTCTGTCTTCTTCGGTTACTACGATTTTTTCGATAACCTTTGTTTCATTTTTTAATTCTGGTAGGGGACATCCGGAACCATCAACTTTCACGCCTGATGGTGTGCCAGGACACTTGTCATAACGATTTGCTACACCGTCGCCGTCATCGTCATTCAGGTCATTGTTTAATGCTTCAACCTGCGTCTTCAATGCTTCATTCGCAGATGCTAAACGATCTCTATCTGCCTTTAGTTCGTCGTATTTTGCGGTGTAGTCGTTGACTAGTGTAGCGACTGGGTTAGAATTGTTGAGCGCAGCTTTCGAACTACTGCCCAGCGCAACTTCGATGCCTGCATGTGCATAGGAGAACAGGTCGTTTTTGTATTGGCCTCCTGTTTTTCCGTCAAAATCTTGGTTTGCCCAATTAAGCTGGTAACCTAAGTCTAGGTTGATACCTTTGGAAACTGCAAATTTTAGTCCTAAGTCTACAGGAACATAAAGTTTTGTTTGTTTCTCTGCAGTGCTTTGGCTACCGTCTATTGTGCTGCTTGTTTCGAAATTCATAGCTCCTAAACCCACGGCTGCATAAGGCTTGATCACACTGTTGAAAAAACGCCAATTACTATTGGCCATCGTCCACTCGCCGGATAAAGCACCAGACCAAGGGATGTTTGTTTCAAAAGAAGCTACTTCTCCGCTTAACGCATCTTCATTTGTTCCAGCTACCTTGCCTCCTAAATATTGAGCTTTGATGCCGAAAGAAGGAGAGATTTGTTTTTTGATGTAAGCACTATAGCCTACATTGTGTTCCAGTTTGTCGAACCCATCTCGGTTAAAACCAAAAATATTTCCTTGATTTAAGAGACCAGCATTTATACCTATAGACCAAGTACGATACTGCGACGTCGCTCCTAAAGGTGTTGTGCCCTCGATCGTGGAGTAGTTTTGAGCGTGTACAAATGATGTGCCTGCGAGAATTCCTGCCGCACCTAAAAGGAATAGTTTTTTTAAGTCAAAATTTACCATATCAAATTATTTTTTTTTTAGACAATTGAACAAAGGCAATTGTTTTGCCAAAAAAATAATTTTCTAGTACAAAAGCGAAAAAAATCTTATGCTTGTCGACGGAATACTACAATAATTGGGAGAGAGGACAATAAAGGGAGAAGGCAACTGCCGCTGTATTTTTTTTGTATTTCATAGAGCGACAGTTGTTTAAGTGTTGTATTTTATCCTGCTGAATGCACGCGGGCAAATAAAGTGGGGATAGTTAAATTAAACGCCATTTTTCGGACGATATTTTCGTCGATGAGTTTTCTGAAGATACTCTTTCTGCTTTTCGTGACTAATAAAATGTTGATGCGTTCATCGGCTAGTACGTTATTGACCGCATGTGAGATGTTCTCAAGCGCCCTGTTGTACAGCGCCTGTGACTTTACAGTGTAGGAAATATCCTCTATGCCGGTCCGGTGAATGATTTCGTTAATCCATGATTTGAAACGTTCATCTATCAGTTTGATGTCTTTATCTTCTTTGTTGACGTGAATTAATATCAATTCGAAGTCGTTACCTAATAAGTTAATAGCTTGTTGTAGTGCTTCTATTTCTGCTTCTTTGAAATTACATAGGAGGCCGATACGCTCTTTTTTAAAGGTGTTGGCATCCTTCGGAATACCTAGTACAGGGGTTTTCGTGTTAAGAATGACGTCATAGGTGTTACTGCCTAAAAAAATGGATTCGAGACCAGAGGATCCTTTTGTGCCCATGATGATAGCATCATAAGTGAAGACTGCTGTAACTTTACTGATCTCTTCATAGAGATTGCCTTCTTTGAAAATTTCATGACAGGTAATTGAAGGGTGTTTGAGATGAATAATTTCTATCAATTTCTTCATTTCATTTTTTGAAATTTCAACTTGTGGGTCGATCAAGTCAGGATTGACTTGTCTATTGACATATAAGTTGGAGTGGCTGGTGAAAACATGTACAAGATCTAACTCTTGACCACCCTTGTTTTCTAAGATAATCTGGCAGGCGTACTCGACAGCAATTTGTGAGTATTCTGAGAAATCGACAGGGATTAATATTTTTTTCATAACCAATAAAATTAAATTGTTTTTCCGAAAAAAGCGGGTTTTTGAAGTTCTAAAGCCATTGCTTTTGAAACTGAGGATGTGAATAATCGCTCGAAAAAGGTCTTCCTACTCTTTGAAATGAGGATCAGATCGATCTCCTCTTCACGAATAAGCTGACTAACAACCTCAGGTACAGAATCCAGCTCTTTATCGTCCTTCACGATAGGAGCTATAAGTTGATCAATATGACGGATAGCTGGGAATTCCCGGATATTAAAAGTCCAGGAGTCTAGGCGTTCACGAACGGAAGTTTCTTTTTCCTCTTCTTTGTAAACATGAATAAGGCTTAAATCGACTGTTTCCTTGAAAATGTGTACAAATTCATGTAGCGTTACCAATTCTTCTTGTTTAAAATTAGTAAGTAGCGCGACTTTTGTAATTTCTGTATGGAGAGGTTTGTTTGGAATGGCTAAAACAGGAATCGGAGATTTTGCGATGATAAGCGCTGTATTACTCCCCCAAAAAATGTTTTTGTCCGCACTTGCGCCAGTTGTTCCCATAACAATGGCAATGTAATTTTCGTTTTTAGCTTCCTTTGGTAAGACCTCTTCAAGAAGCCCACGTTCATTTTGATAGGATATCAGCAGATCTGGGTATAGGCTCTTGAGCCGATCGATCCATTCTTTGATTGTGATATCCGCTTTGAGTATATCTGCATCTTGTGTTTCTTTTGTCAGTTCTTTCTCGTCAAAACTCGAGGATGAGGCGGTGTAGCAATGAACAATATGTAGACTGTATTTGTGCTTTTTACATAGTTCAGCAGCATATTGGGCAGCTAAAAACGCATTGTCTGAAAAGTCAGTCGGTACTAAAAGTTTCTTCATAAAAATACGTGGATTACTGTATAAATGTACAAATAATATATCAGAGTAAAATTTGATTTGATGAACAATTTAGTCAGTCTCCTTATCTTCTGTTGATTCCACTTTGTTAGAGCAAGCAATTTTGAGTAAGTTTGCACTTCAAAATAGCATATTATTCCATGACGAGTAAAGAGATACGCGAAGCTTTCTTAAGTTTTTTCAAAAGTAAATCCCATCAAATTGTTCCTTCGGCTCCAGTTGTCGTAAAAAATGATCCTACGCTGATGTTTACGAATGCCGGAATGAACCAGTTCAAAGAGTTTTTCTTGGGCGAAGCACAGTCAAAATTTTCGCGTATAGCGGACACGCAGCGTTGCTTACGAGTGTCGGGGAAACATAACGATTTGGAAGAAGTTGGTATAGATACTTATCACCACACGTTGTTCGAAATGTTGGGGAATTGGTCGTTTGGAGATTATTTTAAAAAAGAAGCTATTTCTTGGGCATGGGAACTTCTTACCGAGGTCTACAAGTTAGACAAGGATCGCCTGTATGTCACTATTTTCGAGGGCGATGAAAAAGAAGGGCTGGCAAAAGATGAAGAGGCCGCTGGTTTTTGGAAGGCCTTGATCGCAGAGGATCGTATTTTGCTGGGGAATAAGAAAGATAATTTTTGGGAAATGGGTGAAATGGGGCCTTGTGGGCCTTGTTCGGAAATTCATTATGATATGCGTGGGGACGTTGAACGTGCTGCATTGTCGGGGCATACACTTGTGAATGCGGATCATCCTCAGGTTATTGAAATTTGGAATCTCGTATTCATGCAATTTAATCGCCTCAAGAGTGGGAAATTAGAAGCGCTACCTGCTCGACATATTGATACAGGAATGGGGTTTGAAAGGCTGGTTAGAGCGATTCAAGGAAAAACATCGAATTACGATACGGACGTTTTCCAGCCAACTATTCGGTTTATTGCTGAGCGATCGGGAATTGCCTATGGTGCGGATGAGAAAACGGATATAGCTATGCGTGTTCTTTCTGATCATATACGTGCGGTAAGCTTTGCTATCGCCGACGGACAATTACCTTCTAATAATAAGGCTGGTTATGTCATCCGTCGTATTCTGCGCAGAGCTGTGCGATATGCTTATACATTTTTAGGGTTTAAATCGCCATTTATTAATGAGCTTGTGCCGCTACTAGCTCAACAATTCGAAGGGGTGTTTGATGAGTTGATTCAACAACAGAGCTTCGTACAAAAAGTAGTCTTAGAGGAAGAGGTTTCGTTTTTAAGAACCCTCACTACAGGTATACAACGATTTGAAAATTATGCTTCGGAGCATCGTAACATCGCAGGTGATTTTGCTTTTGAATTGTTTGATACTTATGGTTTTCCAATCGATTTGACAGAACTGCTTTCGCGGGAAAAGGGACTGCAGGTAGATATGTTAGGTTTTCAACAGGCATTGCAAGAACAAAAGGAACGTTCTAGAGCGGCGACAACAATTGATACAGGAGATTGGGTATTGGTTCAGGACGAGGACGAGTCGGTCTTTGTGGGATATGATTACCTGGAGGCCAATACGCAAATCGTCAAGTATAGGAAAGTGACGGCAAAAGGAAAAGAACAGTTTCAATTGGTGCTTTCTGTTACACCATTTTATGCCGAAGGTGGTGGTCAGATCGGCGATTCGGGACTTTTGATTTCTGAGGTTGGAGAGCGGGTTTCCATTACGACAACAAAGAAAGAGAATGGATTGACTGTGCATTTTGTGGATCAACTTCCGCCGGTTTTAGTAGGAGATTTCAAAGCAATAGTAGATAAGCAGAAAAGGATAGATACGGAAAATAACCATTCGGCTACACATTTATTGCATGCAGCGTTAAAACAAGTACTAGGAGAGCATGTCAATCAAAAGGGATCTTTAGTTAATGCAGACATTTTACGTTTTGACGTTTCTCATTTTGCTAAGATTTCCTACGAAGAACTTAAGCAAGTAGAGGACATTGTTAATGCAAAGATCAGAGAAAATATTCTTTTAAAAGAAGAACGCATGGTTCCTTTTCAACAGGCTATTGATTCTGGGGTGACGGCTCTTTTCGGAGAGAAATATGGAGACTATGTACGTGTGATCACATTCGATGATAGTTTTTCGAAAGAGTTGTGCGGGGGAACGCACGTGAAAGCTACTGGGCAAATCGGTTTCTTTAAGATTACATCTGAATCTGCAGTGGCAGCGGGAGTCCGTCGTATAGAAGCTATTACTGGTACACAGGCCTACGCTGTGATTCGCGAGCAATTTGAGCTGGTGAATAAAATGAAAGAATTGCTGAGTAGTCCGAAGGACTTTGTCTCTTCCTTAGCAAAATTGATTGAAGAAAATAGTGAGCTTAAAAAAGAAATAGAACAAAATATTCGCGAGAAGTCATTGGCATTGATCAATGATCTTTCTTCTAAGTTTGAAACCATCAATGGTGTTAACTTTCTTGCTGTACAGGTTGATTTGCCTAGCGGGGATGCGGTTAAAACCTTGGCTTATGCATTGAAGGGGGCTATGGAAGATGTCTTCCTTGTATTAGGAGCAGACTTTGAAGGAAAGCCAAGCTTAACAGTGGCTATTTCAGATAGCTTGGCAAAAGAACGTGGATACAATGCTGGGGCTATAGTGAAAGACCTTGCAAAAGATATTCAAGGTGGAGGTGGTGGGCAGCCATTTTTTGCAACTGCTGGTGGTAAGCTAAGTGTAGGCTTAGGGAAGGCGATTGCCCGCGCAAAAGATTTTGTAATTTAAAAGGTATATGATGGTAAGAGTTTTAGGTGGATTATTGTGCGTCTTAGCACTATTTTTAGGTGGGTGCTCCAATTCCGATGGTATTCATGTTTCTGGTCGTATCGATAATCCAGGTAATATCAAGGTGATTTCCTTTTATGAAGGAGATCGTAAGTTAGATTCTATTTATCTTGGGGATGGAAACACTTTTAAATTTGAACGGGAAGCAACGCAACCGAGACTCTTATCTATTGCTGTAGGTAATAATAAATACCCAGTTATTTTAAGTCCTGGCGAGCCTTTGACTTTTACAGCTGATATGTTTAGTCCGGACGATTATAAGGTGGAGGGGTCTCCGCTCACAGAAGCACTTCGCGATTTTGCTCCTTTTAAGCGTCGTAAAGAGTTTGTTCAGGATTCTCTACAAAGTTCTTTTGCAAAAGCGACGGCTGATAAATCCGCAGAGGAAATTGAAAGTCTCCGTTTTGACTATCTGACAACATTTAAGGAAAAATTAGCCTTGTATACGAAACAGGCGGTTGCATTTTCGAAAGACCATCCCGATCTAGCAGGATTTTATGCGATAAGCACGCTGGATCCTGAGGTGGCTGAGAATGAAATTCTAGCTTATGCGGACGAAATAAAAGATCAGTTTGTAGATAATCGCTATGTTTCGCAATTTAAGGAAGAGGCCGGTAAGCTTAAGCGATTGGCTGTAGGGCAACCTGCTCCGGAGATTACATCCTTTACGCCTAATAATAAAAAGATAAATTTGTCTGATTTTAAAGGGAAATATACGCTTATTGATTTTTGGGCTTCTTGGTGCGGGCCTTGTCGGCAGGAAAATCCCAATATTGTCAAACAATATCAAGCTTTTAAAGATAAAGGGTTTACAGTTCTTGGAGTTTCCTTAGATAATAATCCAGGGAGTTGGATGCGGGCAATAGAAGATGATAAATTGGACTGGACACAGGTGTCAGATTTGCAAGCCTGGAATTCTCCTCTCGTCGTGGACTACAAGATAAAAGCCATTCCCACATCTTATTTGATTGGCCCTGATGGAGTGATATTGGCTAAGAATTTACGTGGTAAAGAATTGGAGGACTTTCTCCAAAAAACATTAAATTAAAATTTATGTTTAACTAGTGTTAAGTATTAATAATTTGATAACATTGCTTTAACTTTATTTTACCATTAAGTACATAATTTAGCAAAAAAACAAAAATGAGCGCCAATCAGAAAATACTAGTGGTAGATGACGAGCATGATATCGTTGATTTGATATCGTATAACTTGACAAAAGAAGGTTATCAGGTTTATCAGGCACATAATGGCAAAGAGGGAATTGAAGTAGCGAAGCAAGTTAATCCTGATTTAATTATTCTGGATGTCATGATGCCGGAAATGGATGGTATAGAAGCTTGTCGCTTGATGCGCTCTATGCCGGAGTTTAAGCATACGTTTATGGTATTCCTAACTGCGCGGAGTGAAGAATACTCTGAAATAGCAGGGTTTAATGTAGGGGCTGATGATTACATAGCAAAGCCTATTAAACCACGCGCTTTGATGAGCCGTATTAATGCTATTCTTCGTAGAAACACTGCTGAAGCAGAGATTAGTACGGGGGATAAGCTTGAGATCATGGACTTGGTTATCGATAGAGACTCGTTTCTGGTGTACCGCGATTCGGATAAGATTACCTTAGCCAAAAAGGAATTTGAATTACTTTATCTTTTAGCTTCGAAACCAAATAAGGTTTTTACAAGAGAGCAAATCTTGAAAGCAATTTGGGAAGATTCTGTCGTGGTGACGAATCGTACGATCGATGTTCATATACGAAAGCTGCGCGAGAAAATAGGTGAAAACTATGTGTCTACTGTAAAGGGAGTGGGCTATAAATTTGAATTGAACTAAGATTTTATTTATATAATTTTGAAAGCTGTCTTTATTAATAATAAAGACAGCTTTTTTATTTTGAAAACACCTAGTTCTGGAATATTTGCTACGTTGCAGAAAATAATCAAGCATAAAAAAAGCGAGTTTATTTAAACTCGCTTTTGTACCCAGCGCCGGAGTCGAACCGGCACATCCGAAGATATTGGTGTTTGAGACCAACGCGTCTACCAATTCCGCCAGCTGGGCTTGCTGTATCCTTGTTTGACGATGCAAATATAGAAGTTGTTTTATGTATTCCAAAATATATTTTGCTTGTTTTTGTGAACTGGTTGATTTTTAACTTATTTATTTTTTTTACTATGTGTTTTTTCTATTTGCAGACCGTTTTCAGGTACTTAACACTATTTAACGTGCCTGCCATTAAACGTTGTCCCGTATTGATACTCTATTAGAGAAAGAAACAAGAAACAGATTTTTAAATTAAAATAACGACAACATGAAAAAGATTTTATCATTAGCGCTACTATTAACAGGTATCAGTTTGACAACATTTGCGCAGACCGCAAAACATGAAGAACAATCTGAAAGAAAAGAACGTAGACACGTGCGTACTGAACGTCATATGGAGAAGCGTACGCCAGAAGAAGTGGCAAAGAATAAAACAGAACGTTTGGATAAGGAGTTAAAATTCACAGAAGTACAACGTAAACAGGTTTATGCGATTCAGTTAAAACAGGCTAAACGCGAAGCCGCTCATTATGCAGAAATGAAAAAAATGGAAGGTAAGATGCATAAAGAGATGCAAGGTTCTCGACAAGATATCGATAAAGTCTTAACCGCGGAACAAAAAGAAGTGATGAAAGCAAAATTTGCGCAGCGAAAAGATGGGGTAAAGGGAAAGAATAAACCTGAAATGCGCAAACCTTCGATGCGAGAGAACACAAGAGGTTAAAGTTTAATGATGATGTAGTGGATGTATGTTTTAGATGGGGATGAAAGGGGCTAAAGCCCCTTTCATTATTTCAGTTGTTTTACAATCTGGGAAATCATTGGATAGGTGTTTTCTTTTACGATACCAAGCTCTTCGGATGAAAGCCAACGCGCGTCAGTAATGTCTTCCTCCTCTTGTGGAATGAGTTTCGGACATTTGTTTACCCCCATCTCGTACCAGTTTGTCTGCTTTAATACAAATTTGCCGCGCATTACGTAAGTATGGTAAGTGGTTTGGAATTTCTCTCCAAGATAGTTTACACGAATACCACACTCTTCTTCAACTTCACGCAATGCAGCGTCCCTCATTTTCTCATTATCTTCGACTTTTCCCTTTGGAAGATCCCATTTTCCTAATCGATGTATAAACAAGTATGCACCATCGCCATTTTTTACGATACCGCCTGCAGCTTTTATGATGGTAACTTTTTGAAGAATAGCTTTAAAAACCTTTTCTACATCAGGGTGTACATAGAGATATGTAATGTCTTTGGTTGCTTTATTTTTGGAGGCTTGGAAAAGTTTTTCGAGGTCAATGTCTTGTAAACCAATTGTTTGAACAAGTGATAGTTTTTTTGGTACAAAATCAGCTAAAATTAGCTGAGATTCGTTCATATAAATTTTATAAATTTGTGCCATGAATAATTTAAATGAGGTTGAACAAAAAATTGCTGAATCCTTATTGCAAATTAAAGCAATAAAATTGCAACCTAAAAACCCTTTTACATGGGCCTCGGGTTGGAAGTCTCCAATTTATTGTGATAATCGTATTACACTGTCACACCCAGCTATCCGAACTTACATCCGTCAAAAGCTTTCTCAGCTTATTCAAGAGGAGTTCGGTACCGTTGAGATGATCTCTGGTGTGGCTACAGCTGGTATTCCTCAAGGGGTACTTGTCGCTCAAGATTTAGGGTTGCCATTCACGTATGTTCGAAGCAGTGCAAAAGACCATGGTCGTCAAAATCTGATTGAAGGTGAAGTGGTAAGTGGACAGCGTGTTGTTGTTGTGGAAGATCTTATTTCCACAGGAAAAAGTAGCTTACAGGCTGTAGAAGCTCTACGTGCTGCAGGATGTAATGTTGTTGGACTAGTATCTATCTTCGCTTATGGATTTGATGCCGCTGTAAAGAATTTTGCCGATGCTAAATGTCCTTTCTTTAGCTTATGCAATTACGAGGCCCTGATCAAAGTTGCTGTTGGCAATAGCTATGTGCTGGAGTCAGAGGTTGCATTGCTTGAGCAGTGGAGAAGAGATCCTGCAAATTGGATAGGTGAATAAATTAAAAAACAGAGCATATGACTATTATTCAAAGTAATGTTGATATTCAGAAATCGGTTGGGGAGGTATATTCCTTTTTATCCGACCTCAACAATCATGAACAACTTATGCCAGAAAATATCTACAATTGGTCTTCTACAACGGATGAAGCCCAATTTACGATAAAAAATATGGCAAAGCTCGCTTTGAAAATCAGTCAGCGTATCGAAAATAAAGAACTCATTTGTGTGCCTGCTTCGGAGGCTCCTTTTGCGATTACTTTGCGATGGAAACTACAACAAGTGGATGAGCAAACAACAAATGCAACATTTGTTATAGAAGCGGAGCTTAATATGATGATGAAGATGATGGCTGCAGGACCATTGCAGAAACTTGTTGATCATCAGGTGGCGCGTCTAAAAGCTATTCTGGGGTAACGGATCTAGTGGCCTTGATGACATTTTAATCCAACAGGTCAATAATGATGTAATGGTTTTATTTTTTAGTAGAATACCGTGGTAAACGATAAAAAAGACACCTGAATAGTTTATTCGGGTGTCTTTTTTTGATGAATGTTAAGCAATGCAGAAAGCATTCTTGATTTCAGTTAAAAGACTAAACAGTGCCTGAAATTTTTGCTAAACGTTGTAACAGCAAATGTGTTTGTAAAAAAAATGGGAATAGTGTCATTAATTCAGAACAGCGGACTGAACAACGAAAGAGTTTTGTATTTTTGTTATTCAAGTTTATAACCAAGCTTTAGTTAGATGGAATTACAATTAAAACGTCCTCTCGCCTTTTTCGATTTGGAGACTACGGGAGTAAATATATCTGTTGATCGAATAGTTGAACTTTCGATATTGAAGGTGTCTCCAGGTGGAATAGAGGAGGTGTTGACTACGCGTATTAATCCAGGTATTCCAATCCCTGCCGAATCGTCTATGTTTCATGGTGTATATGACGAGGATGTTAAAGATTTGCCAGTTTTCAAAGATCGTGCCGCTGAAATCCGTGATTTTATTGGTGATGCGGATCTGGCGGGATACAATTCTAATAAGTTCGATGTGCCGATGCTGATGGAAGAATTTTTGCGTGCAGGAGTGGATTTTTCGTTAGAGGGTCGTTCGTTTGTCGATGTTCAGAATATATTTCATCAAATGGAACAACGAACCCTGAAAGCTGCTTACAGATTTTACTGCAATGAAAATCTAGACAATGCACACACAGCTGAGGCTGATGTTCGAGCGACCTATGAGGTTTTAAAGGCGCAGCTTGCGAAGTATGAAGGGGTTTCTTACGAAGATAAACATGGCAATGTGTCGACGCCGGTTGTTAATGATGTGGATGCTTTACATAAGTTTACAAACCTGAGTAACCCTGTGGATTTTGCTGGACGTTTGGTTTACGATGAGGATGGCGATCCCTGTATTAATTTCGGAAAACATAAAGGAAAGAAGGTTGTACAGATATTTGAAGTAGAACCTAGCTACTATGCTTGGATGCAAAATGGAGACTTTCCGCTATATACTAAAAAGGTGTTGGAAAGATTATGGAATAGTTTTCGGAACCAAAGAAAGGAACAACGCGATACAACGCAAGCCTTAGAACGAAAAGCTGAACCCCAGAAAGAAAGAGAAAACGTCGTAAAGTCGAAAGAGAAAACACAGCCCATTACCTCTGATATGCTGAAACAGCTCCAGGGGAAATTTGGAAAATAAAAATTAAGCATACATGATAAATACAGAAGAAACAGAGCACTTACAATGTGTGATTATTGGGTCGGGACCTGCGGGATACACTGCAGCTATTTATGCCGCACGTGCAGATTTGAAGCCTGTTGTTTATACAGGGATTGTACCTGGTGGTCAATTGACACAAACGACAGAAGTAGATAATTTTCCTGGTTATCCGCAGGGAATCACCGGACCAGTAATGATGGAGGATCTGAAAGCGCAAGCTGAACGATTTGGTACAGAGGTGCGTTTTGGCTACGCTACAAAGGTTGAATTCGCTAATGATGGCGGTTTACATAAAGTGCAGATCGATGGTTCAAAATGGGTTGTAGCAGAAACTGTTATTATTGCTACGGGAGCAACAGCAAAATGGTTAGGGTTACCTTCGGAAGAAAAATATAATGGTTTCGGTGTTTCTGCCTGCGCGGTTTGTGATGGCTTTTTCTTTAAAGGGCAAGATGTGGCTATTGTTGGGGCTGGAGATACAGCGGCAGAAGAAGCTACTTATTTGGCTAAATTATGCCGTAAAGTATACATGTTGGTGCGCCGGGATGAATTCAGAGCGTCAAAAGCTATGGTGCATCGTGTAAGTAACACTGCAAATATCGAGGTATTGTACAATACTGAAACAGAAGAGATATTAGGTAATGAACAAGGAGTCAATGGTATTCGTGTTGTTAACAACGAAACCAACGATAAAAGAGTTCTTGATGTTACAGGTTTTTTTGTAGCTATAGGACATAAACCTAATACCGAGTTGTTCCAAGGGATTTTAGAGATGGACGAGACTGGGTATTTAATTACCAAAGCGGATAGTACGGCAACAAATATTCCAGGTGTGTTCGCCTGTGGTGATGTTCAGGATCATATCTACCGTCAAGCGATTACTGCCGCAGGAACAGGATGTATGGCAGCGTTGGAAGCTGAACGCTACTTGGCAGCAAAGCACAGTGGAGAATAAGGAAATAAAAGATAAAAAAAGAGACGTATTATACGTCTCTTTTTTTATGTTAAAACTGCGCAGTATACACCGAGTAGGCAGTTCTCAATAATATCTTTTAGATTACTTGGAAATGCTTTAAGGCATTCCAGATACCGTTATCGTCAACATCAGAAGTAACATAATCGGCTATTTCTTTGACTTCTGGATTTGCATTCCCCATTGCAATACCAACAGCAACATGTTTGAGCATGGTAATATCATTGCCCCCATCACCGAAGGCCATTGTTTGCGAAATATCTATTCCAAAGTGTTTACAAAAAATATCTATTCCCACTTGTTTGCTTTGACCTTTAGGATTAACATCGGCAAATAATGGTGTCCAACGGGAGGCCACAGAATTAGGCATGACACGCTCCATAAAGGCTTTTTCCTCGTCGGGCCCTAGAAAGATGTTTGTTTGTAACACGCCATGAATGTCCACATGATCACGGTCGACCAAGGGAGGAACAGGTAAATTTAAATGTGCATACATTCCTGCAATTTCTGGCGTGACATCGTAGATCGTAATTTCATGTTCTGACATTAAAGAAAAGCTTAAAGGTGCCTCTCTGGTATAATCCAGAACCGCTTGTATATCGTTAGGATCTATCGCTTGTCTAAAAAGTACGTCACCGTTGATGGTCACACAGTATCCCCCATTAAAGGTGATGAAACCGTCAAAATCTAAATTTTTGATGTGGTCGATACTGTTAATGGATCGTCCGGTGGAAACAATAACTTTGATGCCCTGTTGTTGCAGTATTTTTATGGCTTCTTTTGTCGAGTCAGGAACTTGGTGGGTTTTGAAGCTGAGTAAGGTGCCATCTATGTCGAAGAAAACGGCTTTTATTGTAGGGTTGTGCATACACAAACATAGATAATTTGACTTTTTTATCCAAACGAAAGCCTATTCTGCAAGTGATTTCTAGTCGAAAAATTTTAGACGTAGTTCAAATCTGTTTTGTAGCATTTTAGCTTTTTTGCAATCTCTCTTTTCAGTATTTTTCCAAGGAATATGCAGAGATGTTGAACGGCCGACGTAGTCATGAAAGTTTTTTATCTTTGCGGCAAGACAACGACTATGGACAACCATTCATCTTTTCTTCAAGAAACATACGCTGCTATAGCTGCGCAGGATCTTATTAAACTCTCCTTGGGTAATTACCAAGGAAAGGAACTCGATCTAAAAAATATCTATATCAAATTGGTTGTGATAAAAAAAGTGTGGAAGATGCAATTCACATTTCGATACCGGACAAAAGATATTGCAAAAAACTACGAGTTGTCTGAGGGGAAAGAGCTTCTCAAGTATTATTTGTCGAAGCAAAATTTTAGGGTGGCCACACTTTTTACCGCAGATAAGAATCTTTCCTGTCAACTCAATAAGAACGGTGAATGGTTCTTGAAAAGTGATAAGCCTACAGCTAAAAAGCCGGCTTCATTTGATCATGATAAGGCAAAAGAAAGAAAATTACAACACGACAATAAATATTATCTCCAAGCTTTGCGGTTGACAGATTCCGAAGGAAAGGTATTTAAAAATGCGCAAGATAAGTGGAAGCAGATTAATCATTACATCGAAATATTAAGTTCGATGTTGCAGCAATTACCTCAAAAGGATTTGCTAAAGGTTGTCGATATGGGCGCAGGTAAAGGTTATTTAACTTTTGCACTATATGACTTTTTATGCTATTCCATGCAAAGAAATGTTGCTGTTGTCGGTGTAGAATATAGACAAGATCTTGTCGATCTTTGTAATAAGGTCGCAAAAGAATCACAGTTCGATCAACTTATATTCGAACAAGGTACAATTGATAGCTACAGCGGTAAGGATACAGATGTTTTGATTGCGTTGCACGCATGTGATACAGCTACAGATGATGCCATTGCAAAGGGAATAAAAAGCAATGCTGAATTGATCGTGGTAGCACCTTGTTGCCATAAACAGATTCGACGTGAAATGGAACGTGAAAGAACAGTAAATGAATTCGATTTCTTGGTGAGGCACGGTATATTCATGGAACGTCAGGCTGAAATGTTAACCGATGGCATGAGAGCGTTAATTATGGAGTATTTTGGTTACCAAACGAAAGTTTTTCAATTTATTGCGGACGCCCATACTCCAAAAAATGTGTTGGTCATGGGCATAAAAAAGGCAATTGATCCTAAAAAGCAACAAGAAATTTTAGCTAAAATACGATCCAGCAAAACTTATTTTGGTATTGGCTATCACCATTTAGAAAGATTGATGGGGATCGAAAATCTACTTTAATTTATAACGATATTTTCGCCCCGAGGTAATAATTTCTGGCAGGTGCTGGATTGAAAAAACGATTACCAAAAGCGTTGATGTCATTTCCCAGGCTATAGGATTCGTTGAATAGATTGTCTATGCCTCCAAACACTTGTAGAGCTACCTTTTGCTTTGTCGGTATCGTAATGCCAGCTTTTGTTTGCACCAGGTTATACTTTTTTGCATAAATACTGTTTGCATCGTTTAGTGGTATTTCGGAAACATATTGGTGGTAGACGTTGAGAAAAAGTGAGGCGGGTAGCTGCATGGATAGGGAATTACTGATCGTCCAATCTGGAACCGCCGTTATTTTGTTGCCGGAAAAGTTTCCACTGTCTGTTATGTAGTTGCCGAAGGTGTAAAAATTTCGGGACAGGGCATGGTGGTAACTCAATCCACGGATGAAATTTGTGTTCGAAGGCTTTATGATTTGCGCAAATAAGGATCCTTCAATTCCTTTTTGGTCCATTTCTCCCGCATTGACATACCGCTCCGTATCGTTTTCACCTAGTAGCCGAACAATGCCATTTGTCATTTGGTAACTGTAGGCGGATAGATCAACCATCAGGCGGCGGTTCTTTGTTTCTATGCGAACCCCCACTTCGTAATTTACCCCTGCTTCCGCCTGAAGTTCCTTATTAATTTGATTTCCGGATGGACGAATTTCTGCTAGAGTCGGCGGAGAGTAGCCTTTTGATATCGAGGCCCTGAGGGCGAGTTGATCTGTGATAAGATAAGAGGACGCTAAGCGGGGTATCCAGATCGCATCTAAATTGATTTGTCCGTTGGGATTCTCTTCTACAGGATAATGTCTGGTATAGGCGATGCTTGTTTGGTTTAACCCTATTGAAGCCTCCCATGTCCACTTTTGAGCAATCTTAATCATCGTTCGATAAAAAAAGCTACTTTGTTTGTTGTTCAGGTTATCACTTTCTTGAGCAGTGCCAGCTATGCCTCCTGCATTTTCATAATTATTGATGTCGTTCCAGCCCTTTTGTCCTTCAAAACCTAATTGCATCTGCCATGTGAACTCACTAGATTCTTCGTTAGAAAGAGAAAAGAAGGTGCGTATACCTAGATTCTTTTCATGACGAATTTCATAATTTGTGATAAAAGGATTTTCAAGATTTGTGTTCGATCCGAAGATCATCATCTTGTGCGATAAGTATTTGGATAATTTCGTCTCATGGGCGATACCGCCGTACAACGTTTTGTTGTATATGCCTGCTTTTTGTTCATATGCCCCAGGAGCGGCGCTTGTTGCTGGTCGTGCCTGACGAGGATTCTCTTCGGCTTGTGCAGCCGTTAGTCCTCCTGGTGTACGGTAGCCAAGGTCGGTATAGAGCAGAAATAGTTTAATACGCGCAGCAGACGAATACTGCGATTGCTGAGTTGTTTGAAAGGTTTTTTTGTTTAAGGCTGTATTTACTCTGTAGCCATCAGAACGGAGAAAGGAATGGTCTATTGAAAACTGATACTTGTTGTTGATCTTTCGTTGTATGGATAGTTGCTCCTGAAATAACCCATAGGATCCGCCAGATACCTGCAATGCAGCTCTATTGTCGATGTTTTCAAATCCTTTGGGTTCAATACGGATAACACCACCGGAATTCGCGCCATATAGCGATCCATCGGGACCCTTCAATACATCTATTGATGCTATGGAGAAAGGATCAAGAAGATTAAGATAGGTGTTGCCACCGGCATCAGTAAGCGGAAATTCGTTGACGTATATTTTTACATTTCGAATCCCAAAAGCAGAACGGATTAGGCTCCCCCGCATAGCCAAACGATAACTTCCGGGCGAACGTTCTTCCATGCGAATGCCTGAAACGGTATTGATTGAAGACAGTAAGCTTGTTGTTTGCTGTCTTTGAATGCTGTTTTGGTTTATAGACTGTGCTGACGAGGTAAGTCCTAGCAGTGGTTGTTCGCTAAAATAGGCATGTATGTGAATCGGAGGTATGGAGGTTGAATCCATATCGATCTTATGTTGTGCAAAGGTCGAAAGTTGGGTGGATAGAAAAAAGAAACAGGTGAATAGCTGAAATGGAGATGGCATATACTTTTACTTAATGCTTAATAAAAACGTTGATGATTCTTTTTATAGTCCAGGGCATAAACTTTTGAACGTATGATTGGAGGGCAGAATGAATAATTTTACGGTCATTAGAATGCTTCATTAAGACCTAAGAATAATCCCCTTTGTCCAAAACGGCCAACAGCGTAGTCAATACATAAATTTGTGCGGGTTGCTTTATTGAACAGCAAACGAAGTCCTGTCCCAGCGGCGGGTTGCCACTGCTGGAAAAGTTTAGTCCCAAGTCTGTCATTGGCACTTTGTACATTGGCAAACACCACACCACTTAGAAATTGATTACGAAGGAGCGGAAATCGATATTCGACCTCTGAATAGAAAAAGGAGCTGCCTTTAAAATAGCCATTTGTATAGCCTCGCCCAATTCTAGAATAGGTGTCTTTTCCCGTGCCTGGTAGATCTAGATAAGCTAGATTTCCTCCAACATTGAAAGAACCCCAGTGCCAAAAGGCCAGTACATGGTTGGGACGTCGTTTGGAGAGAGGCCAATATTTACGAAAATCGGTTTGCAGTTGGTAGGACGCTTGTTCACTCCCCATCCAAGTCTGGCTCATCCGTAGAACGATATCCGCATAGATGCCATGATATGCACTATTTGGGTTGTCGCGCGTCATATATTGCCAGTTAAACATAAGTCCGTTGTTATTGTAATTCTCTGATGGGTAATGGGTCAGATTACTATATACTTGAAGTGGTGTTTCTGTATGTTCACCCAAGGTTTTGATATTCCTTTTTAATTCGATGAATACTCCCGCGCCGACAAACATACCCGGCAGAAGATTTTTATAAAGTCTTTCATTTAATCCATACACGGTATACTGATTCACATAACGCGTGCGTTCTGGATTGTTTAGTACTTCTTCCTCTGGAATAGTGGTAGGAATCACATTACCGATGCCCATTCCATAATCTAAAGCAACCATCTTGGCGATCACAAGACCACCTTTTAGATTCCATTTGTTTTGTTTTGTATAGATGTCATGGGCGAGATATCCCACAATAATACCACGTGTTGTATAGTTAATTGCTGTAGCAAAGGTGGACATCGCCGTATTTTCTCGTGGACCGAAGTGTAATCCTCCAACGACTTTTGCTCCTATCTGGAAACCAATACTTGGGTTATAGTTTATGTTCGGAAGAATGGATAAGCCTGATCTTTTTTTATGTACTTTTTCGGTGGTATCGTGCCTTAAAAAGCGACTTATATCTTTAAAACCGTCGCTAATGTCGTATAGATGATCGATGGCAGTTAAGGTATCCCTCGTTGAATTGGATATCGTATCTTTTAATATAATGTTTTGCGCATGCCCACCGACAACAAAAAGCAAGAAAAAGAAAAAAATAGAGTACTTGTACATCATGTCATTACTGTTCTCCCCTTTAAAATAAACAAGGTGGGAGGATGCTTGTTTGCTAAAATAATGCTTTTTGACAAGCATCCTCCACAATTAGTCAATTTTTTCCAAGGTGAAATCGATCTCTTGCTGTTGGATAATCCTTGAGTAAAATTCTTTCAAATGGAAATATTCATCGACAGAGTAGATCGGTTTGTTCAATGCTATTGTCTGTTTGGTGACAAGGCGATCTTGATCTTGTAAAGATTGAGCACTAAATCTCGCGGCTTCTTCGGGTAGTTTAAGACTGACGTTTTTGGGACTTGAAGTCACTTTGTAATTCTTGGGAAGCGCTATATTGGTGGTATGAGTTATCTGTCTCTTTGACCCAAGGTCGACTTGATAAAGACGCTCGTTAAGGTTGAATGGATTTTTTGAGGTTCGTTCTATAAGGATAGGATTGAAGTGAATCAGTCCATTTTGCACTTCATTTCCCATATCGATTTCCATGTCGAATTCTTCAATTAGAAAATCTTCCAAGCTATCAACGTTTCTTAATAATGGATTGTTCATCCGGATAGATGGTCTTTTGGCCTCTACACTCTCGAAGTATTCTTCATGGCTACTGAAGGAAGCTATTTCCGACCGCTTACGTAAGGCGTCCAAACCTTTATACGTGATTGATAATCTTCCTTTTAGTGTAGCTGTGCTGTCGAGTTCGCCAAGGAAAGTGAAACTGAGAATTGATGACTCTTGATTCGTTAATGGAATCCATTCTGATGACTTCTTGGAGTAAATGATACGTCCTTTTTCATTGATACAGCGTAGCGGAAGTTCTGCAAAAGGAGTAAATCTGTCGGAAGCATCTAAGAGAACGGTCTTTCCATCAATTTCGGCGGCAGCGATCACATAGTTGAAATCCGATATGACGGGATGAAGGTTATTCGGAATCCCGTTGTCACGTGTGGAAACCAAAACTGGATAGGTATTTATCGATGCCGTATTTAGAGCAGCTATCAAAGCTAGATTAATATCTCCAATATTTCCACTATGTTTTTCTAAGCTTTCTTTTACGCCATATTGTGCATATTTTCCGTAATAATCATTCCACTTGATGTTTTGTTGAATATAATAGTAAATTGCTTTGGCCCTGTCGGTAGTGGTTGTTTTTCCTGCCAATAATATAGGCAGGATATTTTCGAATACGTCATTTTTTTTGATTTGTCCCCCAAAATACTTTTCAGTAAGCAGCTCTCGATCTACATCACGCCATTCTTTTGTTACTTTTACTTTAGATCCGTTCGTTAGATAGTATTGCTCCAATTCGAAGAAAACAGCTGATTTGTAATTTTTTGGAGCCAACATATAGTCCTCTTCTTGAAAAGAAGGAACGTTGTCCATAATATAAGTAATCTTGGAACAGTCGTTTCTGACCCCATTCAATAAAAAATAAGAACGCAGAATTTCACTTTTGGTATCTGTAAGTTGATAGGGACCTCTTAAAGTGACGCGGTATTGATAGGAGGCAGGCATGATTGCTGTATATTCGCTATGTAGTTTAGGAATGTCCCGTTGGAATTCCCAAGTGCGAAAGTTTAAAACATCGGGAGATGTTAGTCGAAACTGAACATCGATAATTGAACCTTCTTCGACTTGAGGAAGGGTAAATTTAGCTACATGAACATGAGATCTTACTTTATCTGTAAAGAAGGCCTTGTTCGTCATTTCTGTTTCCTGGATGCTATTGTTTTTTATGTTATAAGTCTTTCCCTTGATTTCAGTGATGCTTTCGAAATCACTTCCGTAAGCATATAGGGGAATAGCAAAATTAGCTTCTTCAACACCTTCTTTCTTTAAAATTTTGATGCGAACAAAATAATCATGTACAACCCGGAGTGCATGATCCGCTTCGATCACCTCCAATTGTGTTTTTCCGAATTCCTTCAATACCACTGCATTCGCATCTTGAGCGAGCGCTGGCGTTTCGTCTAGAAAATCTGCAAATGAAATTTTAGGTATACTTTCCTGCGCGGTTAAACCACAGATCCATAGGATGAAAATAATTGTTAATAAATGGCGCATAACGTTGATAATTGTTATGCAATATACATAATCTTATGAATTTGATGGCTTAAAAATATGCATTAGTTGCCTGTAGTAACTAATGTTCTCATTAACTCAAGTGGTTCGTGCTTCTTGCGTATAAAAAAAAAGCAAATGAAATATCTGTAGTTGTTAACCAAGCATACAGCATTTGTCAATTTGATCCCAACTAATAAATGTAGAAAGAACAGTAGAACAAGTACTATTCGGCCTCTAACAATTGTTTTTCGTGCAAATCAAAATATTCACCTTCTAAGGTCATGAGCTCTTCATGTGTGCCTTGTTCCACGATCTTCCCATGGTCCAACACTAATATATGATCCGCATTTTTGATTGTAGAAATACGGTGAGCAATAAATATCGTTGTCTTATTTTTCATTATCCGACTTAGGTTGTGCAATATTTCTTCTTCCGTTTTGGTGTCAACAGCTGAAAGACAATCGTCGAAAATGAGCACTTGTGGATCTTTTATCAAAGCTCTGGCAATAGAAACGCGCTGTTTTTGCCCTCCAGATAGCGTGATACCTCGTTCTCCGATAGCCGTTTCAAATCCATCTTCGAAACCAATAATATTATTGTATACAGCAGCGTCTTTTGCAGCTTGTTCAACTTTAGGCATATCCAAGGTATCCAACCCAAAAGCGATATTTCGGGCAATGGTGTCTGAAAATAAGAATACCTGCTGAGGGACGAAACCGACCTGGACGCGAAGACTTGCTGTCTTCAATTGTTGAATAGGTGTCTCATCAAAATAGATACTACCAGTGTCGGCATCATACATGCGTAACAAGAGATTTGCTAAGGTAGACTTTCCGGAGCCTGTTTTTCCGATAATTGCCAAGGTTTTTCCTTTTGCAATAGTGAAGGACAGATCGTCGATGGCTTTAATTCCTGTTTCAGGATAGGTGAAGTTTAGGTTTTTAACAGTAATATTACCTTCAAGAGTTGTCGTGATTGTACCATCATTGATTTCCGTTTCCGTCTTTAAAAACTCATTGATACGTTTTTGAGAAGCCGCTGCTCGCTGAAATAAAGAAGTAACCCAAGCTAATGACATAGCAGGGAAGGTAAGTTGGTTGACATATAGAATGAACTCTGCAATATTACCAGCGGTTATCGTGCCATTATTTACTTCTATTCCTCCAATATATACCGTGATGATTGTACTAAAGCCTATCAGAAAAATGATTAGTGGGAAGAAGATTGCCTGAACTCGAACCAAGTCAAGAGATACTTTATTGTATATATTGCTTTCTTGTGCGAAGACGCCCATTTTCTGTTCTTCTCGGGTATATGTTTTAAGAACACGAATGCCGGAGAATGTTTCTTGGACGAAAGACGATAATATGGAGAGTTGCCGTTGTATCTTTTCGCTCCGTTGGTTGATAACTTTGTTTACGAAAAGAATAATCGCAGAAAGAACTGGTATCGGCAACAACGAGTAAGTCGCCAATTTTGGGTTGACATCATACATAGCATAAATGACCATAATAGATAATACCACTGTATTAATCGCATACATGATTGCCGGTCCCAAGTAATTCCGTACTTGATTTACATCTTCTGTAGCACGGTTCATCATGTCACCCGTATTATTTTTTCTGAAAAAAGAAAAATCAAGTTGCTGATAGTGGTTGTATATTTCGTTCTTTAAATCGTATTCAATGTGCCTAGATGTTAGAATAATCGTTTGGCGCATAAAGAACAGAAAAATACCTCTTAATAAGGCTAAGACCAGAACGACAAAACCGAAAAAAAGTAGGCTACTTCCAAAAACTTGATACACTAAAGCTTGTCTATCGAAACCATCGTAAAGCCTGTAGAGGTCAATGTTTTCTTTTACCAAGTCAAAAGCTTCTCGTATAACCTTGGCCGGTAGGATACCAAAATAATTGGATATGATAACAAATAGTACGCCTGGGATTAATTTCCAACGATATTTATAAAAGTATTTATTAAGGTATGCCAACTCTTTCATCGGAAGCAAAGGTAAGCGGAAAAAATCAAAAAAAATCTGTTTAAACGAAGGGATATGTCAATAGATTGCAATTGTATAAATTAAGCAAATAATAAAAAGAGGGACTAGGAAATATTTCCTACTTTTGCAGAGATATTCGTAAAACATGCGTACTTATTGATTGCTATGCTAGTAAACAATTCTTCGGTTTTTGAGCAGATGGGCGTTTTAGGCCATCAAAATTTATTTTTCTGTCACGACCAGGCTGTCGGATTACAGGCTATCGTTGCCATCCATGATACGACATTGGGACCAGCTATTGGAGGAGTACGTATGTTACCCTATGAATCTTTGACGGATGCAGTAGATGATGCATTAAGGCTTTCTCACGCTATAACATATAAGGCGTCTTTAGCAGGTTTAAACCTCGGCGGAGGCAGTGCTATTATCATTGGAAATAATAGGACAGACAAGACAGAGGTGTTAATGCGTCGCTTTGGACAATTCGTAGAAGGGCTAAATGGGAATTTTATAGCTTCTACAGATATTGGAACGACACAAAAAGACTTGGAATATATGCTTTCTGAAACCAACTATGTTGCGGGATTGCCGGCTTCATTGAATGGTGGTGGAGATACAACAGTTTTTGCGGCGCGAGGTGTTTTTTACGGAATTAAAGCGGCAATCAAAGAGTTGTATGGCGATGATAGTTTGGCGGGAAGAAAAGTGGCTGTTCAAGGTGTAGGAAGTGTGGGTGAGCAGTTGGTTGGCATGTTAAGAGCCGAGAATGCGCGGGTGTACGTTTCTGATATGACAGAAGAACGCAAAATGAAGATCGCAGCGAAGTACAAAGCCGAGCCTATTACGTATGCAACGAGTTTTGAGTTGGATGCTGATGTATATGCGCCGTGTGCACTTGGAGGAACTGTTAATCCTGATACAGTACCGCGTATGCGTTGCAAAATTATTGCAGGATCGGCCAATAACCAATTGAAAGAAGAGGAAGAAACAAATCGATTACTCAAAGAACACAATATTTTATACACCCCAGATTTCTTGATTAATTCGGGTGCACTGATTAGTTGTTATTCGGAACTGGAAGGTTATGGCAGTGAACGTACCGAAGCTTTGGTGAAAAATATTTATAACGCAACCCGTCATGTGATACAAAAATCGCAGGAAGATCAGATTACTACCTATGAGGCAGCAAAACAATTGGCAGAAAAGCGTATCTTTGACATCAAAAAATTAAAAAGATAACAGGGAGATGTGTATTCATCGACCCAAATTAAAAGTATAATATCGTTCTTATTTATATACAATCGTTCTTTAAATTAAATTATGCTTAATAGAAGGCACCTTCGGGTGAAAGTCATGCAGACGCTATATGCGTTCAGTTTATCAGAAGATAAACATATCAAAGATTTCGAAAAGGCACTCTTGATCAGTGTGGATGAGGTCAATCAAATGTACATATGGACCTTAAATCTGTTGGATGAGGTTGCCGAATATGTCTTGATTGATGCAGAAGGAAGGGCTAACAAATTTTTGCCTACCGAGAAGGATAAGGTGTATACTACAAAGTTGAATAGCAATACCTTTATTGAATCATTAAGACAAAACAGAACATACCTGGAAAATGTGAAGAAATACAACGTTTCTTGGACATTCGATCCGGAGATTGTACGTTCCATTTTTGCAGAGTTGAAAGAGTCTGAAGAATATCTGGCCTACTTAAAGCAAGATGACCGTTCTATAGCTGTAGAAAAGGATATTGTTAAGTATATTTTCAAGAAGATTATATTGAAGTCGCCTGAAATTGAGCAGGTGTTTGAAACGAAATTTATCAATTGGCCGGTAGATAAGGAGGTTTTACAGGCAATGATTGCAAAAACCTTTAAAAATTTCAGCAGTGAAAACCCGGTGCAGAATAAACTAGCTGACTTAACCCCTAATTGGGACGAAGACAGTGAGTTTATTATCGATTTGCTAAAACAGACAATTCGTTATGGTACAGAATACCAAGAAATGATATCTGTTAAAACTAAAAATTGGGAAGCTGATCGTATTGCATTGGTCGATAACTTGCTTATGCGTATGGCTATATGTGAACTGATTAACTTTCCGACAATTCCAGTGAAAGTGACGATAAATGAATATATAGAGCTTTCGAAGGCTTTTAGTACGGCGAAAAGTAATACTTTTATAAATGGTATTTTGGATAAGATCTTAGCGGATCTGACGGATCAAAGACGTATACAAAAGCAAGGCCGAGGTCTGAAAGATTAATAGCCTTCTTGTGCTGACATTGTCGAATAATTGCTTGTAAAAGCTTAAAATAACAATATAAGTATGAACATATTTAAAACTAGTTTAGTTTGTTTGGCAGTCGCCATATTGTCATCCTGCGGTGGTTCAGGCGAACAACAAAATGATGCTACAGATAGTACTGCGGTGGTGAAAGGTGAAAATGACGGTATTGGAAAAATTGAATTTACAGAGTCAGCTTTCGATTTCGGACAAGTGAAAGAAGGGGAAGTGGTTGAGCATAGCTATGAGTTTAAGAATACGGGCACATCGCCGTTGATCCTTAAGCAAGTATCTGCTTCTTGTGGATGTACGACACCGTCTTATACAAAGGCACCAATTCTTCCGGGAAAGACAGGGGAGGTGAAAGTGAGTTTCAATAGCGATGGACAAGTTGGAAAGCAACAAAAGATTGTTACCGTTGTTTCTAATGCAGAAAATGGGGTAACTACTGTGCAACTTAAAGGTGAGGTGCTAGCGAAGTAATTCGCTTAGTACGATGATAACTTACTTTTTTAGTTTTAATTTTTTAATTTTTAATTTTAAATATGATTACAACATTATTACAAGCGGCACCTGGAGGAAGTAATTTGATGAGTTTCCTACCGATGGTTTTGATTATCGTGGTTTTTTATTTCTTCATGATCAGACCGCAAATGAAAAAGCAAAAAGACCACAAGAAATATATTGAGGAATTAGGTGTGAACTCTAAAGTTGTAACCACAGCTGGAATTCACGGTCGTATCGTCGAAGTAAGCGAGTCAACGTTCTTAGTTGATGTGGGTTCTGGCGTTAAAATTCGTTTTGATAAATCTGCGATTGCACTTGATGCTTCAAAAGCAGCTAACGGCGAAGCGGTTAAAAAATAAGTCTTCGTTTTGCATATTCAAAAAGCAGCCGATTCTGGCTGCTTTTTTTGTTTGTGGCGTGATGTCGATAGATGATGTTTTCTTACCTTTGCTTTTATGGCGCAACCCCGGATAAGCAAAGTGAAACGAAGAAAGATTGCAATCTTCTTGCGATGTGTAGGGATATCTTTTGTCGCCTGGTTGCTTTTTGCTGTATCTAGCATACAGGTCTATACAATGAAGGCGGGAATTTCCTACGTAAATATCCCGGAGAAGAAAGCTTTTCACCCTCTACAGTCGGACTCGGTTAGTATAAAGATGAAAATGAGTGGTTGGAAAATCTTTATGAAAAAGATGCACCCCGACACACCACATATACAGGTTGATCTTAGTGGATTGAAAACAAGGAGTTTTATTGTGTTTACGAATCAATTGGGGTATATCAATCGTCAATTTCCATCCGATAATCAAGTGGTGGCGGTAAGTCCAGATACCTTGTTTTTTGACTTTTCCAAACAAACACAACGTAAGGTACCTGTCCGCCCGCTGCACAGCATTCAGTTTAAAAAGCAATATGGAATTATTGGTGATACGAAGGCTAATCCTGAATATGTTACTGTTACAGGTCCCTTGGAAGATGTTGCTAATATAGAATACTTGGAAACAGATACCATTAAAGGTACAAATGTCGGGACAGATATTCGTACGGTGGCTTATTTGAATAAACATCAAAAAAATAATATAACGATTTATCCCACCTTCTCCGAAATAACGATTCCCGTTGGCGAAATTACCGAAAAAGTAGTCGAAATTCCGTTAAAAGTAGAGAATGCATCACGGTATACTTCGGTGCGTACGCTTCCGAGTAAGGTTAAAGTTGCCTTCTTAGTATCGCTTAAAGATTATAATAAATGGACGGCTAGAGATTTTGAGGCTATTGTCGATATGGATAATTGGGAGCAAAATAAAGTACAGAGCCTTCCTGTGATCGTGACTAAAATTCCGGACTATTGCCAGATTATTAGCGTTGAACCGCAGAATGTGGATTTTTTTGTTAGAAGATAGCTACTATGGGATTAAAAATTGGAATAACAGGAGGGATCGGTTCCGGAAAAAGTTATATAGGTAGGATATTTAAGGCTTTGGGAGTGCCATTTTATGATGCAGATGCCGAAGCCAAGAAGTTGATGAATGATAGCCCGATGATCCGAGAAGCACTTATAGAAGCCTTTGGTCAGGAAGTATACGAGGAGGATAACAACCTAAATCGAAGCTATCTTTCTGCACTTGTCTTTAAAGATAAAGAGAAGCTTGCGCTGTTGAATAGTATTGTTCATCCTGCGGTTATTCAGCATGCAGTCGATTGGGCGGATCAACAGCATTATCCCTATTCGTTGAAGGAGGCCGCTTTATTGTTTGAAAGTGGGTCTTTTCGAAACCTGGACTTTACAATATTGGTTACCGCACCCGAAAGTTTACGCATACAGCGTGTAATGCAGCGCGATGGTGTAGGTGCAGAGGAAGTGCAAGCAAGAATAAGCAAACAGATGTCGGAAGATGAAAAAGTGAAATTGGCCGATTTTGTGATCATCAATGATGATTATACGGCTTTGCTTCCGCAAGTCTTAGATCTACACCACCAATTTTTAAAGGAGGATCAATGTCAGTAATTCTTTCCGATTTTCTGGTGAAAACAGAAGAAGGTTATTATTGCCGCTATGGCGATTTTTTTGTGGATGCTATGCTTCCCGTGAAGACAAACCTGATTTCCCATGCACACGGGGATCATGCAACAAATGGCCATCACCGTATGTTTGCTACAGATGCTACATTTGCATTTATGCAGAATAAATTCCCTAAAATGCAAGAGGAAGCCATGGTTGCGGTACAGTTTAACCAGCGTTTTTTTCTCAATGAGGTGGAAATAGAGTTTTTGCCGGCAGGACATATATTGGGTTCTGCACAAATTATGATGATTTTTAGGGAAGTTCGATATTTGTATACAGGCGATTATAAATTGCAGCTAGATACAACTTGTGAACCGCTTGAGTTTACGCATACTGATGTATTGATTACAGAGTCGACTTTCGCAAATCCTGGCATTGTGCATCCCGATGTTAAAACGGAGATTTTAAAACTAAAAGATAAACCAAGTAATATTATGCTTGGTTGTTATACTCTAGGAAAGGCACAGCGTCTAACCGCATTGATAAACGAATTCTTGCCTGAACGGGAGGTGTTGGTTCATCATAAAATGTATCCTGTACATCGGCTTTATGATAAATTAGGGACTGTTCAACTTAAATATAGTTTGTACAATAGAAAGGCTATGAAGGATGGTGCAACAAATAAAATTTATTTGGTACCTCCATTGACATTCAATAGCTATTTTAGGGCGAAAAATGTTTTAAAGGCATTTGCATCTGGTTGGGAGCGACTGCAAAAGCAAAACGATATTGAATTGTATATTTCTGATCATGTGGATTGGAAAGACTTGTTGTATTTTATTCAACAGGTTACCCCGAAAGAAGTATGGACAGTACATGGTGATGGGCGATCGCTACAGTCTCACTTTGCAGGTGAGTTAGTTGTTCGTGATATTTATAAAAATTGATGGTTATAGCATAGTAATCTACAAAACGGTAAAATGAAGAAATTTTTGGAAAATTTGTTTGGAACAGTGGGGCCTAAAAAAGTTGGAATGGGATGTTTGGTCGCAGCAGTCGCTTTTGTTGTTATCTACTGGTTATTAGGTTTTTTATAGGAGTTTTCTTAAAGAAAAAGGGCTGTCTTACTTAGAGGAAAGACAGCCCTTTTTTGTATAACTATGAAAAGTTCTTAGTGCTTAAAGTGTCTTACACCTGTAATAACCATGGCTACTCCTTTTTCATTAGCCATATCTACAGAGAGCTGGTCCTTTATAGAGCCACCAGGCTGTAATACTGCTGCCACACCGGCATCTCCAGCAATTTCCACACAATCTGGGAAAGGAAAAAATGCATCGGAAGCCATTACGCTACCTTTTACTTCAAAACCAAAAGCTTGTGCTTTTTCGATCGCTTGTTTTAAGGCATCGACGCGGGAAGTTTGACCTACACCAGAAGCTATAAGTGTGTTATCTTTCGCAAAAACAATTGTATTCGATTTGGTATGCTTCACAATTTTATTTGCAAAATAAAGATCTGCTAACTGTGTGTCTGTAGGCTGTACTGTTGTTACTGTAGTCATGGACTCAGGTCCTTCTACAGTATGGTCTTTATCTTGAAGAATGACGCCGTTTAACAAGGTCTTAAACTGAGCCGCAGGAAGATCAATAGATTTACGTCTTAAAATGATTCTATTTTTCTTCGCCGTAAGTACGGTTAAAGCTTCTTCAGTATAAGCGGGAGCGATAAGTACTTCAAAAAATAGTGTGTTGATTTCCTCTGCCGTATCTTTATCAATTTCACCATTGGTAATCAACACGCCTCCAAACGCCGATACAGGATCGCAAGCTAAGGCATCTAACCATGCCTGTTTTACTGTTGTGCGAGATGCTACGCCACAAGCATTGGTGTGTTTTAATATTGCAAAAGTTGGATCTGTAAATTCATCAATGATAGCAACAGCAGCATCAACGTCAACTAAATTGTTGTAAGATAATTCCTTGCCGTTGAGTTTGTCAAACATTGCATCCAGATCTCCGAAAAATGTTCCTTTTTGATGTGGATTTTCTCCATAACGCAACGTTTGCGATTGTTGAATCGATTGTTTAAATACAGGTAGAGGAGCTTCTTGATTAAAGTAATTGAAAATAGCCGTATCGTAATGTGAAGATGTATTGAATGCTCTTTTTGCAAATTCTTTACGTTGCTCCAACGACGTTTCTCCATCTTGTGTTGCAAGAATTTGTTCCAACTCTACGTAATCATTCTTAGAAGAAATGATCACCACATCATTGAAGTTCTTGGCTGCCGCACGGATAAGTGAAATGCCTCCAATATCTATTTTTTCAATGATATCCTGTTGCGCTGCACCCGATGCTACTGTTTCCTCAAAAGGATATAAATCGACGATGACTAAATCAATCTCTGGAATTTCATATTGAGCCAGTTGTTGTTGATCACTTTCTAACGGGCGTCTAGCGAGGATACCTCCAAATACCTTTGGGTGTAATGTTTTAACACGGCCCCCTAAAATAGAAGGATAGCTTGTTAAGTCTTCTACGGGAACAACGTCGATTCCTTGCTCACGGATAAATGCTTCCGTACCGCCTGTAGAGTAGAAAGTCACACCGTATTTGTTTAGTAACTGAACGAGGGGAGCTAAGTTGTCTTTGTAATATACTGACACTAAAGCGTTTTTAATCTTAACAGGATGATTCATTTTAATATATTTGGAGCCGCAAAGGTACGAATATCTATTAATAATTTTTCATTTTTCTAGTTTAAAAATAAAAGAGCTTTCTTTCTTCTTTTTGTATCTTTATGTAAACTAAAATTTAATATTATGAGGAAGATTTTCCTGTTCTTTATCCTATGGAGTACAACGACTGCGGGCTATATATCTGCTCAGGAAAATGTAGCGTTTACACCTAAGAAGAGAGTAATATCGCCTGAAGTAAATGACGATAATACGGTTACTTTTCGCGTCTTCGCTCCGCAGGCTTCACAGGTTTATGTGGTTGGAAATTGGATGGATAAAGATGCTGCTGGACAGGCGGGAAAAGCGGAAATGCAACGGCAAGACGATTATTGGATATATAGGAGCCCTAAATTAGCATCTGATCTTTTTCTTTATAACATACAGGTGGACAATGCCATCTGGAGTGACCCACTAAATGTTTATCAAATTAGGGATGTGGGAAATATTTTCAATTATTTTGTGACAGGGGGTGACCAATCTAGCTTATACCAGGTGGCTGACGTTGCACATGGAACGATCGCCAAGCGCTGGTACAATTCCCCGACCTTAGGTATGAACAGACGCATCACGGTTTATACGCCACCTGGTTATGAGATGGACAAAGGTGAATATCCAGTGCTTTATCTATTGCATGGTATGGGAGGTGATGAAGAAGCTTGGCCCTCTTTGGGACGAGTAGCGCAGATCATGGATAACCTATTAGCTGCAGGCAAAATTAAGCCGATGCTTGTGGTAATGCCCAATGGACATGTATCTAATACGGCTGCCCCCGGTGAATCTTCAAAGGGACAATACCCAATAGATTTCTTTACGCCGGATGTGGGGACAGGAAAAATGGAAGAATCTTTTGCTGATGTTATCGGATTTGTAGAAACAAATTACCGTGTAAAGAAGCAGAAAGCGGCAAGAGCTATTGCTGGACTGTCCATGGGCGGTTCACATACCTTATTTATCTCTTCTTATATACCGAATACCTTTGACTATATCGGCCTATTTTCAGCAGCTTTTAGAATGAATGAAAAGGCGGAAAGTCCCGTTTTTGATCAGTTTGAAAAAAATCTAGTGAAACAACGTGACAATGGATATCAGTTGTACTGGATAGGGATGGGAAAGGAAGATTTTTTATATAAGACGGGCAAAGAATATAGAGAAAAACTCGATCATATAAAGATGCCTTATACGTACTATGAGAGTGAAGGCGGGCATACTTGGTCGAATTGGAGAACTTATCTTACACTTTTTTTGCCGCAGCTATTTTAATTCGTAGCTGTTTTGCTATAAAAAGATCTGGACGGATATTTTTTACCTACGTTAATATCGATTAAAGATAGGCATTAAGGGGCTATTTAAGCAATAATAAATAAAAAAAGGGAAGCACGGCTTCCCTTTTTCAGTTGTATTTTTTTAAGAAATTTTCAATCACTTTTGGGAAGTATTGGTGTTCCAATTGCTGTCCTTTGAATTTTATCGTTTCCAGCGTGTCGTCTGCTTCGATCTTAAATTTGGCTTGGTGAATAACTTCCCCTTCATCGAAATTTTCATTTACAAAATGAATGGTAATGCCATGTTCGTCTTCGCCTGCTTCAAGTACTGCCTTGTGTACCCGATCGCCATACATTCCTTTTCCACCAAATTTAGGTAATAAAGCAGGATGTATGTTGATAATTTTATTTGGAAAAGCCTTGA
The DNA here is from genome assembly GCF_965644235.1 of Sphingobacterium sp. LRF_L2. Classification (NCBI taxonomy): domain Bacteria; kingdom Pseudomonadati; phylum Bacteroidota; class Sphingobacteriia; order Sphingobacteriales; family Sphingobacteriaceae; genus Sphingobacterium; species Sphingobacterium sp. LRF_L2. The sequence continues at coordinate 44,707 of NZ_CBFFRI010000010.1, read as the reverse complement.
GCAGGTTTTGAGGAACAAGCCATAAAAAACCAGCTAAAACAACAATATCAATATCGAGACGTTTTAATATGTCAACCACTTCATCAGAATCGTAAAACGTCTTTTTGTCAAAAATATGGGATGGTATTTCAAAATTGTCAGCACGTTGTAATACGTAGGCTTCTGGATTATTGCTTAATACCAAAGCGACTTCGGCTAAGTTAGAGTATTTAAAATGCTCCATGATTTTCTGAGCATTTGATCCTGAGCCAGAAGCAAAGATAGCGATGCGTTTTTTCACAATATGAATCTTTTATCTTTTGTTATTGATTTGTAGCCAAATATAGGGTATTTTTCCGATATTTCCGTCGAAATAGCTTTAAGGGAATGTCAATTGCGATATAGGAAAAGAATAATGACAAAAATCAGATTATCTCTACTTTTTATCTTCTTGGTTAATTATTGTTTGGCCCAAAAAGAGTACCAACAACTGCCTAAGATTTCGGGTATATACAATATAGATAATGCCAATAGCTTACTGGCGAAGGCATTGCCAACTACCGGGAAAATAGTTTTTGTTTTTTACGACCCCGGTTGTGGTCATTGCCAACAGTTAGGCAGCGCTTTTTCGAATAAAATAAAAGAGATGTCAGGCCTGTCGCTGTTTTTTATCAGTATGAATGATAAAGAGTATGTGGATGGGTTTATTAATATGTTCGCGAAAAACTTGAAGGGTAGGACCAATGTTTCCTTTTGGAAAGATCCAGGCGTGGAGTTTATCGAAAAGTTTAAACCAACGAATTATCCTGCTACTTATATTTATGATGCAGCAAAACGAACATTGATTGCTTCTTTTCAGGGTGAAAATGATCTGTTTAAAATGCTTCCATTTTTAAAATAAAATGCGGCTTAAAAATAGAAGTTTTCTATACATGAAGCTATTGGTTCGCCGATTGCTCGAGTAGTTTCTCCATCATCTGTACACCGACTTTGTCCACTGATTCTGCTGCATTCGACAACACAACGACAGCTGTCTTTGTATCCGGTGAAATAGCGAGAAACGAACTGCTACCGGCGGTTCCTCCATTATGATGAAAATAAATTAAACCATCCAACATGCTGATGTGCCAAGCCAAGCCGATATCGGTGTTATTCGGCGTGAAAAACGTAAATTCCCTTGTCAATCCCATAGCATGTTGTAATTCCGTTTGAGGCATTTTAAATTCTTCTACAGCGAAGAGCATCATGTCTTTGACATTGGATTTGAGCCCACCAGCTCCAACCATAGCTTTCCAATTCCAAGAAGGGGTCTCGTTACCTTTTTCGTCATAAGCCTTTAGGGCTACTTGTTGTTTTTTTGGATCTGGTTTATCCGTGGTGTTTGTGAGCGATAATGGTGTTAAGATAACTTCTTGTAAAAGTTGTATATAGGGTTTCTTCGTAATGATTGAAAGGAGCTCACCAAGTAAACCAAAGCCTAGATTGCTATATTCATATTCCTCTCCAGGCGTTTTGCTGTTTTTAAAATTCTTTAGAAATGAAAATAATGCTTTTCTATCGTAATTCGCATAGGGATCTTTAGCGTTAAATCCAGCGATTGTATTCCAATTGTCAGCTAACCGTGGTAATCCGGAGGTATGATTGGCCAGCATCTGAAAAGTTATGCCCTTTAATGAAGGATTCGTTGAAATCGAATCCGGGAGAAATTTTGAAATGGAATCTTCTAGATGTATGGTGTTCTTTTTGACCAGATCAGCTAGCAACGTTGCTGTAAAAACTTTGCTGATGGAACCTATTTCGTAGAGGGTGTTTTCGGAGGGGATGGTTTGGTTCCCTTTCTCTGTTTCCCCGTAAAAAAAAGACTTGTACTTGTTGTTGTGAAATATTGCGACGGAAAGCGACTGCGCATTTCCCTTTTTGACATACGTATTCGCTAGAGAATCTATAAAGAAATCAGTAGGATCTACGCGTTCTACATTGCTGATTACTTCGGTTTTATCTTCTTGTTTGCTGACCGATTTTTCTGCAGCTTGAAAGAGAAGGAGGTCGTAGCGGTAGTCTGTGTTTACCTGCAGTTTAGCTTGTAAGGCGTGTTTGGGGAATTGTAATAGGTAAGTTGCCGTGTTATCGTGGAAATCGATTAGCTCTGCTTGTTTAATTTGCCCCAACTGATAGAGGTTATTTAATACAAAAGCCAGTTGGTCGTTGCTGATTTGAGACTTGAAGTTTTCTGAAGATAAGTTGTAAATAGAGTCCGTCATTTTGGTGTTAATGAAGAACTCTATTTTATTGAAAACCGCCTTATTCGTCAACTCGGTTTGGCTTTGCGCTAAACCGATGAAGGAAATCAATGTAAATAGTGTCGTAAGTAAATTGCGTCTCATAGGCGCAAAATTACAGAAACAATTATTTATAAGCCAATTATTTGTTTCAAACGTGCATAGCCAGACTTGCTGATGTTTATTTTTTCCCCTGTTAACAAGGTGGCAATATAACTCTCTTTCTCCATCGGCTCTATTTTTGCTAGCTGGTCGACTTTAGCAATGAAAGAACGGTGAACGCGTACAAACTGCTTTGGATCGAGTTGTTTCTCAAACGAACTCATTGTTTTATTCTTTAGAAATACGCCGTCTTTTGTGTGGATTTTTACATAATCATCATAGGCTTCCAAGAAATTCACCTGTTGTACAGGGATGATTTTAATTTGTGTGCCATTTTTTACCACAATGCGTTCTAAAGATTCTTCCTCGGTAATGGCGTTTACTTTTTCTATAGTTCCTACTTTAGGGACGCTATTTACAAAATTGTTTCTGAACTTGGTAATTGCTTGTTCGAATCTATCTCTACTGATAGGCTTTAATAGGTAATCTATAGCATTCTTTTCGAACGCTTTAATCGCAAACTCGTCGAAAGCTGTCGTGAAAATAACATTGGGCATTTCGTCTACAATTTCGAGCATTTCGAAACCTGTTAATTTCGGCATCTGTATGTCGAGAAATACCAGGTCAGGCTGCAACTGTTGAATCGCTTTCGCACCTTCAAAACCATCTCCGCATTCCGCTACAATCGCTACATCTGCATGTTGTTTGAGATATTCGGTTATAATCATCCGGGCTAAGGGCTCGTCGTCGATAACAATTGTCTTAATCATATTGAGGGATTTTTAAGGTAGTTGTAAATATATTATCTTTTATTGAAGTCTCCAATAAATCTGTTCGGCTGTACAATAAAAACAAACGACGTTTAATACTCGAAAGACCAAAGCCTGTTCCTTTTTTTGTTTCAAACTGATCCGAATCAAATGGATTGGTGATCGTGATATACAACATGTAATTGTGCAATTGTATATCGACGGTTATTTCCACGTTTCCAATGACATTATACAGCCCGAATTTGATGGCATTCTCTAGCAATGGTTGAATAATCATCGAAGGAACTTTCGAAGTGCTTGACTTTTCTTGTTGCGCAAATGTTGTGGTTAAACGATGTCCAAATCGGACCTTTTCAATATCTAGATAAAGTCGTAAATGTGCGATCTCGTCGGCTAAGGGAATAAGCTGCTTGTCATCTTTACGCATTGTTCCACGTAAAAAATCTGACAATTGAAACGTCATATTTCGAGCTTCATCTGGTTTTATTCCGATCAAGGCAATAATGGAGTTTAAGCTGTTAAATAGAAAATGGGGCTGGAGTTGTTGGCGTAAATTATAGAGCTCCGCATCGCGCAAGATGCGTTCCGATTCTTCCTTGCGCTTTTTGTTTTCCTCGTATTCTTCTTGAATATTCCAAAAAATGTTGATAATGATAACACAGAGTAGGAGTAAGAAATTTATAATAAAACGATAGGGTAATACCTCGTAGAAATGTGTCAACGAGAAATCATCAAAGAATTGATTTAGAAAGAAAATGGATAATCCTACACTCATAACCGTTAGGGTGAGGCAGATTAAAGCTATTTTGATATATTGCTTTTTTCGCGGCAGATAGTATTGAAGTGTGCTATAGATAAGATAACAGCAAATGGTGATAGACAAAGCTCCTATGATGGGTTCGTAAGGCATAACCGGTTTCGGTCGGCAATCCCACCATAGGAGAAAATAGGAAACAAGAAAGTATAAAATACAAATAGTCCACGTACTAAAGTGGATGAGGCGATTTTTTGTGGTTAGTTTAAAAGTCATCTACTCCCTAGCTGTTTTTTATCGTAATATTTCCGAATATTGAAGTTCCCGTGATGTATAAACATTTATTTTGATCTGTTATATTCGTTAGGATCACACGTCTATCATCGCTTTCACTTAAGATGGAGGAAACAGTTGTCGCAACGATCCAATGAGGTGGCACAATAATTTTAGTGCTTCCAAAAAGCTGAAATACATCCAATGCAACAGGCTGCTGTATATCTGATTGGATAAGGTTGATCTCTGTACTACCAAAAACATTAGTCAATGTTCCGCCTAAAAAATTCTTCGAAAAAATAATTTTTTTCGCATTTCCAAAAACAGAATCTACCTTGATATAATTTTCTCCTTCGTAAGTGTATCCCCTTTGTTGGCTACGCTCATACGATGATGTGTTGTTTTGCGTTGGTTCTGACTGTTGAAAAGGCGATTGAAATGTATTGCTATCTTCATGCACAACATCCACCCGCTTATCCCAATCAAATTCGTCCTTTTCTTCCGGTGTAACCGGAGGTATCGGTGGCGGCGTATGACTACGGTTTCTCATGATAAGGTATATCCCTACGATGATGGCACCTAGTGGAACGATAACACCTCCGAAAGAAAGGTTTGTTAGATCTCTAAGTAAAAATAGCCCACCGATTGTAATAAGAATAACCGAGGATTTTTTCTTAAATTGAGAGTTTACACCGATAACTAGACCAATAATAATGAGTATCATTTCCCATCCGAAAATCCAGCTCGGAAACCACATACCCATATTCAAGTTTTTCAACAACAGCGCTAAACCCAGAAAAACAATCACGGCGCCTACAATATTCGCACTCTTGTTGTTACGTGGTGGAATTGGTGGTGGTGTTTTATAATCTCTATCTCTTTCCATTGCTATGTGTTTTTTATTTGATTCAAAAGTAGCGCAATACTTCATAATCAGTAAGCCAAAATAGGTAATACATCGCACTTTTTCGGTAAAAGCCGCCATTTTTTCGGTAAAAAATCTGCGCTTTTAAAATGTCATTTTTGGATATATCGGTATTCTTGTAAAGACAGGGAAAAAAAAGTCATATTTTTTTTGTCATAATTTGGCTAATTGAAATAAATTATTATATATTTATAGCTGAAAAAGGATTTAAACTTAAATACTTACAATACAAATGGGAGATTTTGAAAACAAAGAGCGCGAAGAAGTATTTTCAAAAAAGGTGAGAGCTGGAAAACGTACTTATTTTTTTGATGTTAAAGCAACTCGTTCTAACGATTATTATGTGACCATCACGGAGAGCAAAAAACGTTTTGAGGATGGTCAATTTATTAAGCATAAAATTTTCTTGTACAAGGAAGATTTTGAAAAGTTTGCTGAAGGATTGACAGAGGTTGTTGACTACATTAAAGCCAACCAAGATGTTGTTGAAAAACGTTACGAGCCTAATCAAGAAGATTCAGCATATGAAAGCAATGAATACGCACAGAAAGATAATTTTTCGTTTTAGTACGTATTCTTAGCAAGAGATATAATATAGAAGCCACTAATTAGTGGCTTTTTTTATTACAGGTATTTTAGCAGAAGTCTGTTAGCGCTTTGCTAAAGCCTGGTTTGACGGTAAAAATGATGCATATTTTTTATTAAACATGTTACAGGCCTTATCCCCGCTCGTAGTTTATTATTTGTAATTTCGTGGTCTATGGTGATTTCGATGGTAAAAAAAACAGTAGTAGCGACGTTATGCACTTTGTTCGCTATTTGTCAGCTCTTAGCGCAGAAGAAAGAATTGAGTTTTTTACAAGCTTGGGGACAGGATGCTTCTGTCACAAAGAACATAAATCAATATATCGGGTGGTCAGACGCTGAACATTATTTAGAAAAGGATGCGGTGGATCAGCTTGTTTACAAGATTGATGTAAAGTCTGGTCAGAAGGAGGTTTACGAGCCTCTTCCGGAATCGAAAAAGGCCGTGTTTGTGAAAGATAACGATATTTTTGTGCGTGATGGGGAACAGGACGCTATACAACTGACAATATCGCCTGATATCGAGGAGAAAAATCCTACACTTTCTCCTGATGGGAGATATGTTGCATTTACGCGGAATAACGATTTATACAGTATAGAGCTAGCAACAAAAAAAGAAATGCGCTATACAGAAGACGGAAGTCAAACAGTATATAACGGATGGTCATCTTGGGTTTACTATGAAGAAATTTTGGGTAGAGCAACTCATTATAAGGCTTTCTGGTGGTCGCCAGATAGCAAGCAAATTGCATTTATGCGTTTTGATGATACCCATGTTCCTATGTTTCCCATTTATGTTTCTACCGGACAACATGGGTATCTAGAAGAAACACGCTACCCGAAAGCTGGAGATGCAAACCCAACTGTGAAAATTGGATTTGTTAAGGTCGCGGGGTCTGCTATAATATGGGCTGATTTTGATGAGCAGTTCGATCAATATTTTGGTCAACCTTATTGGAGTTTCGATAGCCATTCTATTATGGTGCAATGGATGAATCGCGATCAGAATAACCTGAAATTTTATGCCGTAAATCCGCAGAATGGTCATAAAAAAGAAACCTATGACGAGAAGCAGGAAACATGGATCAATTTGGATCATGAAGAGCGCATTACTTATTTGGCAGACAACAAGCATTATATCTTAAAGTCAGATCGTACAGGATGGGCACATTATTACCTCTATACATTAGATGGGAAGTTGGTGAATCCTCTTACCTCGGGCGATTGGCAAGTGAATGCCCTTGAAACGATTGACGAAAAAAATAAAATCATTTATTTCACGGCCCGCAAGGAAAACTCCGCTACAGCTGATTTGTACAGTGTGGATTATGGAGGTCGTCAATTGAAGCGTTTGACATTTGGCGATTATACGCATCAGGTTATGGTATCCCCGACAGGGAAATATTTTATAACGAGTTATTCGAACGTGACAACACCTGTTAAAGTTGCCTTAATGGATAACAAAGGAAAGTTGTTGAAAGCGCTTGCTGATAGTAAAGCTGAATCATTCGATTCTTATAATCTAGGGAAGACAAGTTATTTTACGATTCCTTCGGATGACGGCTTATTTCAATTGCCTGTTATCATCACCTATCCTGTGGATTTTGATGAGCGTAAAACGTATCCTGTAATCATGAGTATATATGGTGGGCCTGATGCGGGAACTGTGAGGAATACATGGAAGGGTACTGGTAATCAATATTGGGCGCAGCAAGGAGTTGTTCAAATTACATGTGACCATCGAGCGTCGGGGCACTTTGGAAAAAAGGGAGTCGCTCTTATGCATAGGAATTTGGGTAAGTGGGAGATGGTTGATTACATTACGGTTGCTAAATGGTTAAAAAGTAAACCTTGGGTAGCAAAAAATAAGCTCTTGATCACAGGACATAGCTATGGGGGCTATGTAACTTGTCTCGCATTGACAAAAGGAGCGGACTACTTTGACTACGGAATCGCGGGAGCACCTGTTACCAGCTGGGAATTATACGATACACATTATACCGAACGTTGGATGGATACGCCGGAAGTTAATGCACAAGGTTACGAAGAAGGATCGGTTTTGACTTATGTGAATCAATACAAGGGTGGGTTACGTATTATGCACGGAGACAGTGACGATAATGTGCATTTACAAAACACCATTCAACTTGTGGATGCTTTGACAGATCGCGCAGTGCCTTTTGAGTTAATGATCTATCCAGGCAGTAGGCACGGATTCTCCCGGTCGAAATCGAATTATGATTTTCGGGAAAGAGTACGCTTCTATTTCCAATATCTCTTAGAGAAACCTGTTCCCGACGATTTTAAGCGATAGAAATGTAATATTTTACGTCTCTATCAAAAATTATCTCATATTTGCATTATTATTTTTCAGCATGTTACAGTTTCTAAAAGAAAGTACATTTAAGGCTAATGATGTTTTTTTACGGGCAATGTCTGTATTGAGAAAACATTATTTTTCTATGGCAGGCCTTTGTTTTTTGTTGTTTGTGACTTCTAATTTGTCGTCTTATCTAGCTTTTACGCTGGAAGATTCGAAGTTGTATTTCCTAAAAGCGCTCCTGTGTTTCGTTTTTCTTACGCTTTTTTTTGGAACACAATTGATACTGATTAAACGAGCGCTTTTACTGGTTCGTGGAATAGAACATGCAGATTTTAAGGATTACATTCCTTCGAGTAAGCAATTTGTCAACTTTTTGCTGGGATTTATTCTATACTCTTTTTTAATCGGTATTGTGTATTTCCTGACTTCTATCCTGAGTTTTCCTTTGCTGTATGTTGGAATTGAGATGGAGTCGTTGAGTATGGAAGTCAACCCTTTCTTAACGGGGGTAATTATGATGTTTGTGTTGATCCGAATTACTTTTTTTCCTTATTTCATCGTTGATAAAAAATTTAATCTTTTTCGATCATGTAAGCTTAGTATTGCACTGACGAAGGGTAACACGATTAATTTGTTGCTTTTAATGTTTGCGGTGGGTATGGCCTATCTTTTCCAGGTTTCATTTGAGTACTTGGGCTATTTCCTTATTGCGAAAGTGTTTAGTGTGATCAATACTTTCGTGATCATTCCATCCGTAAGTTTGGTTATGGCGGTTGCATACCATGACATGATGAAAGAGTATAAAGGTGGGGATGATCCGGAATTGTTAAAAAATATTATCTAATCGAACTTAATTTTGAAAAAAAGAAATATCGCCATACTTGGAGCTACGGGGAGTATAGGTACTCAAGCTTTAGATGTGGTAAGGACATTTCCTGAATTACTTGAGGTGTCGGTTTTGACTGCCGCATCTAATGCCGAATTATTGATTAAACAAGCTTTGGAATTTAAACCTCGTGCTGTTGTCATCCTGCAAGACGAAGGCTATCCGAAAGTGAAGGATGCGCTCGAAGGAAGTGGTATTTTGGTGTTATCGGGTGGAACGGCATTAGAAGAAGTTGTGCAATATGAGGAGATTGACGTTGTTCTTAATGCGATTGTAGGTTCTGCAGGTCTACGTCCTACCGTAAAAGCCATACAGAGTGGAAAAGATATTGCTTTGGCCAATAAGGAAACCTTGGTAGTTGCTGGGCAATTAATCATGGATTTGGTTCAACAACATCAGGTAGCGATGTTACCCGTGGATTCCGAACATTCGGCGATTTTCCAATGCTTAGCAGGCGAGGGGGAGAATCCAATCGAAAAGATATATCTGACGGCGTCTGGAGGTCCGTTTAGGGGCAAGGATAGAGCATTTTTAACACATGTAACCAAGCAACAAGCGTTGAAACATCCCAATTGGGTGATGGGGGCTAAGATAACGATCGATTCTGCCTCGCTCATGAATAAGGGGCTTGAGGTAATTGAAGCAAAATGGCTTTTTGGTTTGGAGCCTGATCAGATTGATGTGATTGTTCATCCACAATCCATCGTTCATTCCATGGTGCAGTTCAAAGATGGCTCAATGAAGGCTCAAATGGGTTTGCCCGACATGAAGTTGCCCATACAGCATGCCTTAACCTATCCCTGTCGCCAAGAAAATAGTTTTGAGCGATTTAATTTTTTGAATTATCCCTCTTTGACATTTGAACCTGCAGATACGCATACTTTTCGTAATTTAGACCTTGCTTATCGTGCACTGAATGATGGCGGTGATAGGCCTTGTGTGTTGAATGCAGCAAATGAAATCGCTGTATCAGCATTTTTAGAAGAGAAGATTTCCTTTTTAGCCATGAGTGAGCTTATTGAGGCGACAATGTGTCAGTTAAAGCTGGTGGAAACACCAACCTTGGATGATTTATTGGCCATTGATCAGGAATCTAGGATTGTGGCACGAGATTTAATGAATAAGATGTAATGATTACTTTGGTATTTGACTTATAAATTTAAACTTTTTTAATGGGAACATTAGTGATGATCGGACAAGTGGTCTTAGGCTTGTCAATTTTAATCATATTGCACGAATTTGGACATTTTCTTGCCGCCAGAGCTTTTGGTATTAAAGTCGAGAAATTCTACCTTTTTTTTGATGCTTGGGGCGTCAAATTATTTAAGTTCACGTACAAAGGTTGCGAATATGGTATAGGATGGCTTCCGCTGGGGGGCTACGTGAAAATTGCTGGAATGATCGATGAATCTATGGATACCGAGCAACTTAAACAGGAGCCTAAGCCTTGGGAATTTCGTTCTAAACCAGCGTGGCAGCGGTTGATTGTAATGCTTGGTGGGATTATAGTTAATGTCATTGTCGGTATTTTGGTGTTCTGGATGCTTACATTTAGTTACGGAGAAACCGATGTAGATAATTCGAAATTACAATATGGCGTTGTGCCCGGGATTATAGGAAAAGAGATTGGTATACAAGCGGGAGACAAAATTTTAGCCGTTAATGGGAAGCCTGCTATTAAATTTTTTGGGGATGTGATGAGTTCGGAGGTACTGATGGGAGATGCAGTGCTGACGATAGAGCGATCAGGAAATAAGCAGGAATTGAAAGTTCCTGCGGATATTCTCAATGCTGTGGCTGAACATAAGAAAAATGAATTGGTTAGTCCTAGACATATATTAAATAGTGTCAAAGATGTGGAGAAAGATTCGGAAGCTGCACGCATGAAAATTACCGAAGGCGATAGTATCGTAGCTGTTAATGGAAAGCCTACTTTCTTTTTCGATCAGTTTACCGACGAAATTAAAAATAGTAAAGGAAAAGCTGTTGAGGTAACACTCATCCGAAAAGGTGAACAGGTACAGGTTAAAGGTAAAGTAGATTCTACAGGAACACTAGGTGTAAATTTAGGGGTGCCTAATTTTCCGACGATTATCCAAGAATATGGTTTTTTTCAATCTTTACCTATCGGAGCGACAAAAGCTTTTTCAGTGATTACAGATAATATTAAAGGTTTTGGTAAGATATTTAAAGGCGATGTACGTGCTGATAAAGCACTTTCTGGTCCTGTCGGTATTGCCAAAATGTTTGGAACTGAGGTAAATTGGATTAAATTCTGGGGGTTAGTAGGTATGCTTTCAATGGCCTTAGCGTTTATGAATTTGTTGCCTATTCCTGCGTTGGACGGCGGACATGTTATATTTCTGATTGTAGAAATGATACAAGGTAAGCCGTTGAGCGATAATTTTTTGGAGAAAGCGCAAATGGTCGGTTTCTTTATTCTTATAGCGCTCATGCTCTTTACGTTAGGAAACGATATTATTAAGTGGTAAAATAAAGTAAAAGGCCAGTTTACGCTGGCCTTTTTTAGTATAAATATATGGACGGGAAAACACGCGCAAATATAAAGCCAGGCATGTTGGTTAACATCGTATTGAAAAAAGACCAGCGTACAGGCGAATTGACAGAAGGGATTGTCAAAGATTTATTAACTTCGGCCTCCTTTCACCATAGGGGGATTAAAGTACGTCTGCAGGATGGGCAAATTGGTCGTGTACAAGAGATATTAGAAGAAGACTAGTCTGTTGTTTTTGTTTTTAATTTTTACTTTTCGATTTTAAATACTTACCTTTGTCTCTCGTGAAAAATGAGGTAACATATCTCGTTGCAGCGGCGCAATATTTCAATGTTTACATTGATACAAAGGATATTTGATTTTATTTTAGCCCATTTGGGCTTTTTTTGTATCCATAATTGAACAATATTAAAATTATACATAAAATAATAGAATGACCAACTACAGTAAATTACCAGCCATTTTGGTGCTCGAAGACGGGACAGTTTATCATGGCAAGGCGGCCGGAAAAATTGGAACGACTACGGGCGAGATCTGTTTTAATACAGGTACTACAGGTTATCAGGAGATCTTCACTGATCCTTCTTACTATGGGCAAATTATGGTAACCACCAATGCGCATATCGGTAATTACGGGATTGATGAAGATGATACGGAATCTGAAAAAATTCAGATCGCTGGTTTAGTTTGTAAAAACTATAACATCAATTATAGTCGTCAAATGGCGGATCGCTCTATTCAGACGTATTTTGAAGAAGAGAACCTAGTAGGTATTTCTGATATCGACACACGTTCTTTGGTGAGACATATTCGGGATAAAGGGGCGATGAATGCAATTATCTCTTCTGAAAATCTTGATGTAGAGGAACTAAAGAAACAACTTGCACAAGTTCCTTCGATGGACGGGCTAGAGCTTTCTTCTTTGGTATCTACAAAAGAGCCTTATTTTTATGGTGAAGAAGCCGCTCCTACACGTATTGCAGTCTTGGATTTAGGTATCAAAAAGAATATCTTGCGTAATTTCGATGCACGTCAAGTTTATGCAAAGGTGTTTCCTGCAAAAACAACATTCAAAGAAATGGAAGAATGGAATCCGGATGGTTACTTTATTTCGAATGGCCCTGGCGATCCTTCGGCAATGGATTATGCCATTGAGACGATTAAAGAAATTGTCGGTGCAGAGAAGCCAATGTTCGGTATTTGTTTGGGACATCAGATGTTAGCTTTGGCAAACGGTATTCGTACTAAAAAAATGCACAATGGACATCGTGGTATCAACCACCCTGTAAAAAATGTAATAGCTAACCGTTGTGAAATAACTTCCCAAAATCACGGATTTGGTGTCGTAGCAGAAGATATCGAAAAATCAGATAAGGTAGAAGTGACACACGTTAACTTGAATGATAACTCTATCGAAGGGATTCGTTTGAAAGGTAAAAAGGCATTCTCTGTCCAGTATCACCCAGAGTCTTCACCTGGTCCTCACGATTCACGTTATTTGTTTGATGATTTTATTGCAATGATTAAAGCATAATGTAAAAAGGCTGAACCTTGTGTTTGGCCTTTTTTTTAGCTAAGTTTGAATATCCAAGTATAAATGTTATCTTAGTGTTGATTATACACTAAGTTGAAGATTAAAAAGACAATAATAAAAAAATGAGTTTAATAATTGATGTTCATGCGCGTCAGATTCTTGATTCGCGCGGTAATCCTACGATTGAAGTAGACGTAACCACCCAAAATGGATTTGTTGGACGTGCAGCTGTTCCTTCTGGAGCTTCTACAGGTATTCACGAAGCAGTAGAATTGCGTGATGGCGATAAATCAAAATACCTAGGTAAAGGCGTTTTAAAAGCTGTGGAAAACGTGAATACCAAGATTGCTGATGCGTTGAAAGGGGTAGATGTATTCGAACAAAATACAATCGATCAAATTATGATCGCGTTGGATGGTTCTGAAAACAAAGGAAATTTAGGTGCTAATGCAATTTTAGGTGTGTCTTTAGCTGTGGCTAAGGCTGCTGCGCAAGAGTCTCATCAACCTTTGTATCGTTACATTGGTGGCGTAAATGCAAATACATTGCCTATCCCAATGATGAACATTATCAATGGCGGATCACACTCTGATGCACCTATTGCATTCCAGGAGTTTATGATTATGCCTGTTGGTGCTCCTTCTTTCTCTGAAGCTTTGCGTTGGGGAGCAGAAGTATTCCATACGTTGAAAAAAATTCTTCACGATAGAAATCTTTCTACTGCGGTGGGAGATGAAGGTGGATTCGCTCCAACATTCGATGGCACAGAAGATGCTATTGAAACGGTATTGAAAGCTATTGAAACTGCAGGTTACAAACCAGGAGATGATATCTGTTTAGCATTAGATTGTGCTTCTTCCGAATTTTATAAAGACGGTAGCTATAACTACGCAAAATTCGAAGGTGACAAAGGTGCTGTTCGTTCAAGTGAAGAACAAGCTTCTTACCTTGCAGAGTTGACAGAGAAATATCCAATTATTTCTATCGAGGATGGAATGGCTGAAGACGACTGGGCTGGTTGGAAGACATTAACCGAGAAAATTGGCGATCGAGTACAACTTGTTGGTGATGATTTGTTCGTTACAAATACAAAACGTTTACAACAAGGTATTGATAACGATACCGCTAATTCCATTTTGGTGAAAGTAAATCAGATCGGTTCGTTGACTGAAACAATCAATGCCGTTACTTTAGCTCAAAACTCTGGATATACTTCTGTAATGTCTCACCGTTCAGGAGAAACCGAAGATGCGACTATCGCAGATTTGGCTGTTGCATTGAACTGCGGACAAATTAAAACGGGTTCCGCTTCTCGTTCAGATCGTATGGCGAAATATAATCAATTGTTACGTATAGAAGAGGAATTGGGTGCAAATGCTCGTTTCATCGGTAAGAACTTCAAATACGCAATTAAAAAATAATTAGACGAAATGCGAATAGAAAAAGGAAGCTTAGGCTTCCTTTTTTGTTTATTGAAAATGAGTTGATAGTCAGGCATACGATTTTATTGGGTGTTATTCCTTATCTTTAACTTAAGATTTTTACTTTTGCTTTTATGGAACGATTTCTTACGTTGATTCGAAATAAATATTTTATAGCTGGACTAGCTTTTTTAACTTGGATGTGCTTTTTCGATCGATATGATGTGAGTACTCAGATTGCTTACCAGCAGGAAAAGCATAAGCTAGAAGGCGAAAAGGCTTTCTATGAAAATGAAATTGGACATATTGAGAAATCGATTAAAAATGCACAGTATAATCCTAGTGAAATCCAACGAATAGCGAGAGAGCGCTATAAGATGAAAAAAGATAATGAAGATGTGTATGTGATCCAAGAAGTTGAACCGAAGGAAGATTAGTACTGTTTTTATAGTAAATTAGTTGCGCCCGTTATATGCTTTACATCGCATCGATTCTTTTGACTGTTTGTCGATTGTTTTGAAAATACGGCGATAGTCTTTTACAACGGCAGCAATAGCGAGGCCCATTCCAGTATTTCCGGATGTGCCTTCTATAATGGTACTTTCTGGTTTCAATTGCCAAAACTTTCCGGCATCCTCTATCACGTTTAATGCGATTTTATCCTTGATGAATTTCCCGGGTTTATGATTTTTATTCTGGCAAAATTGCCGATAGTTTCGAGGATGTTATCATACCATATGCTGCTTTCGTTGACGCATTTAGAATTTAAGGTGCTTTACGGTCAACCCGTTGTTCTTAAGTTGCTTTAAAGCATCTATCCCAATCTTAAGGTGCGTTTCCACATACTTTGCCGTAACCGCTAGATCACTTTCTGAAGTTTTTACTCCCTCAGGCACCATCGGTTGATCCGACACTAATAACAATGCACCCGTTGGAATTTTGTTCGCAAAGCCCACACTAAAAATTGTCGCTGTTTCCATATCGACCGCCATCGCACGAATAGTTTTTAAATACTTTTTAAAAGCTTTGTCATGCTCCCAAACGCGTCGGTTGGTGGTATACACTGTTCCTGTCCAATAGTCTCTGGAATAATCACGGATAGTGGTTGAAATAGCTTTTTGTAATGCAAATGAGGGTAGAGACGGTACTTCCTGCGGGAAATAGTCGTTTGAGGTTCCTTCTCCGCGAATAGCGGCAATAGGTAGTATAAGTTCGCCTACCGGAATTTTCTTTTTGAGACCTCCCGTTTTTCCAAGGAAAAGCACTGCCTTTGGATTAATTGCCGACAGAAGGTCCATTATCGTCGCTGCCATTGGACTTCCCATACCGAAATTAATAAGGGTTATTCCCCCTGCACTACATGCTTGCATAGCCTTGTCCTCGCCGTAGATATGGGCATTGTCGTGCATTTCAGAAAACATCTTGACATATTTGGAAAAATTAGTCAATAATACATAAGGCTCAAATTCCTCTAAAGGACAGCCTGTATAGCGGGGCAACCAGTTATTGACGATGTCTTTCTTTGTTTTTAATCCTGGAGTGATGGGAGATTCAACTGTTTTTTTTGTCATATATATTTATTTAAATTTAACCATAGACTTTATACCAAAGCCTTTTACTATAAAAAAATCCCTCAGTTTCGCGCTGAGGGATTTTGCTTTAAGCTACTTGAAGCTTCTTAATGTCTGATTTTGCAAATTTCTTCTTCGCGTATTCCAATGTGATATGGAGAACCTTTTCACCACTTTCTTCTTTCGTCGTGGGTATCTCAAACATGGCATCCAACATGATAGCCTCGCAGATCCCTCGTAAACCTCGTGCTCCGAGTTTGAAATCCCAAGCCTTATCTACAATGAAATCATAAACATCTTCATCGAATAAAAGCTCGATATCCTCGTATTGAAATAACTTAACATACTGCTTAATAAGCGCGTTTTTTGGTTCTGTTAAGATATTTAGTAATGTTTCTTTATCTAGCGGATTAAGATAAGTTAACACAGGCAGACGACCGATTAATTCAGGTATAAGCCCAAAGTTTTTTAAGTCTTGTGGCGTGATATACTTGTATAAGTTGTTCAAATCAATATCTTCCTCATCTTCTTTCATCTTATAACCTACAGTTTGTGTACGTAAACGATTGGCAATTTTTTTCTGTATACCATCGAATGCACCACCGCAGATAAAGAGAATATTGCTGGTGTTAACAGATATCATCTTTTGATCGGGATGTTTACGTCCTCCTTGAGGAGGTACGTTGACATTTGTTCCTTCAAGAATCTTCAATAGCGCCTGCTGTACACCTTCGCCAGAAACATCTCTGGTAATAGATGGGTTGTCACTTTTACGTGCTATTTTGTCAATCTCATCGATATAGATAATGCCGCGCTCTGCAGCAGCAACATCATAGTCGGCTGCTTGAAGTAAACGTGTGAGTATGCTTTCAACATCTTCGCCCACATAACCAGCTTCCGTTAAAACTGTGGCATCAACAATACAGAAAGGAACATTTAAAATCTTAGCTACTGTTTTAGCCAATAACGTTTTGCCTGTGCCTGTCTCGCCCACGATGATCAAATTTGATTTTTCAATTTCGATTTCATCCTTGTCGACTTTCTGATTCAGCCTTTTGTAATGATTGTAAACAGCGACCGATATAACTTTCTTTGCATCATCTTGACCAATAACATACTGGTCCAAATGTTGTTTTATTTCCACTGGGCGTACCAGTTTCAAGGTGGTTTGAAGCGACTTGCTTTTACGTTGCTTCAACTCCTCTGCTAAAATTTCCCCCGCTTGCGTTACGCAACGGTCACAAATATGAGCTCCGTCGCCAGCAATAAGCATCTGAGCATCATTTTTACTGATGCCGCAAAAAGAACAACGGATATCTCGATTATTAATCTTACTCATTGATTAATTTATTATTTAAGATCCTTTTTGGATAATAATACCTCATCAATCATACCAAACTCTTTGGCTTCGTTTGATTTCATCCAATAGTCACGGTCTGATGATTTTTCTACCCACTCATACGATTGTCCAGAATGCTCTGCGATGATCGTGTATAATTCCTCCTTCAGTTTCAACATCTCGCGTAGGTTGATTTCCATGTCGGAAGCTACACCTTGTGCACCACCGGAAGGTTGGTGGATCATGACGCGTGAGTGTTTCAGGGCAGCTCGTTTTCCTTTTGCTCCCGCAACCAATAGCACAGCTCCCATAGATGCGGCCATGCCTGTACAAATTGTTGCTACATCGGGAGAAATGTACTGCATAGTATCGTATATCCCTAATCCAGCATATACACTACCTCCTGGGGAGTTGATGTAAATTTGAATATCGCGTTGTGCGTCGGTAGATTGCAAAAACAACAGCTGCGCTTGAACAATGTTGGCAATCTGGTCGTTTATCGCATCTCCTAAAAATATGATACGATCCATCATCAAACGAGAAAAAACGTCCATTTGTGCCACATTAAGTTGACGCTCTTCAATGATGTAAGGCGTAAGGTTTGTTGGCAGATTCGTTTGAACACGAGAAATGTAATTATCTACATGTTGGCTACCAATACGGTGATGTTGGATAGCATATTTTCTGAATTCATTTTTATCTATGTTCATTTTTCTATTTTTTTCTGTTTTCTAAAAGACTAATATAAAATTATATTTTTAATCTAAACTACAAATTAAGAGCCGAATTGTAATTTGGCAGTTCCGCTAAAAATTCAAAACTATTTTTATCGAAGTTTATAGTACAATAATAATGCTCTATTCCATTGCTAACTAAAAGCAAAGGTATTTTATGGATGCTATTGTAGTTTGCTATTTGATGAAATGTCTTCTCTGTAATTTTGACAGTAGGAGCTTTAAATTCTGCCAAAAGTATCTTTTGCCCTTCACTGTTGTAAATTAAAAGATCACTTCGCTTTTGTAAGCTGTTTAACTTGAGGCCTCCCTCTATTTGCATCAATGTCTTAGGATAATTTTTATGCTGATGTAGGTAGCTGATCCAATGTTGTCTAACCCATTCCTCTGGTGTTAATAATAGCTCTTTCTTTCGTAACTCATCAAATATGAACAACTTGCCCAGTTTTTTTGTGATCTTGGATGAATAGGGCGGTAAGTTTAAAGGAATCGGCTTAAACATCTGCAAAAATAAGTTTTTTTTACCAGTTAACAAAACGATGCTTGGCTTATGAAAGCCACAGAAAAGTCGTATTTTCGCATTATATGAGTGTAAATACCATTCTCTCCGATTTAAAGAAAAGAAAATTCAGTCCGGTTTATCTGTTACATGGCGACGAATCATATTATATTGATTTGATAGCCGATACATTAGAGCGGACAGTTCTTAATGAAGCACAAAAAGGATTCGATCAGACTATTCTATACGGAAAGGATACAAGTATTGTTACTTTCGTGAATGCAGCAAAACGCTATCCTATGATGAGCGACTATCAGCTTATTATTATTAAGGAGGCACAAGACCTGAAATGGAAATCGGAAGAGGAATTATTACTCAAATACTTAGAAAATCTGACACCAACTACGATTCTAGTTCTCGCTTACAAATATGGTAAGTTTGACAAGCGGAAGAAGATCTATAAATCTTTTGAGAAGAATGGTGTCGTCGTGGAATCGGCTAAACTTTACGAAAATAAAGTAGGAGAGTGGATTGTAGAACAGTTCCAATCAGCAGGCCGATCAATTCATCCACAGGCCGCTTTGATGATGGCTGATTATCTTGGTACTGACCTTTCAAAAATAGCAAATGAAATAGAGAAGTTGCTGTTGAATGTTTCGAAAGAAACGGAGATTCTTCCTTTACATATCGAACAGAATATCGGTATCAGTAAGGATTTCAATGTTTTTGAACTCCAGTCTGCTCTGGCAAAAAGGAATGCCGTAAAGGCGATTCAAATTGTGGACTATTTCATTGCAAATCCTAAATCAAATCCGTTGCCTATGGTTATTGGTAATTTGGGGACGTACTTTACAAAAATCCTTAAATATCATTATTTACCAGACAAGTCACCTCAGGTAGCAGCTAAGCAGTTGGGGGTACATACGTTCTTCTTAAAAGAATATGAAAGTGCCGCGCGGAATTTTAATAGGAGAAAAACCTTCGACATCATTCACGATCTAAGCAGTTACGATTTAAAGACCAAAGGGCTTGATATTGGCCCATTTACCGATAGTGGTGAGCTGTTACGGGAACTTGTATTCAAAATATTGAATTAATGCGCTGAAGAGTTATCTTCCTTTTTTTTCGGTAATTCTGTGTACGGATTGGCTTCAGACTCGTGAATTTCTTTATAATGCATGGTGGTCGTAGGTGGTGTTGCTTCTGTATCGACGTCGATTTCAACTTTGATTTCTTTTTCTATCTTCGGCTTTCTTACAATTCCCCATTTTATTAATAGTTCTTGTGTGGAGTTTACTTTGAGGTGTTCTTTCTCTGGTTCGCCAATTAAAAATCCAAAAGCCTGCATTGACGGTATAGCGTCAAATAGAACTTTAATGGTCGCGGTAAGGGGTAAGGCTAAAATTAGTCCGGATAACCCAAATAGCATCCCTCCTAAAAGGATGGCAATAACCGCCATTAAAGGATTGATACTTACTTTGCTGCCAACGATGTTCGGAGTGATAATATTTCCTTCTAGAAATTGCACGACCTGAAACCATGCGATAACGCCGATAGCGTACCAAGCATTGTCTTTTACCGCAAGCGCAAACAAAGCCGGTAGTATAGACCCAATGGCTATGCCGATATAGGGAAGTAACATCAACAAAGAGGCCAATGTACCAAAAAACCAAGCGTATTCAATACCCATTACCATAAGACCAATGGTGTTGAGTATTGCGACAATTCCCATAACAGTAACGAGTCCTAACAGATAACTCTGTACAACATAATAGATTTTATTCAATGTTTCATCTACCTTGGATTGGTTCACACTTCTGAATGCCTTGAAGAAAAACTCCCGGAAGAAGTCGCGGTAATAGAGAAGGAAAAAGCTGAACAAGGGAACTAATACAACACCAGCTAGTATGTTGCCAATCGATCCGAAGGTTGCGGAGACCATCGCGCCGGCATTGGATAACAACTTGTTTCCTTGATCCCTAAATTGATCCATCATGGCGGTACGTTTTATACCAAATGTCGTTTCTACCCATAGTTGCGCTCTTTCTAATACAGATATCATTTTGTCTGTAATGGCAGAAGCGTCTTTACTAATAATGATACTTTGATGAACGATAAACCAACCAATCGTCCATATAATACCAATAGCGACGATAACGGAAAGGATAGAGGCGGTAGCTTTGCCCAATCGTAGCCTTTCAAATAGGCGTGCCAGTGGAAATAGCGAGATAGATATGAGTATGGAAAACAGCAAAGGTATCAATACACTTTGTGTTGCGTACATAAAACCTAATAGCAGGGCCATCGCCATCAAACTGGATGCTAAGTCTAGCGCATAAGGAAATTTTTTTGAACCATTATCCATAAAGAAAATCTATTTATTGAGTAACGATTAACTAACTCTTTTGTTTTTGTAATTCCAATACAAGATATAGAAAAATGCGAGTAGAATGATAAAACTATTTATCACAAATATACCCGGGATGCGACTGATTTCTTCACTATATATGTAGCCAGCAAGGAGAGCACCACCGCCAATTCCGGCTTCGAGGGCGATATACATCGTTGCCATGGCTTTTCCACGATGTTGTGGAAGGCTGAGATCGATGGTCCACGCATTCACAGCGGGTGAAAGAATACCAGTTCCTATTCCATAAAGTATTGCTCCTCCGATAAGCCCTTCTACGGCATCTCCAATTCCGATGACGAATACGGCTAATGCTACAATTATTACGCCTACAAACATTACGCGAATACGGCCATATCGATCTGCAACTTTACCTGATATAAACCGGATAGCGATGGAAGAGAGGGTGTACGCCGTAAAAAATAGTCCCTTGTTGCTTATGCCTAAATGTTCGCTCCAGTCGGGTATCAATGTGAGGATAACGCCATATCCCGTATAACACAATAAGGTTACTAAAGCCGCGGGGATAACTCTTGGTTCGATAATTTCGCTTCGATGTATGCGTAGCATGGATGGTCGAAAAGGTTGTTTATTCACGAGTGTTTCGCGCATATTCATGACAATAACGATAGATAATACGGCAAAAAGTGACGAACAATAGAACATGGGGTTCATTCCGTAATGTAGCGCGATATAGCTGCCTATGGCTGGTCCTACAGCACTTCCTATACTGAAACAAAGGCCATGCATGCCAAGGGCTTCGCCCCAACGATTTTGCGGGATAATATCAGCCACATAAGCCGAAGTCGCAGTAGGTTTAAAACCTGTCGAAAAACCATGTATCAGTCTCAATAGAAAAAATAGGGCGACAGAACTGATAATCGGGTAGAGGAAACCACAAACAAAGCAAACGATGGAGCCGACGGCCATAACAGGTACCCTACCCCAACGGTCTGTTAATTTTCCACTAAATGGACGGGAGATCCCGGCTGTTAATGTGAAAAGGGCGATGATTAAGCCCTTGTGTTCTCCACCCCCCATCTTACTCAAATGACTTGGTAATTCTGGGATTATCATATTGAAACTTGCTGAGAACAACAAAGAACTCATGCACAAGAGCGCGAAAGGAAGTGTGTAAATAGATTTTGATTCGCTCACTTTTAAGATATTGAAAGTTTTTGCCGCGCCAATTCGGAACAAAATATGGTTGTTGCGACGGCGACGTTTAGGGACTCTGCAGCGCCGATCCGTGGTATGGTTACTGCTTGGTCGATTTTTTCTATGACTGTTTTACTTAGTCCATTGCCTTCGTTACCCATAACGATTAAACTTGCATTTTTAAAGTCTGTTTCGTAAATAGATTGTCCGTTTAGCAGGGCGCCATAAGTTGGCATTTTTGCGTTTTGAATAAATTCAGGCAGATCGGTATAAATAAGTTTGACACGGGCTAGTGATCCCATGGTGGCTTGTACAACCTTTGGATTAAAAGCATCTACCGTGTCAAGTGAACAAACGATATGTGAGATGCCAAACCATTCTGCAGTACGGATAATGGTTCCCAGATTTCCTGGATCTTGAATATCGTCAAGCAAGAGCGCATGTTGTTGCCGTAAAAGGTCCCATTCAATTTTTTCTGTTTGGGGTAGATAGACTAAGGCTAAGATTCCTTGCGGATTTTTTAATGACGTTATTTTTTGAAATTCGTTTTCACTAACCGTTGTACATTTTATATTTTGAAGTAAATTACCCATTTTTGTTTGCGTTTCCATAATGCAATAGATGCTATGGATACGATAGTCAGAAGAAATAAACTCCGTTACGGATTTCAAACCTTCCACGATAAAAAGACCGTGTTGTTTGCGAAATTTTTTATGCTGCAATGACGTTATTAAACTAGTTTGCGCTTTTGATAACATTGTTTAATGATTAAGAAAGACTATTTTTTTGCTTTTGCAAGTATAATGCTTTTGTTGCTATTTTTAGCATCCTGTCGCTCCGCGAAATATGTTGAAGACGATCAAGCCTTGATTTCTGATGTCGATATTAACGGCATTCCTCCCGAACTTAAAGAAAGTGCGTCGGCATATATTTCGAATGAGGTTAAACCTAATTCACGGTTGAACCTAACCATATATAATTTGTTTAACACAAAGAATGGCAAATATAAGAAAGATGGTTTAAGGAATGTTGGTGATGCACCGCATATTTTGGACTCATCGTTGGTAGAGCTTTCCTCCCGACAGATTAATAGGTTTTTGCAAACAAAAGGCTATTTTAATAACAGTGTCGCTCCTCACGTCGATATCAAAAAGAAGAAAGCACACGTGCAATTTAATGTGGTTATTGGTGAACCATTTGTATATGGTAGCGTGGATTATCATGCTGCTGATTCTGCCGTGGAAGCTGTGTACGTAAATCGTGTAAAGAAAGATTCGAAAGCAATCCCCGGTAAACAATTTGATAGTAATGATCTCTTGGAAGAACGGGAATTGCTTTATAATCAGCTTAAAGAGAGAGGGTATTACGCGTATCTACGTCAATATATGCGTGTAGGAATAGATACCAACACCGTAGCGAGACAAGCGAATCTACATATTGATATCCAAAATCCATCGGATAGTTCGAAACACACCGTATATAACGTAGATAGTGTGTTCGTAACCGTAAAGCTTCCTTTTGGTCAGGTGGCCACGCATCGACGAAGGACATATCTCGATAGCACGTTACAGATAACATTTAACGACGAAACAGGACGGTTTCGTTTAAAACCTTTGGCGCGCTACATGTATGTAAGACCGGAAATGCGTTACAACTTGAAAAAAGAGAATCAAGCTTATGATCGTCTCTACGAAACGAATGGTTTTCGCAATGTCAAAATAAACTACCTAAAAGTTGATTCGAACCGTCTGCATGCATTTTACGAACTTACTCCCAGACCGGTTATGGCTAATCAAGTGGAAGGAGAATTTACATTCAGTTCGGGGATGAGTGGATTTAATGTTGGAAATACCTTTTCACATCGTAATATATTTGGGGGGGCGGAACAGCTTGAAGTAAAATTGCGTTATGGTGTGCTATTCGATCCTCGATTGGAAGGAAATTTAGCAAATAAAATATTCAATAATGATTTTCAGGTAGGCGTAAATCTTATCGTTCCCAGATTGATGACGCCGTTTCCCAATTCAAGCGAGGGTACATATGGGCTGCCTCGAACGACATTTTCAAGTACTGTACAATTGTTTCAGCAAGATGGTACATATTCCAACAGATATTTTACCAATACATTAAACTACATTTGGTATTCAAGCCCGCGTTCACAACATAGTTTGACGCCAATTTCTGTAGAATACCGATTGGGAAGATTAAATGACGATTTTGCGCAGCGCTTAGAAGATGAAGGTTATCAACTGTATGTGAAAAGCAACAATCGTGAATATTTCGGACTAAGTGCTCAATATGCGTATACCTATAATGCAAAGAAATTATTGCAATTACAGAATTTCCATTATTTCCGACTGGGGTTGGAAAGTAGTGGCAACTTATTAGGGTTGGCTAGCAATCTGTTTAAATTCAGTTCGTCTGACGAAGGAGAGAAACTTTTGTTTGGTGTACCTTATCTGCAATATGCGAAGACGGAATTGGATTACCGACTGTATCGTTATTTAGGTGGTAATAGGCAGTTTGTTTTCCGTTTTAATGGTGGTATTGCCGTGCCTTATGGAAACAATTCTGAATTGTTAATATTTGAGAAAAGCTTCTATGGTGGTGGAATGAACGGTATTCGTGCATGGCAAGCCCGTACATTAGGACCTGGAAACTACGATCGCAGCGGTTTGAGCGAAGATCTGTTACTGAATTTAAGAAATCTTGATCAGTTGGGAGAGATCAAATTGGAAGCTAATGTCGAATATAGGTTTCGATTACTCAATAATTTTCTTGGAACAAAACTGAACGGTGCTACGTTCATCGACGCAGGAAACATCTGGTTATTGAAAGATAACGAATTTACAACAGAGGGAACTTTTAAAGCCGATAGATTTCTTTCGCAGATCGCTTTGGGAACGGGATTTGGCTTACGGATGGATATGGATTACTTTATTATTCGCTTAGATGCTGGATTGAAAGTAAAAGATCCACAATTTGACGGCAGTAAGCAGTGGGTAATTAAGGAGCTATTTAACGCGAAAGCTTTTAAAGACGCATTTTACGAAGTGAGAAAGCCTGACCGTTATAATTTTATTCAATATAACTTTAGTGTGGGATTGCCCTTTTAGAACAATCCTTTTAAACCAAATAATATGCTCTCAAAAATTTTGGAAAGGTCTAATCCTTTTGTGTAATGAAAATAGGCATAAAGTACTGCGAGTACAACAAATGTGGTCAAAAAGCGCTTAAAAAGATAAGCAATTAATAAAATCGCTCCAGGTATGATAAGAAGGAGTGCTCCGTAAATTTTGAATGGCTTTAGACTTTGCGCTGATTTGTGAACGTAATACAGCTTCCCGACCGATTTCTCTTGGTTTTTATGTTTAAAAAATACAAAAGTAGACGATTCTAAAGGATGTTTTACTACGGCGATACCATCGTGAAAAGCCAAATCCTGTTGGAACCCATTCAAATTGAAAACAAAAGTTCCATTGATGTTTTCCAAAGGTTTTTCAGCACTGTCAACGGCGATGATGGCCAGTTTTCCATTTTTCGTAAGATTCTCTTCGACAATGAAATTGTCAATACGCTGCGGTTGTGCATCCGTAGTTAGGTAAGTCAGCAAAAGGCACACCGTGATCTGGAATAGTCTATTTATCATCTTCAATACGCTTCATGCAATATTAGGTAAAATTTATTACTCTCCATAGCCTGTAAAGGAGCTGAATAATAAGATATCTGCTTTGATTACCTAGTGCGCGATAATCTTGTATCATACAATTGATTGTCGCTTTGCTTTTTTTGTGCTTTACTTTTTAATTTTAACTTTTTCTTCCTTACATTTGTGCTACAAAAAAAGTTTAAACTGATATGGAAAATACAGTGTCTCCAAGACCCGCAAAAACGACAGATAACAACGCGAACCGTACAGAATACTATGTAAAGCTTACTGTAGCTATCGTAATCGGTTTAGTTGGAGTGTTCATCAGATTTGTACCAGATGTTATTCCATCTTTGGATCAAATGGCTTTTACATTTTCGTTAATCGCAAACTTGGCTATTATTGTAGCTTCTATAATTGCTTTTAAAGTTGTTTTTGATATCTTAGGATTTGGAAAAAATAAAGACTAATTAAAGTCTTTTGATAATAAAAAAAGCATCAAGACGATTCTTGATGCTTTTTTTATTGGCATCTGTAGAGAATAACTTAAAGAAAAAGCATAAAAAAGCCTGCGTTAATCTTTAACGCAGGCTTTTTTTTCTGTATGTTTTACGCAAATAAAGACCAGGTACTCCAAGGAATTCTTGAAAGAATGAAAACTAATCCGATGATGTAGAATAACAAAACCGTTTTGTTGGCTTTCTTTGGATCACTTAGTTTCTTTGCTTTTGAATATCCGATAGTAATTAAGACAATAGCAAGGAGCATCATCAACGGGTGTTCTAGAAAGTAAAGTCTTGAAAGACCATTTTTCATGTTCTCGCCAGAGAAGGCCTGTAAGCCCAGTGGAGACGTGAAGTAAATAATGATACCAACAAGTAATTGTAAATGAGCTGCAATAAAGCCAATTAATGCAATTTTCCGATTGTAAGGTTTGTTTCCTAAATAGTTGGCTAATGTAATTACGATAGCAATTACTAGTGCAAGCAATAATACAATTGCTATAGTTGAATGTAAATGTTTCATTCGGTTAAATAAATTAAATTTTATACATTATCTCTTTTTCGAAGTTACTAACTTGACCAAGTTAACGTGGAGTTTTTCGCCAAGTTTGAACTTACGATGACAAAGGTACTATTTTTCCACAACTGTAGCTCTTTTATCCGTTCACAGTTGCGGAAAAAAGCTGATTTGTTATTTTTTTAGTCTTGCCTCACCAATTGTTTTAAATTCGGATTTCGCTTTAAAGTTCGGAAAGCTTTTTTCTAAACTCATAGTATAACCAATGTCGAAAAATAGACGAATGTCTGCAAGAATTCCTTGAAAATCCCAATCTGCAGTCACCTCATCATCTACGGTATGATATCGCCCTTCCAATGCTTTTTTTCTTTGTGTATTTAGGATGGAATCTTGTGATAAAAGATTTTTTCCACTTCCCATAAACAAGCCAGGGACGCCTACTTTGACGAAGTTGAAATGGTCTGATCGATAAAAGCCACCCGACGAAGGATTGTTCTCCCCATGTACGGTACGTCCAAATTTTTTAGCCGATCGGACAACGTAATCCTCAATTTCTGTTTGTCCTATTCCTACGATAGAAACATCTTCTGTTGCTCCCATCGCGCTAAAGGCATCCATGTTTAAATTGGCCACCGTTTTTTGTAAAGGATAAATGGGGTGTTGCGTGTAATATTCTGAGCCTAAAAGGCCTTCTTCTTCGGATGTCAGCGCAATGAAAACAATGCTGCGTTCCGGCTTTATTTGGGTAGCTTTAAACGCTTTCGCAAGCTCAAAAAGTGCAGCTACACCAGCGGCATTGTCTATTGCGCCATTGTATATAGAATCTCCATTAATGGCTTCGCCAATACCGAGATGATCCCAATGTGCGGTATAAATAATGACCTCATCAGGTCGTTTCGTTCCCTCTAACTTCGCTATTACGTTATTAGAGGAAGATTTCCTGATGTCATTTTTAAGATGAATTGATGTAGTAACAGCAAGGTTAACGGGCTTAAATCCCTTCTTTTTTGCTTTATCCCTAATATCTGATGGCAATTTGGCTAGTGCGAAAATTTTATTTGCAGTCTCGCTACTGATCCACCCTTCAAATGCTGTTGTTTTTCCTTTTTCGACATTGTCTACTAAATTAAGTTGAGGCCCAGACCAGCCTGTTCTTACTACATTCCATCCATAGCTGGCAGCATCGGTATCGTGAATCAGTAATATACCCGATGCACCTTGCCTCGCAGCTTCTTCATACTTATAAGTCCAACGACCATAATAAGTCATTGTATCTGCTTTGAATAATGTCTTATCATATTTTCCCGGATCGCTAACCAAAGCGACCACCGTTTTTCCTTTTACATCTATCCCCTCATAGTCATTCCATCCAAATTCTGGGGCCACAATACCGAAGCCAACGAAGACGAGCTCACTGTCTTTTACTTGGATATCCGATTGAAGTAAACGGCTTCCGACAACAAAGTCGTCTAGATAAGTTGTCGAAAGAGAACCTTCTTTTCCCTGGAAAATAAGCTGTTTTTCTGTTGGGGTAGACGTTGTTTCCACCATAGGCACTTCCTGAAAATAGGATTCTCCGTTGCCTGGCGATAAGCCCAGTTCTTTGAATTGTTTCTCGATATACTGTACAGCCAATGTATCTCCTTTTGTAAAAGGCTTGCGCCCTAAAAATTCATCCGAAGATAATTGGTTTACATATTGACTGTAGGTAGATTCTGTAATAGCAGATAAGGCAACAGAATCGAGAGTTGTTGCTATCGAATGGTCTGCTTGACGTTCTTGGCAAGACAGGCCTAAGATTGACAAGACAGATAGTATAAATGTATTTTTATGGGCCATAAATTTAAATTTTATATGGTGGATGATAATTATGAGACGAGGATCACTTCAGCTATAGGATGAAATAGATATACTTTCTCGGTAGTTACTTCTATGCATTTGTATCGCTTTCTCAATTTCTCCTGCTTTTGAAACATACGCGTTCCGTTGAATAGGAAATAGCTCCCTTCACTGATGGACTCTACCGTAGTTATTTCCTGCTGTTGATTTGTATCGTATTGGCGCAACACCCTGTACAAATTCATATCAGTGCAACTGGAAGCCGCTGGATTATTCATGTATTTTGTGATTGCCTGAAGAATATCTTGCGGAAATATGCCAAGCGTTAAAAAGGGCTGCATGAGTTTTTTGTAGTTTTCTTTCCATTCGCTTCCATGAGGCTTTACTTTATTTTTGAAAAGTTGCCAAGTTTTCAAATGGGCGAATTCATGTATTGTGGTGATCAGAAAAGCATAGGGATTAAGATCGTGGTTAACCGATATCTTATGCGGTTGGCCTTGAAAAGGAGCCATGTAATCGCCTAATTTTGTCTTTCTACTTTTTGAAACACGAAATCGACAACTTGTATCGTTAATCCATTGCGATATAATAGGAGCTGCTGCTGCTGGAACGTATTTGCTCAGTTGTTTTGAAAAATCAGCCATGTCATACAAACATATTAATTTTTTGTCGAAAGAATCTTTTTGTCATGTTCGATGAACTTCTTTTGGTTTTTTTATGCCCTAGTTTTTTTTCTCTTTTTTATCGAGGGAAAAGAAATTAATTGATAACTAGGATTACAGCAAGCTGCTAATTTGCGGCTTTGTAAGGCAAGTTTAAATTATGAAAACAGTGCAGATGAAGCTTTATCATAAACATGTAAATAACTATCTTTGATAGTATAATAGAAAATCAATGAGAACAATTGTTAGCTTTATTTTTTCGATGTGTTTTGTCATTTCCTTATCTGCGCAGGAGCTGAACATACGCGTGGAAATTCAATCTCCACAAGTACAAAATACGAATAAGCGCGCACTCGAAATATTAAAAAAGGTAGTTCAAGATTTTCTTAATAACCGATCGTGGACAGCGACGAAGATAACCCCTCAAGAGAAGATTGATTGTTCAATGGTGATTACCATTTCGGAATGGGACGGTTCAAAAACGTATAAAGCTTCAGCGCAGGTGTTCTCTTATCGTCCCGTATATGGAACAAATTATAGCACACCAGTGTTAGCCTATCATGATCGCCAATTCAATTTTTCGTATGTAGAAGGGGAGCAACTTGACTTCAATGAAAATACAAATCTAAGTAGTCTATCTTCCTTGTTGGCATTTTATGCTAACATTATTGTTGGAATGGATAGTGATACATTTAAGTTAAATGGCGGAAGTAAGTATTTTGCTTCAGCAAGAGCTATTCTGAATGCCGCGCAAGGAGGTCAAGAGGAGGGGTGGCGTTCTATGGAATCCCTTGAAAATCGTTATTGGTTACTGACTAATCTTTTGGATCGGAAATACCAGCCTTATCGAGATTTTGCATACCTCTACCATCGAAATGGCTTGGATAAAATGACGGAAGATGCATCGAAAGCACGCGAGACAATGGCTGGTCTACTTGCGAAACTGAAGGAAGTGGATAGAAATAATACAGGGAATGTTCTCACATCTGCGCTTTTTTCTGCGAAATCAGATGAATTGGTAGGAATATTTAGTAAACTTCCAGGAAATGAGGGAACACGTATTTTTAATACATTGGTGGAATTGGATCCAACCAATACCTCAAAATATGAGGCATTGAGATAGACATTTGTAATTTATGTTGAGTAGACTATTGATTAAGAATTACGCATTAATAGAAAATTTAGATATTCGATTTGATGCAGGACTAAATATTATAACTGGAGAAACTGGTGCTGGTAAGTCCATTATCATGGGGGCACTAGGTCTTATACTCGGAAACAGGGCGGAAGGTAAACATTTCTTTAAAGAAGATAGTAAATGCATTATTGAGGGATATTTCCACGTGGAAGCCTACAATCTTCAAGCATTTTTTGCCGACAATGATTTAGACTATGAGGTGGAAACAATCGTACGTCGGGAGATTTCGGTAGATGGGAAATCGCGTGCATTTGTTAACGATTCTCCTGTCACGCTGCAAGTGCTCAGATCTCTTGGCGAACGTCTGATTGATATTCACTCACAGCATGCGACTTTGCAACTGAATACAGAACATTTTCAACTTCTAGTTTTAGACAGCGTCGCCAAAAATGACGATATCTTACGTTCTTACAAAGAAACATTGATGCGATTTCGCAGCAATGTTTCTGCATTGGAGCGACTTCGCACGGCTATCGCTGCAACCAATGCGGAACTGGATTTTAATCAATTTCAGTTTGATGAATTACAACAGCTGAATTTGGAGAATGGTGAACAGGAACGACTCGAAGATGAATTGAATCAGCTGGAGAATGCTGAAGAAATCAAACGGGGTTTATTGGGGGCATCTTATCTATTGGATGAAAACGAGAACGCAGCAAATCGATCATTGAAAGATGCATTAAATCACTTACAGGCTATTCAGCGTTATTTGCCTTCAGTCGAAGGATTGTCTAATCGTTTGCTTAGTGCGCAAATTGAAATTAAGGATATTGCACAGGAGATTTCTTTCCTTGAAAAAGATGTCTATATGGATGAGGGGCGTTTAGAGGTCGTGAATGCAAGGTTGAGTGATTTGTACAGTCTACAGAAGAAACATCGTGTTGACAGTGTCGTCGATCTAATCCGATTACGGGATGAATTAGAACAAAAAATTCAGGCCGTCGCTAATCAGGAAGAACGATTGATAAAACTTGAGGGTGAAGTAAAACGTAGTTTGCAGGAGCTTGGAAATACAGGTGAATTGCTCCGTCAATCTCGTGCCGGAGTTGTCAAAGAAGTGGAAGAGTATGTGCAACAATTGTTGGCGGAAGTCGGTATGCCTAATGCGCAACTAAAAATTGAGTTGACGGCGCTAACTGCTGATCGATACAAAACAAGTGGAGGCGATGATATTCAATTTTTATTTTCAGCAAACAAAGGACAAACACAGCAACCTATTCATAAAGTTGCCTCTGGTGGTGAACTTTCGCGCGTGATGTTGGCGGTAAAATCACTTATCGCACAAAGTTCGGCCTTACCAACGATTATTTTTGACGAGATTGATACAGGTATATCTGGTGAAGTGGCACTCAAAGTAGGGCAGATTATGCAGAGGCTGTCTACTAAAATGCAGGTTTTGGCTATCACACATTTACCACAAATTGCCTCGAGAGGACTAGCACATTTTAAAGTGTACAAACAGGATGAAGATGATAGAACGAGGACAAATATTGTGCAGTTGGATGCTGAGGAAAGAGTGGTAGAGGTCGCTCAAATGTTAAGTGGAGCCAATCCTGGCGAGTCTGCTCTACAACATGCAAAGGAATTAATTGAAAACTAAAAAATACACCTTCCTCAAAAATATTTGGGGAAGGTGTATCATAATCTTCTGAATAGTCGTAGTTAATTACTATTGTACGAAGTCAGCTTCCGTAAGTGATACTTTGATGAAAACGTGTTCAGGAACGGAAATTTCACCATTTGTATAAATAGGGTCTTGCGCATATACACGAACAGAACCTGTTGTATAGTCAAAGTTATAAGAAACTCCGTCAATAGTGGCCGGAAGAGTGTTATAAGTAGCTTCATTGTCAAAACTAATTGCAAGTCCAACTATTCCTTGACTCACATAGTAAGATGTTAGTTCAGGGACATTCAAATCTACATATTTGTTGATTGCAGATTGCGATGTCCATTGATTTGCATCTCTTTCATAAACCATTGTGATGCTAGGAACCACATCATAGTATTCTTTCGTACAACTACTAGAAACAGCTAGTGTAGCCGTGCCGATTAAAAAGGCTAATAAAATTTTTTTCATGTGTATCGTGTTTTTTAAGATGTAATAAAAATATGCTTCTCTTCTCTATAGAGACGTTAAAAAATGTTAATGGTTTAATTCAATCAGCAAAAAATAAGCCATAAAAAAGACACCAACGGATATTGGTGTCTTTTTTATGGCTTCAATTAAAAATTATTCTTTTTCGTTATCGTCTGTATTGCTTACATCCGACTCAACTGAATTTGTATCATTAACAGTATGAACTGCTGTGACCACAATTTCACTTTTCTCTTCGTTGTAATCAATTGCTAACTGCGAACCATTCTTCACCTCACCTTTTAAGATCTCTTCAGCAATAGGATCCTCGAGGTATTTCTGAATAGCACGTTTTAGTGGACGAGCTCCAAAATTACTATCATATCCTTTTTCCGCAATAAATTCTTTTGCTTTATCGGTCAATGAAATGTGATAGCCTAAACTTTCTATACGTGTAAATAACGATTTTAATTCAATATCTATAATTTTGAATATATCTTCTTTTGTCAAAGAATTGAAGACGATTACATCATCTATACGATTTAAAAACTCAGGAGCAAATGCACGTTTTAAAGCTGTCTCGATAACGCCTCGCGAATGTGAATCCGCTTGGTTTACTTTCGCAGCAGTAGAGAAACCTACTCCTTGACCAAATTCTTTCAATTGGCGAGCTCCGATATTCGAAGTCATGATGATGATCGTATTTCTAAAATCTACTTTACGGCCTAGACTGTCTGTCAGTTGTCCTTCATCTAATACCTGTAACAATAAATTGAAGACGTCCGGATGTGCTTTCTCTATTTCATCCAATAAGATAACTGCATAAGGTTTACGCCGTACCTTTTCTGTCAACTGTCCACCTTCTTCATAACCCACGTAACCTGGAGGCGCTCCCACTAAACGTGAAACAGCAAATTTCTCCATGTATTCACTCATGTCGATTTGGATTAATGCATCTTCAGAATCGAACATAAAGCGTGCAAGTTCTTTGGCAAGTTCTGTTTTACCAACACCCGTAGGACCAAGGAAAACAAAAGAACCTATTGGTTTCTTGGGGTCTTTCAAACCTGCACGTGTACGTTGTATTGCTTTGACTAATTTCTGTACAGCATCATCTTGACCGATAATTCTCCCTTTAACCGCGTCACCCATATTCAACAATTTTTGACTGTCTGATTGGCTAACACGCTGAACAGGGATACCTGTCATCATGGCTACAACTTCTGCTACATTATCTTCTGATACCGTATAACGTTTTGATTTTGTCTCCGCTTCCCAAGCAGCTTTTTCTTTCTCCAGTTGATCCAGTAGTTTTTTCTCTGTATCGCGAAGCTTTGCTGCTTCTTCGTATTTCTGACTGCGAACTACTTTGTTTTTTTCAACTTTTACCTCTTCAATCTTTTCTTCGATATCGATAATCGATTGAGGGACGTGTATATTGTTCAAGTGTACGCGAGACCCCGCTTCATCTAAAGCATCAATTGCTTTATCTGGTAAAAATCTATCGGTGATATATCGAGTCGTCAATGATACACAAGCTTCAATCGCATCTGTTGTATACGTGACATTGTGGTGCTCTTCGTATTTGTCTTTGATACGGTTTAAAATTTCTACTGTTTCGTCATGCGATGCAGGTTCTACAACGACTTTTTGAAAACGACGGTCTAAAGCGCCGTCTTTTTCAATATACTGACGGTATTCATCGAGTGTTGTAGCACCAATACATTGAATTTCTCCTCGTGCTAGCGCAGGCTTAAACATATTCGAAGCATCTAATGAACCTGATGCACCACCTGCTCCCACAATAGTATGGATTTCATCAATGAATAGAATCACATCCGGTGATTTCTCCAGTTCATTCATTACGGCCTTCATACGTTCTTCAAACTGGCCTCTATATTTTGTGCCCGCAACTAAAGATGCTAAGTCTAAAGTGACCACGCGTTTGTTAAACAAAACACGTGAAACTTTACGCTGCACTATTCTAAGTGCTAAACCTTCTGCAATTGCCGACTTACCAACGCCAGGCTCTCCAATTAAAATTGGATTATTTTTCTTCCGGCGGGACAGAATCTGAGAAACACGTTCGATTTCTTTCTCACGTCCTACAATGGGATCTAATTTACCTTCTTCAGCAGCTTTTGTTAGATCCCGTCCAAAATTATCTAAAACCGGTGTTTTAGATTTAATGTCCGAGACCTTTTTCGGTGCTGTGAATTGTTGATCGTCATCAGCAAAGTCATCATCCCCAGTAGGCGAATTTGAGGCTTCGTCGGTAATCGTCGTTTTGTTTTGCTCTACTTCATTCTTAAACAGATCGTAAGTGATGCTGTATTGCTGAAGAACTTGCGAGGCAATGTTCTCTTCGTCTCTTAAAATAGCCAACAACAAGTGCTCTGTTCCGATAATGTCGCTCTTAAATATTTTGGCCTCCAAGTAAGTGATCTTTAGTACTTTTTCTGCTTGTTTGGTCAATGGCATATTTCCAATGGGAGCTCTAGACATCGATGAACCCTTTACGGCATCTTCAACGGATTGACGTATGGCTGTGGTATCTATCCCGATATTCTTTAAAATCTTTATTGCTACCCCATCGCCCTCACGAATCAACCCGAGCAAAAGATGCTCTGTGCCGATATAATCGTGGCGAAGCCTTAATGCTTCTTCTCGGCTGTAGGAGATCACATCCTTTACGCGTGGTGAAAATTTTGCTTCCATGTATAAACCTTTCCTTTATTAATATGATAGGATGTTATAAATGTAAAAAATAAATTATAAATCCTATACTGATTGTCTGATAGAATTTATCAACAATTACGCCATAGCTTGGAAACTATCAAAATGTCAGTCTTCTAGAACTAAAAATGACTATATTTGTACAATTTAGTAGTATTTAGAGCATATATGTCCGACGAAAAAATAATCTTTTCAATGGCTGGTGTAAACAAAATTTACCCGCCTCAAAAACAAGTTTTAAAAAATATATATCTTTCATTCTTTTATGGTGCAAAAATCGGCGTCATTGGTTTAAATGGCTCTGGAAAATCTTCTGTATTGAAGATTATTGCTGGTCTTGATAAATCCTATCAAGGGGAAGTGGTTTTTTCTCCAGGTTATTCTGTAGGGTATTTAGCCCAGGAACCTGTATTGGATTTGGAGAAAACTGTTCGTGAGGTTGTTGAGGAAGGAGTTGCGGAGACGACAGCTATTCTTAAAGAGTATGAAGAGATTAACGAGAAGTTTGGATTGCCTGAAGTCTATGAAAATGCGGATGAGATGGATAAGCTTTTAGCTAGACAAGGGGAATTACAAGACATAATCGATGCGACGAATGCTTGGGAATTGGATACAAAATTGGAGCGGGCAATGGACGCTTTGCGATGTCCAGATGCCGAAGCTAAAATTGTCAATTTGTCAGGTGGGGAGCGCAGGAGGGTAGCACTTTGTCGTTTATTGTTGCAGGAGCCGGATGTCTTATTGCTGGATGAGCCAACAAACCACTTGGACGCGGAGTCTATTGATTGGTTGGAACAGCATTTACAACAGTATAAAGGAACAGTGATTGCGGTAACGCACGACCGTTATTTCTTGGATAATGTAGCCGGTTGGATTCTAGAGTTAGACCGGGGAGAGGGAATACCGTGGAAGGGGAACTATTCTTCATGGCTGGATCAAAAAGCGAAACGCTTAGCACAAGAAGAAAAACAAGAAACGAAACGCCAAAAAACGTTGGAAAGGGAGTTGGAGTGGGTACGCATGGCACCAAAAGCAAGGCACGCGAAATCTAAAGCCCGTTTGCATAATTATGAAAAACTGGCTTCGGAAGAAACAAAAGAAAGAGAAGATAAACTCGAGTTATTTATTCCGCCAGGGCCTAGATTAGGAAATGTAGTGATTGAAGCGGATAACATCTCGAAATCGTATGGTGACCGTATTCTTTTTGAAAATTTAAGTTTCTCCTTACCTCCGGCAGGTATTGTTGGTATTATTGGTCCAAATGGCGCGGGTAAAACGACGTTGTTTCGGTTGATTACAGGGCAGGAAATGCCTGATACAGGTACATTCAAAGTTGGAGAAACGGTAGTATTAGGCTACGTTGATCAAAACCATGATGATTTGGATCCAGATAAATCAGTCTGGGAAAACATTACCGAAGGCAATGATAATATTTTGTTAGGAAATAAACCCGTGAATTCGCGGGCTTATGTGTCTAAGTTCAACTTTAATGGCGCTGATCAACAAAAGAAAATAGCAGTCTTGTCTGGGGGGGAACGTAATCGGGTGCACCTCGCGATTACATTGAAGAAAGCATCCAACGTGCTTCTGCTGGATGAGCCGACCAATGATATAGATGTTAATACGTTGCGCGCGCTGGAAGAAGGTCTCGAAAATTTTGGCGGCTGTGCGGTTGTTATCTCCCACGACAGATGGTTCTTGGATAGGATCTGTACCCATATTTTAGCTTTCGAAGGCGACTCACAGGTTTATTTCTTTGAGGGTAATTATACCGAATATGAGGAGAATCGTAAGAAACGTCTGGGAGATATAGCCCCTAAACGTATTAAGTATAAAAAATTAGTGAAATAAATAACTATGATCGATTCCGTAAAGCTTCTGGAAGCCATTATTGACAATGCTATTGATGGAATTATTATGATTGACAGCCGAGGGCGAGTGGAATCGATCAACCCCGCGGCCTCAACTTTGTTCGGTTATCAGCCAGAGGAAGTTATTGGTAATAATATTTCGATGTTGATGCCGGAACCCGATCGGAGTAATCATGACGGTTATATCGAAAATTATCAACACACAGGGGTTAAGAAGATTATCGGTATTGGTCGTGAAGTAAGAGGTCGAAAAAAAGATGGTACAACTTTTCCTTTTAGGTTGGCAGTAAGTGAGGTTCACTATAAGGAAAAAAATATCTTTACGGGGTTTATTCACGATCTTACAAAAGAAAAGGCTGCTGAAGATGAACTGAGAAAACACGCTATTGAACTTGAGGAGAAAGTTCGTGAACGTACAAAGGATTTGATTATGTTGGTGTCTGAATTGGAGAAAGCAAAGTCAGATGTGAGTCTATCCCTCGAGAAGGAAAAAGAACTTAATCAAATGAAATCTCGCTTTGTGTCCATGGCATCGCACGAATTTCGTACGCCTCTAAGTTCGGTACAACTATCAGCTTCATTAATTGAAAAATATATAGAACGTCCAGATTTTCAGAATGTTATTAAGCATACCCATAGAATCCGAGGAGCAGTTCAGTTGCTAAACAACATATTAAATGATTTTCTCTCTTTGGAAAAATTGGAAGCTGGTAAAGTATTGCTGAATAAAACAGATATCAATTTAGTGCAACTAGCCGAAGAGATAACCGAAGAGATGCAAATGATTTGTAAAAAAAATCAACATATCGTTTATCAGCATACGGGGGATAAGGGGATGTTTTATCTTGATAGCCATTTAATAAAAAGCAGTATTATTAATTTGGTTTCTAATGCAATTAAATATTCTGGAGAGGATACTTTTATTGAATTCTCTACAGAGATCAAAGATGATATGTGTATAATATGTATCAGCGATAATGGAATTGGTATTCCTGTCGAAGACCATAAAAATCTCTTTGAACCTTTTTTCAGAGCACACAATACTGGAAATATCCCCGGTACTGGATTGGGGCTTAATATTGTGAAGCGTTATGTGCGGCTGATGGGGGGCGAGATGGAATATCGGTCTGCAATCAACGAGGGGGCTATGTTCAAAATGACTTTCCAACAATAGTAAAATATAGATGGCAAAAACAATTTTAATAATTGAAGACAATTTTGAAATTAGAGAGGGTGCTGCTGAGGTGCTTTCTTTAACTGGAGATTATGAAATTATAACAGCGCCTGATGGTAAGGTAGGCGTCGATTTGGCTATCAAGCATCGACCTGACTTAATTCTTTGTGATATCATGATGCCGGAATTGGATGGGTATGGTGTGTTGTATATGCTGAATAAGAATGAGACCACTTCAGATATTCCGTTTATTTTTCTAACGGCAAAATCAGAGCGAGCGGATGTGCGAAAAGCAATGGAAATGGGGGCTGATGATTATTTGACGAAGCCTTTCGATGATATTGAGCTGATTAATGCTATTGAAAGTCGATTTAGAAAAAGAGAAAAGATTTCGGCTAATAATGGAACACGTGGAGGTTTACATTTAAGTGAGGACGAGCAGAACTATCTTTTGAAAGACTTGGTTAAGGATGCACGAATTAAGGTGTTCAAAAAGAAGCAGTCTATTTATTCTGTTGGAGATTCTCCTGTTTTTGTTTATTATCTTTTGAGTGGTAAGGTAAGAAGCTTCTTGTTTTACCAAGATGGGAGGGAACTTTCTACAGATATCCATATAAGTGACACCTTTTTTGGATATGAAACGGTTCTATTGAATGAGGTGTACAGCGATAATGCAGCAGCTCTGGAGGATTGTGAAATTGCTTTGATTCCTAAGGAGCGCTTCTTTGAATTGCTTTACAACAAGCCAATGATTGCAGGTAAATTTATCAAATTGCTGTCTGGGAATATCCGTGAAAAAGAGGAGCAGATGTTGGGATTTGCTTATGATACTGTTCGTAAGCGTGTTGCAAATGCATTGGTAAATGTTGCAGAGAAGACGACGCCTACAGTAGGAGAGGAAGGTATTGTGGTGCGTATTTCGCGCGATGATTTAGCGACACTTGCTGGCACAGCCAACGAAACAATCAGCCGTATGTTAGCTGAATTTAAAGATGAGGGATTGCTTGTTAAAGAGCGTAGTGCAATTCGTATATTCTCGATTGAAAAACTGAAAGGCGTGAAATTTTAATGCACGAAATGAGCTGAACGCTTGTTCAAGCTCTGCCCTAAAACCCCGTATAAAAAATGCCTTTAGAGAATTTAAGTTTTCTAAAGGCATTTTTCTTTAGCTCTTATTTTCTCCTCGGTGCAATATGTTTGTTTTCTGTATAGCGATATCTTAATTCGTTGGATGTAAGATATATCTTCTTTCTTTTTTATAAAGATGATTGTGATTAGTATCATTTTCTAATTTGACTCAACGCATCACAAGCTAGAAGAGGCAAAAGTACCTTTGTAAAGTAATTACAAAATATAGGGCCTAATGAAAGCTGTTGCATATAATATCAAGGAATTTGAAAAGGAACTGTTAGCTATTGCTAATCGTAAAATTCATGATTTGACTTTAATATCAAACGAGCTGAATTTTAATACGTTACATTATGCTGTAGGAAAAGAAGTTGTTATTGTTTCTGCAGATGATGTATTAGAAGCTAAACTGCTTGAACAATTGAAGCAGGTCGGGGTACAAAAGATTGTGACACGTTCTTTAACGACAGATCACATAGACCTTTATCGCGCGCACGAACTCAATATTCAAATTGCGAATACTCCTTATATAGACCGCAGTCCGAAAGGTATTGCAGAACAGACGATACGTAATCTCAATTTGTGGGAAAAAGGTAAATGTGTCGGCTTAGCCTGTTGCTGTGTGAAAGAATGCGGTGTACTAAAATCAAAAAATGATGAGACAACTGAACACAGATTTGATCAATAAATATAATGTGGCAGCACCACGTTATACCAGTTATCCTACAGTTCCTTTCTGGGATGCAGACACTTTTACGGTAGAAGGTTGGTTAAGCCAATTATGTGTCAATTTTGAATCCTCACGTGATGCCGGTATTAGTTTATATATTCATTTGCCCTTTTGTGAAAGTTTGTGTACCTATTGTGGCTGTAATACGCGTATAACTAAAAACCATCAGGTAGAAACACCCTATATCAACTATATTTTGAAAGAATGGGCGATGTACAAGGCGCATTTGGGGACAGATATTTGTATTAGCGAGGTTCATTTTGGTGGAGGGACGCCAACATTTTTCGAGCCTGAAAATTTAAATAGATTAACGATGTCCTTGCTTGAAGGCTGTACAGTATTGGAAAATGCAACCTTTTCTTTCGAAGCTCATCCTGCGAATACGACAAAAGAACATTTAGAGACACTATTTGCATTGGGATTCAAAAGATTGAGCCTAGGTATACAGGATTTTGATCCCAAAGTACAATATATCATCAATCGCCAGCAGACGGAAGAAGATGTTGCACGCGTGGTGCAAATGGCAAGAAATATAGGATATACGTCTATCAATTTTGATCTGATATATGGATTGCCGTTGCAGACAAAAGAAAGTATTGCGGACACGATCAATAAATCATTGGTCATGGAACCTGATCGGATATCATTCTACAGCTATGCGCATGTGCCTTGGATTAAACCCGGGCAACGAAGATTCACAGAACATGATCTTCCTGTCGGTCAGGAGAAGTTGGAATTATATATTCTTGGAAAACAAATGATCGAAGAGAAGGCCTATAGGGATGTGGGGATGGATCATTTTGCAAAGGTGAATGACGAACTATTTAAGGCTTCGTCGACAGGTAATCTTCATCGAAACTTTATGGGGTATACAGATCGGTATACTCCTGTTTTGATCGGTTTAGGTGTGTCATCTATTAGTGATGCGTGGAGTTGTTTTGCCCAAAATGTAAAGACTGTCGAAGAGTACTACCGATTGTTGGACGAAGGAAGTTTTCCCGTATTTAAGGGGCATTTGTTAACATCTGAAGATTTAGTTATTCGGAAATATATTTTGGATATGATGTGCCGTGCATCGGTTGAATTGTCTGATGATGCGGAACAAAAAGCTATCATCATACGAAGGCTATCACCTCTGTTAGAAGATGGATTGGTGGAGATTCACGATGGAAAAGTGCTTGCAACAGAATCTGGTAAATCTTTTCTCAGAAATATCTGTATGGCTTTTGACCAACGTCTTCATCAGGTTAAAGAAGGAAATCGTTTATTTAGTCAAGCTATCTAAGGAACAGGTGTGCTTCATGGTAACCACTTAGATTTATTTTGTTTGTATGGAAGATCGTGAGTTTATTTTACTGGATCAAGTTTGCTTTCATTGTGGGGATAAAATGGAATCAGATTCCACGTTAAAGGTGGATGAACATGTTTTTTGTTGCTTAGGATGCCAAACGGTGTATCAGATCCTAAAGGAAAGTAATATGCAAAATTATTACCGGTATAATACACATCCTGGTAAATCACAGAAAGTACCGAAAGAAGATCTGACATATTTAGACGAACCTAATATTGTTGCTAAGCTTGTTGATTTCAAGGATCAGGAACGTTCGATTATCACTTTTTTTATTCCCGCTATACATTGTAGTTCTTGTATTTGGTTGTTAGAGCATTTGTATAAGTTAAATCCCGCAGTGTTAAATGCAGAAGTGGATTTTATGAAAAAACAAGTTAGTATTAGTTTTAAACATGAGGAACTCTCCTTGCGGAACTTAGTTGCTTTACTCACGGATATCGGTTATGAACCTAAAATCACGCTACAAGATCTTGTAAAAGAAGGGAAAAAGGTAAACCAAAATCGTCTTGTTGCTAAAATCGCCGTTGCAGGATTTTGTTTTGGAAATTCGATGATGTTGAGTTTTCCGGAATACTTTGGAATGGACGCTTTTGAAAAGCACTACGCCAATTTTTTTGGCTATATGAATCTTGCATTTGCAATCCCAACACTCTTCTATAGTGCTTCTGACTATTTTAAGTCTGCTTGGCAAAGTTTGAAACACCGCCAATTGAATTTAGATGTTCCTTTGGCCTTAGGTATTTTGGTGATTTTTTTACGTACGGCAATCGAGGTTTTGACGCAAACAGGACCAGGCTTTGCGGATACTTTATGTAGCTTGGTTTTCTTTATTCTTATAGGGAAATGGGTGCAACAGCGTACTTACTATCACTTATCTTTCGAACGGGACTATCGTTCTTATTTTCCTGTAGCGGTAACCCGCTTGGAAGAGGGAGGGGATCGTCCTGTGCAAATTGCAGATCTGAAAGTAGGAGATCGAATTTTAGTGCGTAATAATGAGATTATTCCTGCAGACGCAATTTTGCTTAAAGGGAGTGCTGCTGTCGATTTTAGTTTCGTTACCGGAGAATCTAAGGTGGTCGAGAAGACTTTAGGAGAGATTGTATATGCTGGAGGTAGACAGGTAGGGGGAGCTATTGAGTTGGAAGTTATGAAAGCGGTCTCTCAGAGTTATTTGACTAAATTATGGAATAACGAAAACCTAAAGCATTATGAGAAAAAATTTGATACGTTTATTGGTTTTATAAGTAAATATTTTACGATAGGTTTGATTACTGTTGCATTGGTGGCTACATTGTTTTGGCTAACAGGAGGTGATCCGACTCGGGCCTGGGGAGCCTTCACAGCGGTACTGATTATCGCTTGTCCTTGTGCTTTGGCCTTGAGTTCGCCATTTACGCTCTCTGCGGCTTTGAGTATCTTGGATAAGAATAAGATGTATTTAAAGAATACTGCTGCGGTCGAGCAGATGGCAGCTATCGATTGCTTGGTGTTTGATAAAACAGGTACAATCTCTTCTCCAAATTCATCTATGATGTTTTTTGAAGGCGACTTAACGGCAGAAGATCGAGTAATTGTTCGTTCCGTATGCAGGCATTCTGGACACCCTTTAAGTCGCGAAATAGTAAAATGGCTAGGAGAAGGTGAATTGAAAACGCTGTTCGATTTTGAGGAATTTATAGGGAAAGGTATTTTAGCTCGTATCGAAGGCGTATCGGTGAAGATCGGTTCCGCATCTTTTGTGCTTGGTGAAAACGGAATCCAGGACGGTACTCGTGTGTATGTTGCTATTGGAAGAAGTTTGTGTGGTTTTTTTACGTTGGAGCAAGCTTGGAGAGAGGGACTTTTAGCTGTGGTAAAAACATTTGAACATAAAAAATACGATTTACATTTAATTTCTGGGGATAATGAACGTCGCCTTGATGCTATTCGCTTGATTTTTCCCAAATCGGCAGTGCTATTGTTTAATCAAAGTCCTGCCGAAAAACTAACACAGATCGGTAACTGGCAAAATCAAGGAAGGCAAGTTTGTATGTTAGGAGATGGGTTGAATGATGCAGGAGCTCTTCGTAAAGCAGACCTGGGGATCGCGGTTTCTGATGATATCAATAATTTTTCACCAGGATGTGATGCTATTCTTGATGGAAGTTCTTTTTCCAAATTGCCGGTTTTTTTTGCTTTTGCAAAGGATGCTGTGAAAGTTATTCATTTTAGCTTTTTGATATCGTTAAGCTATAATATTGTGGGGCTGTCCTTTGCTGTCCAAGGTACGATGTCTCCTTTGTTTGCTGCAATCCTCATGCCTATTAGTACGGTAACAATTATTTCCTTTACGAGTTTAATGACGCGTTGGTTTGCACGTAAGAGAGGATTAATTTAATTGGTTTTTAACTGTATTTTGTTATATTTTTATTCAGATGTCTCATGAATATTATCTTTTTTCTTATTGGTTGTAGTATTTTTATCGCGTTGATATTTTTAATAGCTTTCTTTTGGGCAACAAAAACAGGTCAACATGCAGATACGTATACGCCATCTGTTAGGATTTTGTTTGATGATGAAATTGTGGAAGAGTGTAAGGCCGAGGTGGATTGCACAAAGGAGCTAAAAAAATAAAATGCTTTATTTCCATAAAGCACCTCTTTTTTAGCATCGAATAGGAGGAGTTAACCTCTTTTTTTGTTTTTAGACTGATGGTCTAATTTTTCTGTGTTTTGTTCTACAAATCCCCAATTTGTCATGTAGTACATGTAAGGATTTTTTTCTAATCGTACGGTAATCATTTTCTCTTTTTTTATCATATAAACCTTTCTTTTTGTTTCTTTATTAACTTATCAAATTCTGTTCCAATCTGATTGTCTCAAGTCTTTTTTGTGTCAAATAAAGTGTTTTATGTTTGCAGCGAGTTATTTGGAACGTATTCTTTAGCTCTGTTTAAGTTCGGTGTTAACAGGGGTTTTATAGGGGTATAGTAGGGGGTTAATAGGGGGTTAGTAGGGGTAATGCCCCTACTAACCCCCTATTAACGCTAAGTAAATCCGGTCTAAGGTGGGAAGTTGGAGGGGCTTTTTGCTGCGCAGGCTTCGAAACAAGAACAACCCAAGAACGGAACAAGGATAACCTAAGGATGGAACAAGAATGACCCA
This sequence comes from Sphingobacterium sp. LRF_L2, assembly GCF_965644235.1. NCBI lineage: Bacteria > Pseudomonadati > Bacteroidota > Sphingobacteriia > Sphingobacteriales > Sphingobacteriaceae > Sphingobacterium > Sphingobacterium sp. LRF_L2. Next base: position 72 of record NZ_CBFFRI010000010.1, on the reverse strand, counting down.
AGAACGGAACAAGGATGACCCAAGGATGGAACAAGGATAACCTAAGGATGGAGCAAGAACAACCTAAGAACG
>NZ_CBFFRI010000009.1:0-296028 GCF_965644235.1 Sphingobacterium sp. LRF_L2 | reverse complement strand
GGTGGGAGAGTAGGTCGGTGCCTAATTTTATACAGGCCCCTTCAGTGATAACTGGAGGGGCCTTTTTTATGTAAACATATTCTACCACAACGCTACCGAACAAGATCCTAAATTTTATATCTCTACTTAGATCCCCGTTTTTCCGAATTACTTGTATCCATTAAGGTTATTTTTATTATACGCCGTATCTGTCGCTATGGATGCATTCAATGCTAGTACGAGAGAAGGCTTCTGAATGAGAAGCCTCCTTATTCTTATTAGAACTTTTTACTTGTTGGATTTCAAGTTTTTACCACATTGATTAACGAGTAATTAGCGTTTTGAAGACAATGTTACTGGCACTTTCTTTAGAGAAATATAACGTATGTTGGTTTTTGATAAAATCCTCAGCTTTTGCTTGATAGATATCCATAAATTGGTTCGGGTTACGATCTACAAGAGGAAACCACGAATGCTGTATTTGAATCATCATCTTATGCCCTTTTTTAAAGGTGTGTGCTACGTCGGGGAGTCTTACTGTAACGTTTGTTTTTTCATTAGGAACGAATGGTATAGGCTTGCTATAGTTGTCCCTAAATTTACCGCGTAAGACTTCTCCTCTTACAAGCATTTGATAGTTTTGCATAATAACGTCTTCTTTCGATGCAGAGATCGCGGAAGAGCTATCGGGATAGACATCAATAACTTTGACGATAAAATCGGCATCGGTGCCACTCATGGAAACGACGAGATTTGCCTCTACTGGCCCAACAATGGTCATATCTTCCTCCAACGCTTTTGTTTGGAAAACGACAACATCTGGTCGATTTGACACAAATCGTTGGTCTGCGATCATATATTCGCGTGTACGATCTGTAATAATTCCATCTTGGAAAGGTACGGGTTTTTCGGGGTCACTTGTATATTGTATCTGTACGTCTTTCGTTTCCCCCTTATGGTCTGTTAATCCTCCTTGTGACGTTAAATAAAGTGTTTTTATCTCAGCTTCGCGTGGCGGCCACTGTGTGAATTGGCGCCATTGGTTGGATCCGGTAATATAGATAGTGGCTTCAGATGGATGAAAACTTCCTTTGTTTTTTAAATAATATTCGAAGAAAGGTAATTCAATTTGTTCCCGATAATATCTGCCGGTTTTCTCTCCAAATTTGATGTCTCCGAAGTTGTCTCCATCAGAACGTACCCAACCACCATGATACCAAGGGCCAGCGACGAGTATATTATTGTTTTTTTTACTTTTTTTCTCTATCTGTTGGTATGTTTCAAAAGTACCATAAGCATCTTCTGCGTCAAAGAACCCACCAACGACCATGACAGCAGGTTTGATATTGCCAAGATGTTCTGTTATGGTACGGCTTGTCCAAAAAGTATCTCTTATGCTATGTTTCGCCAGATCATCCCAAAATTTGACCGTATGGCCTAAGTAGGTAGACTTTAGTCCCGAAAGCGTTGGGTTTTTGAGGAAAAAACGGTAATAGTCTCTGTCTTTTAGCTGGAAACCAGTTGGACCATTTTCGTTTGTTACTGGCTTGTCACGCGGAGCATCAAAAGTATACATAAACCGAAATGCATCCATGAGAAATAGTGCACCCCCATGATGAAAATCGTCACCAATAAACCAATCTGTAACTGGAGCTTGGGGCGAAACCGCTTTGAGCGCAGGATGTGTTTCTATTAAACTTGCCGTAGAATAGAATCCGGGATAAGAGATGCCATAAATGCCAACGTTGCCGTTGTTATTCTGTATGTTTTTTACCAGCCAATCTATGGTGTCATAAGTATCTGTACTTTCATCTATGGTTTGGTTGTTTGCTTTGGAGCGGGTAGGGCGTATGTTTTCGTATATCCCTTCACTCATCCATTTCCCTCGTACATCTTGGTAGACAAAGATGTACCCTGCTTTAGTCATTTCCGGAAAATTTCCGAGATAAGATTTTACCTTATTCTCTCCATAAGGAGCAACGGTATAAGGTGTCCGATTAAGAAGTATGGGGTATTTTTGCTTTTGGTCCTTAGGAATATATATCGATGTAAATAGCTGGACGCCATCCCGCATCGTGATATATTTTTCGATTTTGCTGTAATTTTTTTTTACATATTCTTCGTTTACTTCCTGGCTATAAACGAGGAGTGTGAGTAGTAAGAAAAATGATGTGATAAGAAATTTATTCATGCCTAAAAAATTGGAGTTTTGTAATCGGAATTTAAGTTACATAAAATGTTGTTAGTGCTTCTATAAACATTTTTAAAAAAAATGAAATTTGTATGTAATATTTTAGCAGAGTTAATTGTCTTCCTATTAAATGAGCCAAATGAATCAAGATACGTTTAAGAATACGGTATTTGTTTTTAAAGACAAGATGTATCGCTTTGCAAAGAGTATCCTAACAGATTCGGATGAAGCTTATGATTTGGTGCAGGAAGTAATGATGAAGCTTTGGCAAATGCGTGATGAACTTATGCGTATTGGTAATATAGAAGCATTTGCTATGCGCTGTGTGCGCAACGATGCCATGAACAAGATAAAACGAACCAAGATTGTTCAATTGTATCATAACACATTGGTTGAAGAGGTGGAGGGCGAAAGATATCCATCGCTAACAAAGGAACTGATAGAACAGCTGATTAATAAGCTGCCAGAGAAACAACAATTGGTGATGCATTTGAGGGATATTGAGGAATATGAAATAAGTGAAATATGTGAAGTGACGCTAATGGAAGAAAATGCGGTTCGGGTAAACCTGATGCGAGCTAGACAAAAAATTAGAGGACAACTGCAGAAGATTTTTGACTATGAAAAAAGACAAATTAAAGGAATCGGAAGATAGATATTGGAAAGGAACTTCGTCTTTAAAGGACGAACTTGAACTTAAGCAGAATGCCGATTCAAATTATTTTAACGGTCTGCATCAGCTATCGAATGAAAGAGTGGATATGGATTTTGAAGACTTTCTGACTAATATCGATTTGAGGGATAAAAAAGTATCCCCAAAGAAAGGTAAGGAAAGAGTGATTTACAACTTACTTTATTATGTAGCCGCTGTCGTCTTAATCATTAGTGCTTTTTTATTTTTCGAACCATTTAAGGCCGATAATCAGGCCACAATACGTCCGCAATTTGCCGAGGTAAAACTTATACCGAAATCAAGTAAATCATTAAGCGAGAGCATTGCAGTGCAAAATGCAGATAGAGAAACGGATAAGCTCATTGTACATGCAATCCCAAATAGATTGTCGAAGAAAAGAGAAAAGCAGATTATAGAGGGAGAAAAAGAGATAGCTGGGGAAAGTGATGCGATTGAATCCTTTGTAATGGTAAACGGTAAACCTATCCAGGATGAGGTGGAAGCAGAGGAAATTGTTTTGGCTTCCTTAAAACTTATAACGACAAACCTTTATGAGGGAAAAGAAGCTATAGAGAAAGTAAAATATATTCATGTAGAACTTTAAATAACAAAAATGAAAGCAATATTAACCATAGCATTGTTGCTGTTATCGATAATAGCAGATGCACAAGTTTCCAAATTAGATAAGATTTTTGATACCTATCAAGAGGCTAAAGGTGTGACATCTATCAAAATCGGAAAACCTATGTTCAACATGATTAATAAATTGAATTTAGGTGATGAAGAAATGGGCCAAATTAAACCCTTACTGACAAAGATTAATTCTATTAAAATGCTTATCGTGGAAGAAGATTCTGTATTGAATGTGCAGCGTGAAGTTAAAAATGCTTTCGCTAATATAAACTATGAGGAACTTATGGCGATACATAGCGATGGTAGCCGAATTAAGTTTTTGGCAGAAAAGACGGAGAACGATATCGTAAAAAATCTGCTGTTGGACATTTCGGCTGATGGGAGTACCATTTTTATGATCTTAGACGGAACAATACATTATGAAGACATTAATAACTTGGTTAAGGAGAAATAAATATGGTAAAGCTATATCAATTCACATTTTGTGTCGTTTTAATTGTTCTGATTCAGTCCTGCTATGTAAGACAGAACTCCAACATGAGCTTCGTTAACCGTTCGATTGCTGGACATGAAGCCGAAATTGTTTCTATTAAAATACCGATGTTCTTGGTGAAGCCGTTTTTAGTGAAGGAATTGCAGAATGATGATGAAACGCTACGTTTAGCTATGCGCAAGATAAAAAGTGTAAAACTCACCACTTTATCTAATACGGAAGATAACGGCCGCATTCAGGAAAACTTTAAGAAATTTCTAAAAGAAGAAGACATGGAAGAATATGCAAGTATTATTAGTGATGGGGATCGGATTAGCGTGAATGCGCAAATGAAAAAGGATAAGATACGAAGATTGATGCTAGGAGTTTCTTCTGAGGAGGGTGAACATGTATTTATTGAGGTTAAAGGAAATTTTTCTATAGATGATATTGCGAATGCGATCAATTCTTATGAGAGCAAGAAAAAATAAGAACATCGCCTGATGATAATCTATTGCTGCTCAAGATAACAAGATCCGGTACCATATGTTGATATTGTATGATTGAAGGAGTTAATAATGGTTATTATAATAAAAAAAGCTCGAAGATTACTTCGAGCTTTTTTTATTATAGGAATTAATAAAAACTATTTTGCTAATTCTTCTGCAATTGCAACTCCGATTTCTGCAGGAGATTCAACTACACGTATACCGCACTCACGCATGATTTTCATCTTAGCAGCTGCTGTATCATCAGCACCGCCAACGATAGCTCCAGCATGGCCCATACGACGTCCCGGAGGCGCTGTTTGGCCTGCAATAAATCCTACGACCGGTTTTGTTCCAAATTCTTTAATCCAATGAGCTGCCTCAGCTTCCATTCCACCGCCGATTTCACCAATCATGATGATACCTTCAGTCTCAGGGTCATTCATTAATAGCTCTACAGCTTCTTTTGTTGTGGTTCCAATGATAGGGTCTCCACCGATACCGATTGCTGTTGTAATACCTAAACCTGCTTTTACAGTTTGGTCTACAGCCTCATATGTTAAAGTTCCAGATTTGGAAACAATGCCGACTTTACCTTTTTTGAAGATAAAACCAGGCATAATACCAATTTTAGCCTCCTCAGCTGTAATGATACCTGGGCAGTTAGGTCCAATTAAACGAGATTTTTTGTCGCTCAAGTAAGATTTCACTTGAATCATATCTTTAGTAGGGATACCTTCTGTGATGCAGACAATAACTTCAATTCCTGATTGAGCAGCCTCCATGATAGCGTCAGCGGCAAATGCAGGTGGAACGAAAATTATTGAAACGTTGGCACCTGTTGCTTCCACAGCATCTTGTACAGAGTTGAACACGGGACGGTCTAGGTGTGATTGTCCACCTTTTCCTGGAGTGACACCACCCACAACGTTCGTTCCATACTCAATCATTTGAGAAGCGTGATAAGTACCTTCATTTCCGGTAAAACCTTGTACGATTACCTTTGAATCTTTATTTACTAATACACTCATTTTTTCTGTTTTTTTGCAAAGCAAATCTACTATTTTGCAATGACTTCTAAAAATTAAGCTTGCGCTAAATCGGGCTTTTTTTTATAAAAGCTTTAACCGTTGAACAAAATGCCAGAGCACGATACCGATAGTCACCGATACGTTGAAAGAATGCTTGGTGCCAAACTGTGGAATTTCAATGCAAGCATCTATTTTTTGCATGATTTCTTCTGACACGCCATGGACTTCATTCCCAAAAACGAAAGCATATTTTTGGTTGGAATCTACCTCAAATTTCTGGAGCTGAATGCTGTCTTGAGCTTGCTCTATTGCTACGATGGTATATCCTTCGTCCTTTAATTGTGCAATGGCATTGTTCGTATGTTCTACGTACTCCCAGGTGACCGATTGCGTCGCACCTAAAGCTGTCTTTTCAATTTCACGGTGAGGTGGAGTAGCTGTGATACCACATAGGATCACCTTTTCTATAGCAAATCCATCCGCAGTTCGAAAAGAAGAGCCCACATTGTGCATACTTCTTACATTATCCAAAACAATTACCACAGGGGTCTTATCTTGTGTTTTGAAGGACTCAATGTCAATTCGGTTTAATTGATCCATTGATAATTTTTGCATACTAATCTATTCTATTAAAAAGTACAAAACTAAACATTAAAATTTAGAACAGGGAATCGCTATTTCAGCTTGTTTCGTATTTTTTTAAAATAGATTTTGATTATTGAAAATAACGTGTTATTTTTGCAGTCCGAAACTAGATATAGAAAAAAAATTAGCTAAGAAAATGGCAAATCATAAATCAGCGATAAAAAGAATTAGAGCAAACGCAGCGAAGCGCTTAAGAAACCGTTACCAAGCAAAAACTACTCGTAACGCAATTAAAAAATTACGCAATACAACGAATGCTGAAGAAGCAAAAACGTTGTTGCCAAGAGTTGTTTCTATGCTTGATCGTTTGGCTAAGAAGAATGTTATTCACAAGAGAAAAGCTTCTAACAACAAGTCTAAGTTGACTAAGTTTGTTGCTAAGTTAGCATAAGCTTTCTTAATCTCGATGATATTAGGGGTGTTTTTATAAACATCCCTTTTCTTGTATTCTAAAAATTCTTCAAAAAAAAGATGTAACCACTACGGTTACATCTTTTTCTTTTGGCTATAGCAATTCCTTAATAACATTCTCAAGTTGATTTTTGTCTTTTTTGTAAGGAGACAAATCATATAGCTCCACTTTTCTGAAGTCAATGGGATGACTCTCACTCTGTAAATAGATGTAACCTTGCTCTAACAATTTGCCATCTGGCTTTTGCTTAGGATCGAAATTCTCTACATTTCCGCCACCTATCTGTGGTTTTGCGTATTCTAATACCACATTTCCATCGAGTATGTGTCTGATAATTGAATCCCCTAATACTAAAAATTCAGCTGTCACCCATTGATCACCATGATAGGTTTTTGATGTAGAACTTGTGCAATGTGGTGTGAAAAGTTCTTGATTTAAAACAACATTGGTTCCTGGAGTACAGAGGTTAGAAGTAGTACGTGCATCTGTTCCATTTCCGCCTAAAAACTGTCCTTCTATAGAAATGGGAAAATCCTGATCTCTCAACATAGTTTTAGGATCCTGTCCATGTAACATTGCACCGCTATTACGCCATGCCCAACCTTCTCCTCCTTTTACTTGTTCACCTACAAAACGATACTCTACCCGTAGTAGATAGTAACTGTATGGCGTGTTATAGGCTAGATGTCCATATTGCTGATTAAAATCATCGTAACCATCATAACGTACTTTTAAAAGTCCGTCTTCAACACGATATGTGTTGGCGTAGTTGTCACCTGTTTCGTGTAGTCTGATTTTTGGAGTCCAATTCTTGATATCTTTACCATTGAAAAGTTGGATGGGCTTAGGGATATTAGAGTCAGATTTTTTTGTTTGTGCTGTACAATTGAAAAGAAAGATTCCTGCTGCTAATACGGACAAAAATGTGGCTTTCATGCGTTTGGTTTAAGGTTAAAATAATAAATTCTTGTTTTTGATATATTCACTAGGTCGTACCCCAATAATTTTGTTAAATGTATTACTAAAAGTTGGTAGACTGCTATAGCCTACTTTCATTGCAACTTCATTAACGCTTAGCTTATCATCAAGTAAAAGTTTTAATGCAGTAAGCATACGCAAGATAGTATAATATTGGATAAATGACATGTTTAATTCGCGTTGAAATAAACGGGCTAACGTGCGTTCACTAACATCAAAAGCACTTGCTAATTTTTTAAAACTTATATTCTCATCGATGCGATGTTCTAGATAGCGAACAATTTCTTTAAGCTTGTCATGTTTCGGATAGGGTAAAGCAAGAGGGAGTTCTGTTTGAGAAATCTCCGGTAATACAAGTTTGAATGCTTTTGCAATTGAAAATTTAGGTTCTTCTACTGGAAATATATTACCAGTCCATCGATTCGTAAACATAATGAACTCAATCAAAAAATCGTTTACCGGATAGATATTGACTTTGTCGAAAAAAGGAGTATCTGTCTCAAATTTCGGAAAATATAAATTACGCATCACAACCTCCGGGCTACTCGGGTGTATGCTATGGCGTACACCTCCAGGAATCCAGATATAGTGTCTAGCTGGAAGAAAGTAAGACTTTTCGTCCGTACGTAGAAATACAATTCCGCCTTCAGTATAAAGGAACTGTCCCTTTTCATGTGTATGTTCTGATATAAAGCTTTCTCCCATCATAGCATGATGACAATATATGCTGTCTTCGAATGAATCTACCTCCGTCATATAATATTTGTCAACATACATTTTTCTTTCCATAACTATATATTTTGTTGTGTGTATAAATTTCTTGTTTTTTAATGAGATAACCAAGAAAGTGAGTGTTTGCTCACGGTTTTGGTAGGTTAATTCTTGCTTTAAGTAAGTCCTAACTCATTTATTTTTAGTGTAAGTTTCTGACTTTCAGTTTGTTTTTGATTTTTTTATGTTTATGGAGGCGTTGTAAACTTTTGATTTTTAGGTTTTTGTACTGCTTTTTGAATTTCGTGATAATAATATGGCTATAAACAATAAAAAGGGGCGCGAAAATATGCCTAATATTGCTTATCTTACTCTGTAACCTTTAAGTATTAGGAAGTTAACATGGATATGACTTACGATAGAATTAAATTAGAAAAATTAAAAGATAAAGTGATGTCGGCACAACAAGCCGTTCTTTTTTTTGAGAATGATATGGTTGTAGGCGCTAGTGGATTTACCAAGGCCGGCGACAGTAAGGTTGTTTTGGAAGCTTTGGCGGAACGGGCTAAGACAGAGACGTTAAAAGTAACTTTGATGACCGGAGCCTCTTTAGGCCATGATACCGATGGGAAGTTGGCCGAAGCAGGTGCTTTAAAGAAACGTATGCCCTTTCAAGTGGATAGAATTCTTCGAAATAAGATCAATGCCGGGGAGGTCTTGTTTATTGATCAACATCTTAGTGAAAGTGCTGAACTTCTTCATAATAAAAATCTGCCTCCTGTTGATATTGCAGTAATTGAAGTTGCCTACATCGATAGAGACGGTAGTTTGGTTCCCACGACTTCAGTAGGTAATTCCGCTACTTTTGCAGAGTTGGCAGAAAAGGTAATCGTTGAAATCAATACAGCCATTCCTATGGAGGTATATGGATTACATGATATTTATAAAGCAGAAGATTATCCGCATCGAAATGTTATTCCTATCGTAGCACCTTGGAATAAGATTGGTCGTAAATCTATTCCTGTTAATCCGGACAAGATTGTTGGTATTGTTTTTACGGATAAAAAAGATAGTCCAGCTGACATTGCGGAACCGGATCAAAAAACAGAGGCGATAGCAATGCATATTTTGAAGTTTTTTGAAAATGAAGTCCACTTGGGACATTTGACGGATAGATTGTTGCCTTTACAAGCTGGGATTGGCAAGGTTGCAAACGCCGTACTTACAGGTTTTAAACATAGTAATTTTTATGATTTGACTATGTTTTCTGAAGTTCTTCAGGATAGCACATTCGATCTTATTGATGCGGGCAAACTTTCTTTTGCTTCGGCTTCTTCCATTACAGTATCAGCGGAATGTTATGAACGTGTTTTTGGAAATTTACAAAAGTACAAGGATAAAATTGTGTTGAGACCACAGAATATATCCAATACGCCAGGTCTTATACGTCGCTTAGGCATCATTGCCATCAATACGGCAATAGAGTTTGATATTTATGGTAACGTGAATTCTACACATATTGCAGGTTCTAAAATAATGAACGGTATTGGGGGATCTGGTGATTTTGCCCGTAATGCATACCTGAGCATTTTTGTTACACAGGCGGCGTCAAAAAATAACAGTATCTCGCATGTCTTACCAATGGTTTCTCATGTTGACCATACCGAGCATGATGTCGATATCCTAGTTACTGATATTGGGTTGGCCGATCTTAGAGGTTTAGCGCCAAGAGAGCGCGCACAGAAAATTATAGATAACTGTGTGCATCCAGATTTTAAAGAAGAATTGCAGTCCTATTTTGATAGAGCCTGTGTTCGAGGAGGACATACGCCACACTTGTTGGAAGAGGCATTTAATTGGCATATTCGATTGGCACAAACAGGGTCAATGAAGAAGAATTGATAAAAGAGAGTAATGAACTTTCTTCATACGAGAAAGTTCATTACTCTTTATATGTTAACCGTATTTACGGCGTCTGTACACTTGCTGAATAAAGGCACAGAGCAATAAAATGAGTAGTGGCATTCCTATATTTATTATTTGCCAAAAACGTTTATCTTCTTTGGTTTTGACGGGATTCAATAGCCTCATTTTTACTTCTCTATTTCTTAGATTTATTAGAGACTCATCGTTGAGAAGAAAGTCAACCATGTTCATTAATAATGTCTTGTTTGCAAATTGTCTTTCTGTGTAGCGATCCCATCCTAATGGATAAGGTGATTGATCTTTCGAGGCTATTTGGTTGGTTAGCCAGTCACCGTCCCCAACTACGATCATTTTTGCATTTTTGTGAATATTGCTTAGATCTTCTGGGGTTTGGATTCCATTGGGTACTGGACGGTTTTCGAAAAGGTAAGGAAATTCCCCCTCTAATAAGACAGCAATAGGCAGTGGGGTTCCTTGAAATTGTTTAGGATCTGGATTTTGTTCTACCATCTGGAGGTCTATTTCCGCTGCCGTGTTAAAAACTTTTACATATGGCGAAGAACTTAAAAGAACTTCTTTTTTTATAGCGGGGGATCGTATCGTATCTATAGAGCTTATAAATTCAGTTTTAATACCATCAAGATTTTTTAAGATGGGATTGGTAGATTGTGGCATCAATATGGGATGAAAATACCAAGGAACAAGTTCTATCTGTGGATTTTCTGTACCATTTAAGGTGATTGGTATTTGATTACAGTTAAGATCTGCGATTAAGTTGTAATTAATTCGAATCCCATATAAAAAGAGTTGATCATCGAGGTTTAGAGACCGACCAATGATCGGTTGACGCCCGAAATTACGTAGATGATCCATGTCAGCATCGATTTGATCGATAGCCCAAACAACATTTCCTCCGTGACGGATAAAGTAATCTAATTTATATTTTTCCTTTTCAGTAAACGCTTTTTTTGGTTTTACAATGAAAATTAACTTTAGCTGCTGTAAAGATTCGTTGGTTGCGATGTCGAGGTTTACGCGTCCTACTTGATTGCCATCTGTTAAACTGTGCATAGCATCATAAAGCTCAAGATCGCTGGGTTCTCCATGCCCCTCGGTAAAACCTATAAAACCAACATCTTTCTTCGTTACTTTCTGGATACCAGATATTAATGCATACTCAAGATTTTGGATGGAGTTGTTTAACGACTCTTCAGCATTAGTCCCCATTTTTTGCTGTAGCAGGTTAATTGTGATTTCCTGCTCGCCGCATTGTAGAACGGCTGATGGAAATATCAATTTTTGGCTAAGCCCATTGTTGGTCTTTACTTGTAAGTTTGTGGGATAAATGCCTCGGTTGATGAGTGCTTGAGTAAACGCTTTTTGCTCTTCGTCACTTCCTGCTAATGGATTTATCTGTACAAATTGAAGATTTCCTTTGGCATATGATTTAAGATCGTTTAGGATGTTTATGGTAGATTGTTTTAAGCGGTTAAAGCCGCTTGGTAGATTGCCGTCAAGGAAAACCGTAATATAAACTGGATCTTCGAGTTTTTTGAGCGTTTCTTTGCTGTAGTCTGACAAGGTGAATCTCTTATCTTCTGTGAAGTCAATTCTTCCTAAAAGATTTTGAGGAACTATATTATTCAATAAGAAATAGACGATAAGTGCGATACCGTACCCTACCAAGGTAACCTGACGCCTCCGAGAGGTACGCCATGTGTGGCCTATTGTAAAAAGTATAAATAAGCCTATGACCGAGAGAAAATAGATAAGGTCTCCTGCTATAAGTACGCCACGGCTAATGCTATCGTAATGGTTTTGAATTCCAAGTGTTTGTATAAATTCTCCATTACGAAAAAAATCACTACTGTTTCCAATCGCTTCAAAGCCGTAGTAGGCAAAGAATGTGGCAAATACACCTAATAAAAATGCGATAACAACATTTTTTGTTAAACTAGAGCAAAATATGCTGATTGCACTGTAACTGGCAGCCAACAACATTAAACCAAGATAAGATCCAATGAGCGCTCCAATATCTATATTACCCTCGGGATAAGCAAGTATATATAAACTTAAGACATAGATCAGAGTTGGTAATAGAATCAGAAATGCAATGCAAACTACGCCCAAATATTTTCCCATGATAATATAGAATGGCGAGATTGGACGACTTAGTAAAAGTATGAATGTACCGTCTGCTTTTTCGCCAGCAACCGCTTTCATGGAAATCGCTGGTATTAGAAAAATAAACAAATAAGGGCCTAGATAAAAAAAAACGTCTAAGCTGGCATAGCCATTCTCTAAAATAGAAGTGTCTGGAAAGATCCATAGCAATAATCCATTGATCACGAGAAAAATGGCAATTGCCAAATAGCCAATTAAAGAGTTGAAAAAAGAAGAAATTTCTTTCCTAAATATAGTAACCAAGATTGTTTGATTTTGTTGTTCCGAAATTAAGAAATAGATTCTAGGAAAGCAAGAAGGCACTTTCTTTCTTGAAAGTGCCTTCTTCTTGACGACTTGTTTTTATATTATCTTTTTCCGGGAAGGTATATTTGAAAACCTAAGCCTACACCCAATCCTGTGGCTTTATCGCCAAGGTTTACATTTGCCTTACTGTAGTTATAACCAAGAATTGCTTCTAGTGCTACAGTTTGTGTGATAAAATGGGCGTATCCTACGTTTGCTCCGATTGCTAGTGAAACATCATTACCACCCGAACTTCCCGCTATACCGATGTCCCCCTGAGTGAAAAACCTGCTCGAGGAAGTTGCACCTCCCGGGAAGTAGTAACGTACGAATGGTGCAATACCATAATTCCATTCGTTATCTTCATCTTTAACTGCGAGGAGGCCTAAAGTCGCCTGTGTTCCGATGGCTAAACCATCGCTCACAAAATAGCCTGCACGGGGTTGTATCTGAATATTGAATGCTTTACCTTCAAAACTGTATCCAATATTTCCTATACTTCCACCTACCATCCAGTTGCCTTGCTTTATCGGCGTTAAGCCTACATTGGCGGATGTTTGAGGAACTGTTTCTACTTTTTGTGCATGAGCTGAAAAGGTCAAACCTCCCAGCAAAGCTAAAAAACATGTAAAATTTTTCATATGATCAGTGTTAAAGTACTACCATAAGAACATAGATGTAGAAAAAAAGTTTGTTTTATAACGTATACTTTACAAAAATATCTTCTAAAGATTTATCAGGATATAAATTTTTCATCTCTTGGAAATCGAAGTGAACTCTTATTTCTCCTTGGTCTATGATAATAATCTCATCACAAATTGCCTCAACTTCCTGCAAAAGATGTGTGGAAATTAATACAGTTTTATGGGAACCTAATGATTTTATCAGTGACCTAATTTCTAAAATTTGATTAGGATCTAGCCCTGATGTGGGTTCATCTAGAATAAGAACTTTTGGATCGTGTAGGATTGCTAAGGCAAGGCCTAGCCGCTGTTTGAATCCTTTTGATAGTTCACGAACTTTCTTGTGTTGTTCAGTTTCCAATCCTGTTTCAGCGACAACTTCTCGGATTCGTTGTGCTTTATTTTTTATTTTGTGTATGTCTGCTTCGAACGAAAGAATTTCTAGGACATACATATCAAGATATAGTGGATTGTCTTCTGGAAGATACCCTATTATCTTCTTTGCTGTAATCGGTTCCTGATGTATATCTATACCGCGTACGCTATATGTGCCTTCGTTGGCTTGTAACACTCCCGCTAGAATTTTCATTGTTGTGGATTTTCCAGCGCCGTTTGGCCCTAGAAATCCTACAACACTGTTTTCTTTCGTTTTGAAAGTAATGTTATTTAATGCTTTTTGAGATCCATATCGCTTGGTAAGTTTAGCTACTTCTATAGACATTTTAGTTGATGTATGGAGAGGCGAGCTCTCTTTTATTGATATAATATTCTAAAGACTTTGCTGCTTGGATAGGACGATCAGTGCTTAGTATGTCGGCCCCTTGATCGATTAATTCACTATAAAGCTGTTCACCTCTTACTATAGCCTGTTTATCAATATTGCCCATTGTTCCAAGAATACATAATATACCGTGTTGATGCAGCAGATCCGTAATTTTATTATCGGGTTTATTAGTTCCTATAAATGCGACAAGCCTGGTGTCCGGAACATCGCGGTCATTTAGCCTGAGTAAATCTTCTGGATTTTTAATTGAGGCTGAAATCATAAGATCGGGAGCCAAGTTATGGACTAAGGCCGCTTGGTCAGCACTGTATGTTATGATAACTACGTAAGCTTCGGCTTTTGTTTTTCGAATGGCATCAATCACCATATGGTATGGCACATTCTTTTTTACATCTAGTGTAAAAATCACTTTACCGATTCCCCAAGATAGGGCCTCTTCAAGGGTTGGTATTCTATGATTCGTAACGTTTCCTGCTTTATCTTTCAAATAAAGGTTTTTTATTTCGTCGAGGTTGTGCTTACTGATCCGGTCCTTTCCAGTTGATGTTCTGTTGAGGGTTTCGTCATGCATCAATATGAGTGCTGAATCTTTGGTGAGCGAAATATCACATTCTATAATCGCTGGGGTTTTGTAGGCTACACGTTGAAAAGTTTCAATGGCATTCTCCGGATAGTCGATGTCAGCCCCGCCACGATGTGCGCTGATAAGTGGTACTCGTTTCTCCGAATATGTTAAAAAACGATACAAATCATCTACACTTGTGAAGTTGAAAACCTGATTGTGATTGCTGACATGGACAAGATCAGTAGCTGTATTACTACGAAAGCAACTGTTAAAGCATATAATAACAGCAAAAAGGAGAATACAATTAAAGATCTTCAACATAGTAATTTTGAATCGATTTTTCCAACTCTTCTAACGAGGTGTTGAGTTGATCTATTTGCAAATGAGCACGTTGATAGAATGGCTCTCTTTCGCTTAGTTTCTGCTCAATAAATTGCAGTAGTGCCTCCCCTTGAAGTCCTTGTAAAGCTGGCCGCTTTGCAACATTCGATTGATGTAATCTGGCGTAAAGAGCCTTTGGTGTTAAATACAAGTAAACCGCTAGCCCATTCGTTAGAATCCATTCCATGTTATCAAAATAACAGGGACTTCCTCCTCCTGTAGAGACTACAATGTTTTTGTGAATTTGTTCTTGTAGAACATTACGTTCTAATTCCCGGAATTTAGCTTCGCCAAATTGAACAAAATACTCCGGAATTGTCATTCCTACGCGTTCGACGATGAGATGGTCTAAATCAACAAACTTTCGTTGTAAGTGGTTGGCGAGCTTTTTTCCCAAGGTCGTTTTCCCACTTCCCATAAATCCGACTAAGAAGATTGGTTTATCTGTCATTTTGCTAAGTATTCTTCTTCTAGCTCTTCTTTAGAAGGAAAAGTAATTTTTGACCATTTCTTAATTACCACGCCATTTTGTAATAATAGAACTCCTGGATTTGAGCGTACCATACTTTTCAAAGGAATAGCGTCTGCATAAAACGTTTCCAAGACCAAATCCATTTCTTCATTAAGACCTACGGCAGTTTGCGAAGAACTCGCTGTTAGTAATACCGCTCGAAGGTTGTAATCTGCAGAAAGATCGCGGATTGTACTATTGATTCTATCTAGTGCGATAATGTCTGCGGTGGACATCTTATCAACATAGGTGCTCACGACGACAAAATTATAATATGGGTTCGTTATTATTTCTTGTGTGACATCATTGCCGTCGGCATCTGAAATAAGTAAATCCGTAATAGGAATCTGATAGCCTTTCTTTATAAGTTTTGAAGTTGGCTCACCGATAACCTCCCAATTTTCATCTTCCCAGATACCGTTCATGTATTCTTTGTCCGTTACTTTTTTGGATTCTCCTGTGGCTTTATTCTTTATTTCATAGATATACTCATAGATGTCACCTTGTTCTCCTTCCGGTAAAACCATCAATTCAGGGATGTTATTACCTTCCTTATAAGGAAGAAAGTCTATCAATGGTAAAAAATATACGGTATATATGCCAATACCAAAGGATAAAAGTACAATGACTGTGCTCAATAGACTCGCGGCAGTTCCCTTTTTGAGGAGTGGTGAGATACGAGAACGGTTTTTAAAGATGATTAAAATAAAAAGTAATAAAACAAGATCCTTAATAAAGGATTGCCATGGTGTGAGGGGAATAGCATCACCGAAACATCCGCAGGACGTCACGACTTCAAAGAATGCAGAGTAAAAAGTTAAAAATGTAAAGAATAGAATGAGTAATAGTAAACCCCAAGCTACGTTTTTTTTGTAAAAGCCTAAGAGTAAGAACGCGCCTAATATAATTTCAAAACCACAGATAATAACAGCGATCCAAGTGCTGTAGTCATTTAGAAAGTCGGTATGGAAAACATGAAAATATTCTTGTAATTTGTATCCAAAGCCTGTAGGATCATTGGCTTTTATAAAACCTGAAAATATAAAAAGTAGACCCACAAATATTCGACTAAAGCTTAGAATTGCATCTATTGGCTTTATTTTTTGTTTGCGTGTAGGGGTAAAATTTGTTTCCATCTCTTTAATTTTGTTCAGCAAGTCCTAATTTAATTAATGCAAATACCGCATAATTAAGCATGTCTTGGTAATTGGCTTTTAACCCTTCAGAAATCAACGTTTGTCCGTCGTTGTCTTCGATTTGTTTTACACGGTGGAGCTTCATCAGTATGAGATCTGTCAACGATGTTATACGCATATCGCGCCAAGCTTCTCCATAGTCATGGTTTTTGGCGAACATAAGTTCCCTAGTTTCTTCCGTTTTTGCTGTATAAACTTTTTCTACAGTAGCATAATCTAGGTTTTCTCCCTCGTTGTGGATCAAATCAAGCTGTATCATGGCGATGACACAATAGTTGACGATCCCTATGTATTCGTCTAATACACCTTCTCCGACTTTAGAAATCTTCTTTACTTCTAATGTGCGAATACGTTGAGCTTTAATGTAAATTTGATCCGTAATCGAGGAGGGACGCATAATCCGCCAAGCTGTTCCGTAATCTTTTGTTTTCTTTAGAAATAAATCTTTGCAGTAATTGATTACGCTATTGTATTCAGCGGCTGTATTTATCATAGTGTCTTTTTGTTCTCTTTTTATTGTCTTACAAATATAATTAGAATATGTTTACTAGAAAGGTCACAAAATTGAACAATTTGATATGTGCGAAAAATATTTCCGTTATTTGAAGGATGAAATCGTCAGTTGGAGAGCACTTTGATGATATAGGCTATTTAGCGCTTGGAACATCTATGCAGCAAATGGCCTATAACGTCTTGGTAAAATATGACCTTTTATTGAATTTGGAAGCATATGATGCCATCCTAGTTGGAACCGTACCCCTTGACATTGCTATAGCCTCAAGTGATTTGGATATAGTTTGTTATGTTGAGGATTTTTCATCTTTTACTGCTCTTGTACATGAGAAATTTGCCAATTATCCGGCTTTTTGTATAACTAATCATTGGATTGATGGAGAGTTTACGGTGTTGGTGAATTTTAGATTGGAGATGTTTGAAATTGAAATATTTGGACAATTTATTCCTGTTAAGAAACAAAACGGTTTTATGCATATGTTGAAAGAATATGAAATTCTGACAATGTATGGACAGGAGTTTAAAGAGAAAGTGATAGCTTTAAAAAGAGCTGGAGTGAAAACAGAACCCGCTTTTGCCAAATTATTGGGCATTAGTGGTGATCCCTATAGTGGATTACTTAAATACAAAATAACGAATGAAGAATTTTAAGCCGGAAATACGTGATGTACAGGTTGTCCGTTATGTCCAACCTTTTCGTGAAGGAGGTTCCTTGCCAGGTCTGGTCGACGCGGATGATGGATTCAGTTATGTGCTTAAATTCCGGGGAGCGGGTCAGGGAAAGAAAGCTCTTGTTGCGGAATTAATAGGAGGAGAGCTGGCCCGGTTTTTAGGATTGCGCATGCCAGAGATGGTATTCGCCGAATTGGATGAATCGTTTGCTCGCACAGAACCTGATGAAGAGATACAGGATTTATTACGTTTTTCTGTCGGAAAGAATTTGGGGGTGCATTTTCTCAATGGAGCAATTACATTTGACGCAAATGTGGATGAAATTCAGTCGGAAGAAGCATCTAAAATCGTTTGGTTGGATGCTCTTTTGATGAATGTGGATAGAACGGTCCGAAATACAAATATGTTAATTTGGCATAAGGAATTGTGGCTTATAGATCATGGTGCTTCATTGTATTTTCATCATTCTTGGGACAATTGGCAAGAACAATCTAAGAAACCCTTTGTGCAGATCAAAGATCATGTATTATTAAGATACGCTAGCGAAGTAGAAAAAATAGATGAACAATATAAAACATTGTTTACTGAAGACAATCTTTGGAATGTTTTGAATATTGTTCCCGATGAATGGTTGATCGAAGAAGGGAGAGATCTGGAACCTAATGAGGTACGTCAGGTATATGTTTCCTTTTTGAAAGAGCGGATTTTGAATTCTACAACATTTGTAAAGCAAATTGAAAATGAGCGAAAGAACGGTTTATGAGTATGCTGTTATACGGGTGGTTCCTAGGGTAGAAAGAGAGGAATTTCTTAATGTTGGAGTCGCATTGTATTGTAAGAAACAACGGTATGCAGCGGTTAAATTTTTTATAGATGCAAACAAATGTAGAGCTATCGATCCCGATATAGATCTTGCATTAATTTTGGCACATTTGGATTCTTTCCAGCAAATTTGTGCTGGAGATAAGAAAGCAGGTAAATTAGCATTATTGGAGCAGGCCGAGCGTTTTCGTTGGCTTACAGCTAAAAGAAGTACATTGATTCAATGTTCTCCGATTCATCCGGGACTATGTTTTTCGGCAGATGAGACCCATCAAGAATTATTTGAAAAGTTAGTTCTATAGAGATAGTAGTTTTTTTAAATAGTAATCTTAAATTTGACGCATCGAGAGAAAGAAAAATGGATAATTTTTACCAACATATTTATCAAAAGCAGCTAGAGGTACAAGATATGCCGAGCAATACACGAATTGCCGATTGGGCGATGCATGTGCTCCATTTGTTATTTCCGGAGCGTAGTTCATCTAATTTCCAAAATGTGGAGGACGTACGTAAAGCTTTTGAG
Source organism: Sphingobacterium sp. LRF_L2 (assembly GCF_965644235.1). Lineage (NCBI taxonomy): Bacteria > Pseudomonadati > Bacteroidota > Sphingobacteriia > Sphingobacteriales > Sphingobacteriaceae > Sphingobacterium > Sphingobacterium sp. LRF_L2. Next base: position 276,770 of record NZ_CBFFRI010000009.1, on the reverse strand, counting down.
GAGGCCGAAGAAGAATTGCTTGAGTTATTGCAAAAAACAAAGGCATGTTCACATTGCGATAATAAACGAATTGCTCGCCTCTTTTTTGAAGAACTTCCTGTTATTTATGAGATAATGTTGACGGATGCCCAAGCTATCATGAATGGCGATCCCGCAGCTCGGAGTTTACGTGAGGTTATTCGCACCTATCCGGGTTTTACGGCGATTTGTGTCTACAGGATTGCACATCAATTGTGGCAAGAACAGGTTCCTTTGATTCCTCGTATTTTGACGGAGCATGCGCATTCTAAAACAGGAATAGATATCCATCCAGGAGCCCGAATAGGAAGATATCTCTACATAGATCATGGAACGGGATTGGTCATTGGCGAAACTTGTATTATAGGAAATAATGTGAAACTTTATCAGGGTGTGACGTTGGGGGCCTTAAGTGTAGAAAAAGATATGGCGAATACACAACGTCATCCAATTATTGAAGATGATGTTATTATATATGCTGGAGCGACTATTCTAGGAGGACAAACCGTCATTGGTCATCACTCCATCATAGGCGGAAATGTGTGGTTGACGTCTAGTGTTGATCCTTATACCACTGTTTATCATCAACCCAATTCTAAATTTATAGACACTAAACCTCTTGTGTAATGGCAAACTTAATAGACACTATCGGTAATACACCTCTGGTCGAAATCCAAGGTTTTCATAATAACCCTAAGGTTAAGATTTTAGCCAAAATGGAAGGCAATAATCCTGCGGGATCGGTCAAAGATCGGGCAGCATTAAATATGATTCGTTCAGCATTAGAAAGGGGTGAAATTTCAAAAGAGACGAAACTGATAGAAGCTACTTCGGGTAATACAGGGATTGCACTAGCCATGATTGCTGGGTTGTATGGTTTAGATTTAGAATTGGTCATGCCTTCGACTTCCACGCGTGAGAGAACATTGACTATGGAAGCCTATGGTGCAAAGGTCACATTGCTCGAAAGTATGGAAATATGTAGGGATTATGCGGAGGAAAAGGCGGCTAGCGGAGCATATTTTATTCTCAACCAATTTTCCAATCCCGATAATTATCGAGCACATATTAAAACTACCGGACCTGAGATCTGGCGTGATACCGATGGCGGTATTACACACTTTGTGAGTGCTATGGGGACTACTGGTACTATTATGGGCTGTTCTATGTTTCTCAAAGAAAAAAATGCGGACATCCAAATTGTGGGTTGTCAACCAACTGAAGAATCGTCGATTCCGGGAATTCGTCGTTGGCCAGAGGAGTATCTACCTAAGATTTTTGATGTTTCCCGTGTTGACCGTGTTATAGATATCGCACAAAGTGATGCAACAAAACGAGCAAGAGATCTAGTGAAAAAAGCCGGTATATTCGCAGGAATGAGTACTGGAGGAGCATTTCATGCGGCATTGCAATTAGCGGATGAGTTGGACGAAGGGGTTATTGTGTTTATTGCTTGTGATCGAGGTGATAGGTACTTAAGTTCTGATCTTTTTGGTTAATCACTTTATTACTATAATAAATAGATATAGAGACTAATAAGGATCTCTACTCCAGATCTCGTAAATTGGGGCACCCTTTGAACTCAAACCACTGTGGTGCCATTGACTGTTTTCTATTTTTCCATTGAACGTTAGATCTGATCCAATCCGTGTATTGTCTCGAGAAAAGAATAAGAGGTATTCTTTGTAGCTTCCATTGTTGAAGATATATTTACCACCACCAGTTCCGTAGAATCCTTTTGTAGCAGGGTTGATGGCTATCCATTGAAAATAACCGTCAACCAGAAGTTTTATTGTCTTCCTCGATCCTTTAGAAATGGATTCGATATGGTCTTGTTGTTTACGACCGCTTATGCGCCAAGTACCATCTAATTCTTGGGGATGATGAGGAACCTTATTCCAAATAAGGCCATTGGCTTGTTCAAAATTATTGCCAACTGCTTTTAGAGGTAGACTGTACGTTTTGCCAACTTGATTACTGTCTGCATCGGCATATTCAACATGTAGTTCGAGTTGACCATTTGTATAAGTAAAAGGTCCTCCAAAAGTCGATACATAAGATTTTTCGGTGTAGGTAGTTTGCGAGCAATATCCGTCGATAAATAGCCAAAGATGTTCTGTGTTTCCTTCTTTTGATGTGAATGCACCTTTTAGATCGATGGGTTGGCTGTATAATACAGGGATTATACAACTGATAAAAACTAAAACAAATATGCTTTTCATTGATTTATTATGTTATGCTACACTGTTGATATAAACAAAATAGAAGCAATGAAGTTTTATTTTTTATTTTTAAAACAGTTCGTATTTTAACGAAAGTCTATGAAACGCTTTTTAATACTATGTATATTTTGTAGTTTGTTGATTAACATATATGGGCAAAATCGCGCCTTGTATTTGTTTGTTACAGCTGATAGCTCATTTCAAGGGATAAAAGACCAAAATGGAGCAATTGTAGTACCTGCGCAATATCCTGTTATCGGTCAATGGGATGCCGGATCGGAAATTAAAGATTCAATTATAGATTTTTATGGTTTACCGCAATCGGCGAAGTTTACTTTCGACTCCATCCGCGTGGGGTATACGTACAATACAACCTTTGATAGGGAAGGGAAAGTGTTGTATCATCCTTTCTTTTTTGACAACGGAGCGGATTACATAGAAGAGGGAGCTAGACGTTTTGTCGATATCAACACGGGTAAGATGGGATTGGTACATCCTTATGGAAAGATACTCATACCCGCTTTATATGACTTTCTAACACCGTTAAATGATGGTTATGTTGAAGCGTATCAGGGTGTAAAACGTAAGATGATGGCTGGAGGAGAAAATTGGTCTATTGCAGCAGATCCCGATAAAGAATATAAAAGAACGGTATTAAGTAAGAAGGGAGAAATTGTAGAAGGAACTGAAGTACCCCTAAATGAAAATACCGTACGTTTTGGTGAAGATTCATTATATTATCCTGAAGTTTATCCTATCGTTGACAATTTTGACAAACAGATACTGGATACTGTACACAACGATTTAGATACGAAATATTTAATTGAACGGTCTTTAAATGCTAAAGCATTTAAAATTATAGAGCGTCCGTCTAAAGTTTTTCCTTATTATGTTATTGGACCCATAGGAGATTTTATCTCGTATTATATACTGGTCGATACAGAATTGAATTTGTATTTCTTTGATTATGTTCAAAGGAAAGTACCTCTGCATATTTATGTCGAGGAGCAGCGTAATGCTCGGGTTGGTAAGTAGCAATATATGGAAGTATTTAATCATTTTCCAAATTAAGTAATATCAAAATTCCTTCGTTTACGATGAGGTTACAGGTCTGTTTTTGGTTGTTGAATTTATTTTTTTACGTAGGCGTATATGCTCAGGGTATTGATACATCTGTCATTATAAATAAGGGAAGTCAATGGAATTATAATGGAAAGACAGAAAATTTTTTCAATACAAATACTGTAAATCGTATCAAGAACTTTCCAGCGGAACCTAAACGGGATAAGAAATTTTTTCGAGCTAGCTCGGAATGGTTTTTAACCCAAGCTTTTCCGGCTCTATTTAATCGGTTTATTACTGAAGATCCATATTCTTATATTTCGTTTAAAAATTTTATCGACCATCAACGAATTTCTGCATGGGATTGGGATGATAATCAATTTACGACTAATCAGATCGATCATCCTTATCATGGGCAATTATACTTCAATGCTTTTCGTAGCAATGGATACAATTTTTACGAGTCCAGTATAGCAACATTTGCGGGAAGTTATATTTGGGAAACGGCAGGAGAGACCCAACATCCATCTATTAATGATTTGGTTAACACAACGTTTGGAGGGATCGTTCTTGGAGAAATGACACATAGGCTCTCTCGACATATTTTAGGAAAAGCTGCACGCAATCGGACGACGTTGGTTTCTAATGAAATTGGGGCTTTTTTTGTGAACCCTGTTAATGGACTGAACCGACTGATTGATGGAAAATGGGGGAAAGCCGATAGCTACAACGCGGCAGATTCTTCTTCTGTTTGGGCGGAAGTTAATCTGGGCGTTAGGAGATTCGATGCTCAGGAGGGAGGGTTGCTAGAAAAGGGAAAGAACGGTTCTTACGGGCGTTTGCGATTGTGGTATAGTAATGGTGTTGATAATATCAAAAGACCTTTCGATCAATTTTATGTCAATCTTGAAGTTGGTAGGGGCGATAGTTCTTTTATTAATGCTGTTAACGTACATGCTTTGCTTTATGGGAATAAATTCTTCGAAAGAGGGAAAGGAATTCATCATGGTGTGCTGAGTGCAAACTATGATTTCTATAATAATGATGCCTTTTTTTATGGAGCTCAAAGCTTAAATTACAGTTGGAATTCTACATTTAATTATAAGAAGACAAATCGGCTAGTCATGAGTCTAGGGATTGGCGCTGTACTATTGGCTGCGGTTCCAGATCCTTATTTATTATATGGTGCAAGTAGAAACTATAATTATGGATCTGGAGCTAGCTACCGATATCGAGGGGAATTAAGTTTGTTAAATAGATTATTGATTACAGGCGATTACAATGGTGGTATTTTTTTTACCATAAGTGGTAATGAATCTTACTATATTCTTCACGCTGCAAGTTTAGAAGCGAGTTTACGTGTAATAAAAAACTTCTCGTTGAATTTCAGTTCTGGATATTTTTCCTTGGAAGGGCATTTTGAAGATGAACAATATCCGGATTTTAATAGAAAATTCCCCTTTGGTAGATTTTCTTTGGGCTACAATGTACGATTTTAGAAGTAACTTTTGAATAGGAAATATTTTAAGATTGGTGCTGCAAATGTTGAAACTCTTTGTTGAATAAATAGACAGTATCGATAGGCTTGAAACCTAAACTGATGTAAAGACTTGTTGCTTTTTGGTTTTCTTTATCCACTAATAGTCCTAAAATTTGCTTATCTTTTTTTACAAAGATATCAATAACATATAGTAAGAGCATTTTTCCGATACCCCTTCCTTGTGCTTTGTTGGAAATTGCTATACTGTCGATGTAAATTTCACCGGCTTGTGTTTCCGCTGGCAACGATAAGCTTCTCTGCAATTTTGTTTCTAGATAGGACAATACAGGTTCTTGTAATAACGGGAGTTTGTGACCAGGATATAAACAAAGTTGTCCGATGATCTCTCCACTTTCTTCTACTACAAAAATGTGTTCATAAGAGTATTGATTATTTGGTAAAGCGATATGATAACGTAGAAATTCTAAGGCTTTTATTTGATTTCTTTCGCCTATGAAGTGATATGTGATTTCCTCCATTGCCATGAGCATGAGCGGTGCTATGGAATAGGCATCTGCGAGTGTGGCTTTCCTAATTTGCAGCATATGATATCAAATGATTAAACTGTATTTGTATTTCTCCTAATGGCAAAGTTTGTTTAGCACAAAGGCTACCCTTTTGAGGTAGCCTTTGTGTATTGTTCTATCTATTACTAAAGACTATTTCTCTAGTTTTTCGAAATCAAGATATTGAATTTCTTCCGCATTCAATGTTACATTTTCTTTTAGATATTCAAAGACTTTTAATGCCTTTGCTTCTTCGAAAAGACGATTTGCTTGTTCTCTATCTTGTAGCAATTGAACAGCAAATTGATTAAGTTGCTCATCTGTCGGCTCTTCATTGATGTTGTACATCTTGATTTGAGCGTAAATACGTTCTTTAGCTAGATTGATTACTTCATCATATTTTACTTCTAAAGAATTTGCAGTGACAACACGGTTTTCAATGATTGTCCACTTCAAATTACTCAAGAAATCAGCAAAACCTTCTTCTAATTCTTCATCAGAAATATTTGGATTTGTTGCTTTTAACCATTTCTTCAAGAATGCTTCTGGAAACTGCACGTCTACTTTATCCATACCGAAAGTATACATATCGTTACGTAGTTTTTGATCCGCATTTTGTTTGAATAAGTTCTCGACTTCTTCTTTTACTTTTGCCTTAAATTCTTCTTCTTTTGTTACTTCACCAGCAGGGAATAATTTGTCGAAAAATTCTTGGTTTAGATCAGACTCTTCCAAACGGTTGATGTTTTTAACCGTTAATTCGAATTTCGTAACATCTAAAGCTGTAGCTTCTTCCTCTGTAATGCTTAAGATACGAGCTAAATCAGCAACTTTGAAAGCTTTTTTAACGTCAATTTTCACTGAATCGTCTTTTTTCAAGCCTACTAAAGACTTCTTAATCTTTGCATCTTCAATGATATCCGTACGTACAGAAGCTGTTTGCTCCAGTCCTTCTTCTTTATCTTGTTTTAGGGTAGCATATAACACATCACCTTCCTCAGATACTTCTGGGTTAGTCATTTTGCCATAGCTGCGGCGTAAGTTTTTAATACGTTCCGCTAATGTTTCCTCATCAGCTTTGATATCATATGCCGTAAAAGCAGTTTCTTTTGTGAAAGGAATTGCAAATTCGGGAGCTAAACCAATTTCATAAGTAAAAGAGAATGTATCTTTGAAATCCCAGTTGTATTGTGCATCAGCATCGCTATCTAAAGGTAATGGTTGTCCTAGAACTTCTAATTTGTTATCACCAATGTATTCCGCGATTTTGTCGTTTACTACCTTATTGATCTCGTCAAATAAAATAGCTTTTCCGTATGTACGTCTGATGTGACCTGTAGGCACCATACCAGGACGGAAGCCAGGTAATTTAGCTTTTTTTGCTTGTTCTTTGATGGCTTTATCTACTGAAGGGTTATAGTCTTCAGGCGCTAATTCTACCTTAATGTTTGCGTTGACGTCGTCAACTTTTTGGTGTGAAATATTCATACTCTCGTTTCGCTTTTACGCATTTTACAAAAAAAATCCTCCCGAGTTATTAAGTTCGGGAGGACATCAAGTGCGGAAGAAGGGACTCGAACCCCCACGCCTTGCGGCGCCAGATCCTAAGTCTGGTGCGGCTACCAATTACGCCACTTCCGCAGTTATTAGGACTTTTATTGTGGCACAAAGATAGAAAGCTAAACGATATCTTGCAAGTCTTTTTTGAATTTATTTTTAAAAAAATATTAATTTTTTTTTCCTCTTGCATAAGTCTTTTATATTCATTTACTTTGAAACTCAAAGTACTTTTATGAATCAGAAAGATTTACTTAGAGAAATAGGCGACATTAAGTCTATGATGGAAAGATCCTCAAAATTCGTTTCGATTTCTGGGCTTTCTGGTGTTCTTATTGGTGTTTATGCATTGATAGGAGCTTCACTGGCATATGTTAAAGTATATGGTTTTGAAAGCGGATTAGATTACAGAGATCATTATGTTTTGGATCAAGATGTATTGTCTTATTTAATTTTAATCGCTCTTACCGTTTTGCTTGTTTCTCTGCTGACAGGTATTGTAATGGCAATACGCAAGGCCAAGCGCGTTAAACAATCGGTGTGGAATTCGACGAGTAAGTCTTTACTGTTTGCCATGGTGGTACCTTTGTTGACAGGAGGATTGTTATCTTCGCTTTTTATAGCAAAGGGATATTACGATCTTATTGCGTCTAGCTTATTGATTTTTTACGGATTGGCGCTCACCGCCGGTGGCGTTTATACATTTAAAGAAGTAAGGTGGCTGGGGCTTTTGGAGATTATGCTTGGCATATTTGCATTGTCTTTTCCAGGATATGGCCTCTGGTTCTGGGTGATGGGATTTGGCTTTTTGCATATTATTTATGGTTTTATTGTTTATAAGAAATACGAATAAAAGTGGCGTTGGATTTTTCGTTGTATGATAAAGTTTTTGAAAACAGAATTCGTTTGCAAGTAATGAGTGTATTGATGGCAAATGAAGAATATGACTTTAGTTCATTAAAAGATCTACTGGAATTGACTGATGGGAATTTGGCGTCAAATCTTAAGACATTGGAAAAGGAAGGATATATAAGTGTCGAAAAAAGTTTTGTAGACCGTAAACCAAATACACGCTATAAGAGAACTGAAAAAGGGAAGAAAGCCTTTGAAAATCACGTTAAAGCACTGGAAAATTTAATAAGACAACAGTATAAATAATTTTTTTGTTTTACAACTTTGAAATTCAAAGTACTTTTTATTACATAATATGGAGAAAATGAGATTGATAGTGATGATTCGTTTATATGAATGGTCATCTCGTGTCTACGCCCACCTATTCAAATGGAATAAGCAACCATGGGGGCTTAAAAAATCAGATTTATTGGAATTTGAGCGAGGTAGTCTGGGACATGCATTAGGTGAATTTTATAAAGAAAATGGGTTTGATATTATGCCTAAACTCGAAAACCATGATGCTTTTCATGTATTGACGGGAATTGGTACTGACATCAAAGATGAGATTGCTATGCAGTATTTGTTACTCGGGAATGGGAAGCGGAGTTTGTATCTGTTCGCCATGGTTTTTATTGGCTCAATGCTTTATCCTGAGCATTTCAAATATTTTTTAGCCTCATTTCGCAAAGGGAAACAATGCCAACCATTTTATGCTTTAGAGTTTAGATATCTTTTGGACTATTCCCTTGAAACCTTAAAAGGAATGCTAATGCATTCGCACGTATTACAGTATACCTTGTCAAAATAAATAAAAATGGAAAATTCGAATCAAACAAATAATCCTCAAAATGAGGTAAGCCCATCCGCCCTAGAAAAATTACTCAGCTCAGTTGCTTTACGGATATTGATCATGTTTATATTACTCCTTTTACTCTTGATTCCGATGAATTGGGTAAATGAGTTGATTGTAGAACGAAGTGATCGGCAGCGAACGGTAACTGCTGAAATAGCAAGTAAGTGGGGAGAAGCACAGGTTGTTTCTGGCCCCGTGCTATGTATTCCGTACTTATTTAATAAAATAATTAATACAACGGATGATAAAGGAAAACCAAAAGTAGAAACATCGTATGAAAAGGATTATTTGTTTCTGGCCGCTAGGATATGTCAATTCACTCTGAAGTTAATCCACGTTTGCTAAAGCGAGGTATTTACCAAACGGTTGTATATAACTCGAAACTGGGGATTAAGGGAGACTTTAGTGATGTAGACTTTTCTAAACTGGAAATAAAGTCGGAAGATTTACAATGGGAGAGCGCGAAATTACTTGTAGGACTTAGCGATCTTAAAGGTTTGAAAACAGCACCTAAATTGAAAAGAAAGGAGGGGGATTTATCTTTTAGAGTAAGTGATAGTGATCTCAATTTGTTTGAAGAAACGATGGTTGTTGATGTTGATTTGTCTTCAAAGTCGACTCGCTTTGCTTTTGATGTTGAGATTGACGTTCGTGGCTCGAAATCTCTATATATTTTTCCCACCGCGGAGGAAACGGCAATGACTATTTCTGGGGCTTGGGCTAATCCTAGTTTCGATGGTGGTTTCCTTCCAGAACATAGAACGGTTCGCGACACATCTTTTGAAGCAAGTTGGCGTATCTCAGGCTTTAGCCGGAAATTTCCACAACAGTGGACCGGGATTAAGACGAAGTTGTATGATATCGTTAATAGCGATTGGGACGAAGGGAATATGGAGGCATCTACTGTAGCAGCAACAGTGCCAGTTAAGGATGGTTCACCATTGTCTTTAGGACAATTGTCTACGCAAAAAGATATGATACAAGTTAATTTTTTAGAATCGGTGAACAACTACCAAAAAACAACTCGTGTTGCTAAATACGGAGTATTGATGATATTATTGACTTTCACAGCGTTATTTTTTACAGAGATTCTGAAGAAACAACGTATTCATTTTATACAATATGTTTTGATAGGTTGCGGTATGATCTTGTTTTATTCTTTGCTATTGGCCGTTGGTGAACATGTAGGTTTTGATGGGGCTTACTTTATAGCTGGATTAGCAACGATTACATTGATAACCTCTTTTGTCTACGCAATAACACGAAACAAAAAGATGATTTACCTATTCAGTGCATTACTTCTTTTATTTTATTCTTTTATATATCTATTGATGCAATTACAGGATTTATCGCTTCTGGTAGGTACAGTGGGAATTTTTGTTACTTTGGCTGTTCTTATGAAACTCTCTACGAAAGTTCAATGGAGTCAATTCGAAATAAAATCAAAGTGATATGGATATCTCGTTATTTCTGTTTCGAATACGCTTATGGATTACGTTGTTTCTGATTCTCCGAGGTCGGTGATTTCTGTATAGGCGTTACATTTATTAACTTGCACAGGATAAAACAACAATTGTATGAATAAAGTTTCTATATTGGCTTGTGCTTTGCTCGCAACTATTCAATCTTTTGCGCAGGACACAGGAGATCAGCGAGTAAATCGTGCATTGATAAAAAATAAGGTATATCATTTGGAAAAAAATGTGTTAACTCCAGAGAAGTTATGGGAACTGGGACGAGTATCTGCTGAGGGATTATCTTCAGATGGTAAATTTTTGATTTACGGTGTGTCCAATTATTCTTTTGGAGAGAATAAGTCTGAGAAAAATCTTTTTGTAGCTCCTGTTGATGGAGGACAGGAACCGATTCAATTCACTACCGAAGCAGGAGGAGAATCTGTTGTTCAGATCCGAGCGGATGGAATAGTAGTTTATCTTTTCAAAGGACAATTATGGTCAAAATCAATTTCTGGAGGTGAATCAAAACAATTAACAGACATTGAAGGCGGGCTAGAAAATGTAAAAATATCGCCAGATGGTAAATATATTCTTTTTAGTAAGGCTGTATTAATCAATAAGTACCACAGTGTTGACAAGTACGAAGATTTGCCAAAGTCGAATGTGTATATTTATGATGATTTAGATTATAGGCATTGGGATACTTTCAATGACGGACGTTTTAATCATCCTTTTATTGCTTCATATGACAACGGCCAAATCGGAGTGCCTATTGACGTATTGAAGGATGAGCCATTTTATAGTCCACAAATGCCTTTTGGTGGTGCTGAGGATTTTACATGGTCTCCAGATAGTAAGGCTATTCTTTATGTGTGTAAGAAATTATTTGGTAAGGAGTATGCACAAAGTACCAATACCGATATATACCGATATGACTTAGCGACAAAAACAACTGTGAATATCACACAGGGCATGGATGGTTACGATACGAATCCATCCTATAGTCCGGTTGGCGGAAAACTTGCATGGCTAAGCATGAAAACTAACGGATATGAAGCTGATAAAAATGATCTGATCGTCTATGATAAAAATTCCTCAACACGAATTAATTTAACAGAAAAGTGGGATGGCACAGTGAATTCGTATATATGGAGCAAAGATGGGCGGAAGCTTTTTTTTACGGCGCCAACGAAAGGTACGGTACAGCTTTTTTCTGTTGAAATATCAAAAGATCCTAAGAAATCAGAAGCGAAAATTACTCAATTGAGTGAAGGACTGTTCGATATTGGCGATTTGATTGGAGAGGTAGAAAATGGCTTGGTTGTTTCATCTACAACGTTAACACATGCTGCGGAAATCTATGTCTATAACTTGAAGAAGAAATCTCTGATAGCTGTTACTAATGTAAATGATAAAGCATTTGCGAGTTTTGCAGAATCGAAAGTAGAAGGACGCTTTACTAAAGCTTCTGACGGAGCGGATCTTTTTTCGTGGGTGATATATCCGCCTGATTTCGATCCAACAAAGAAATATCCAACATTGCTCTTTTGCCAAGGAGGACCGCAATCTGCAACAACTTTAGGTTATTCTTTCCGTTGGAATTTTCAATTAATGGCTGCTCAAGGTTACATTGTCATTTTGCCAAATCGCCGTGGAATGCCAGGTTGGGGGGTGAAATGGAATCAAGACATAAGCAAAGATTGGGGAGGTCAGGCAATACAAGATTACCTTTCTGCCATTGATGATTTAGCGAAGGAGTCTTATGTGGATAAGGAGCGAATAGCTGCGGTAGGAGCTAGTTATGGCGGGTATTCTGTCTTTATGTTGGCAGGTGTACACAATGGTCGGTTTAAATCTTTAATATCGCATTGTGGGCTTTTTGATATGACTTCGTGGTATGGAACTACAGAGGAACTGTTTTTTGCCAACTATGATCTTGGTGGACCTTATTGGGATAAGCGAAATGAAAAAACATATACAGCTTATAACCCTATAAATTATGTAGATAAGTGGGATACACCTATTCTTATATTCCAGGGAGGGAAAGATTTTCGTGTGCCAATTGGGCAAGGTTTGGAAGCTTTTCAGGCAGCACAATTGAAAAATATAAAAAGTAGATTAGTCTATTTACCAGAAGAAAATCATTGGGTTCTTTCTGGACAAAATGCACAAGTATGGCAGCGCGAATTTTTTAGATGGTTAAAGGAAACCTTGTAGTATCATTATGTCTAGTCGTAGATTGGTTGCCTATCAGAACTAATCTAAAAAATAAAAAGTCCATCATTTGATGGACTTTTTATTTTTTAGATGTATCGCTTTATTTCGTGTCTTTTTTTCCAAAAATACTTAAGCGGATATATTTGCCAGGTCGTTCTTTGACGTCTTTTATCAATCCATCTAATTCTGAAGAAGCACTATTCAGATTATTATATAAATTCTCATCATTTATCAATAAACCTATTGAACCTTCGCCATTGTTGATCTTTGTCGTAATCTCTTGTACATCTTTCATAGCTCGGTTAGCATTGTCGATTGTCGCTTTGATTTCTGTTTTGGAGAGGTCATCAGACAAATTATCTAGGTTGGCAAGTATATTGTTGATCTTATCGTTATTATTCTTGAAGTTATTTGTGATGGACTCTAAGTTTTGCATAATTTTAGCTAAGCGTACTTTTTCAGATCCCATAAGTCCCTCCACATCACTTGTAATGCGCTCCATGTTGTTGAGAGAAATGGAAATACTATGAAGACTATTTTTAAAGTCTCTCTGGAATTCATCGTCTAGCGCGGTGTTCACAGCAGAAAGGACAGAATCTAACTTAACAACTAGATTTTCTACTTTTTTCTGCAGGGGTTCTACTTTTTCTAAGAGATTGGCTTGCACATCAGAAAGAAGAGGATCTCCATCTTTTGCCATCGTGGTACTATTCCCTAATTCGAATACAATAGCTTTGCTTCCCAGTAAATCTGCACTTACGATACGTGCAACCGAATTTGAAGGGATATTGTATTCATTCTTAATTTTGAAATGAGTACGTATTTTCCCATTTTCTAGCAGATCCATTTTAGACACGCGACCTATTTGGTAGCCATTTACAACGACAGGCTTCGAAACTGTTAGACCATCTACGTTGTCGTAATCGGTATAAAACTCATTTTCACTACTGAAAACATCGTTTCCTTTTAGAAAGTTATATCCTATAAATAATAATGCTAAAGCAGCTGCGGTGATGATACCTACTTTTGTTTCGTTAGATATTTTCAAAATATGACCTGAATAATGTTTAATTTTCCTATGCAATTACAACAAACTAATGTACTAAAAGTTTATCGTTCTACGGCAGTTTTGTATGATTTTATTGCGTTGAATAGATTTGTTACAATTTCATTTTGACCGTTACTAGATAGCATATAATCTTCTTCATCAGGGCTACTGATAAAACCTATTTCCGTTAGTACCGATGGCATTCCTGCTGTTGCTAATACCGCCAACGACAGCTCCTGTACTCCACGGTTACCTCTTGATGATTTTACATATTCATCTTGCATATTTGAGGCTAGTTTGATACTTTCTCTACGATATTGATTTTTCATAAGTTGAAAAACAATCATACTCGACGGATCTTTTGGATCAAATCCACCATAATTTTCTTTGTAGTTTTCTTCTAAAAGGATTGATGCGTTTTCGCGGATAGCCACATCTTGACTTCCTAGTCTATTAAAACCACAAACGAAAGTTTCAGTGCCACGGACGGAAGGGTTCTTTACAGTCGTTGTGACGTATCGTCCTTTTTTGTTTTTTACACGTCTATCAGAGTCCGCAGAGTTACAATGTATAGAGATGAATAGATCCGCTTTATTATTGTTCGCGACTGCTGGTCTTTCATATAGAGGAATGAAAACATCGGTTTTGCGGGTAAATATCACGCGTACCCCTGGAATCTCATCTTCTAGCTTCTTTCCCAATTTTAATGCAACACTTAGCGCAACGTCTTTCTCGTTTGATTGTCTTCCCCTAGCACCATAGTCATGTCCCCCATGTCCTGCGTCTAGTACAATAGTGCGTACACGCTGTATGCTGCTATGTGGTTCTTGTTTGGGAGATAGGGAGAGGGTAAGGCATAATGTAAAAATCGTTATAACAAATAGACTTAGTTTCTTTACTGTTAAATTTACTGTTAAATTTCTCGTCATGTGTATAAAATCCTAGTATATCTTCGTTAATTTACGGTACAAAAATAGCGTAAAATTTATTTTCTTTAATCGTGGGTGCTAGTCACGCTTTCTAAATGTTTTTTGACTATTTTTGCCGAAATAAAGTTTAAATTAAAACAAAAATAACATTCATATTTAACATTGAAGGCGTTAACTTGTATTTTCTCTACCATTTTGTTGCTGTGCATAGTTGTTTACACTTCTTTTGCACAGGCCGTTCAGCCTTCGCAAGCCAATAATTCTAACGCTCAGGATACTACTTTAATTGTAGCAGATAGCACAAATAATCATTTAAAGGCTACTGGTGGTAAAGATACAGTCGTTATGAAAGATCAGGATGGCTTGGAGACGGTTGTAACAATTGTAGCAAATGATTCTTCGTGGAATCAAGTTAATAAAAATATTCTTCACTTGTACAACGGAGCGAAAGTAAAGTATCAGGAGTTTGAGCTCTCTGCGGATTATATACGTCTAGATCGGAATACGAATGAACTTTTTGCAAGTGGTGTTGTCGACCATAATGGGAAGTATGTTGGTCGACCTGTCGTTATTTTTCCAGGAGATACGCCGAAATCTGTCGACTCACTGGTTTACGATTACAAAACTAGAGAGGGGAATACCTACGGTATTATGACCGAGCAAGATGGTGCTTATATACAAGCTAAGATTGTAAGAAAAAACTTGTACGATGAATTGTCTCTAAAGACAGGTATGTACAGTACATGTAATCTGCCATATCCACATACGCATTTTGGTATACAATTTACAAAAGGGTTGATGGCTGGTAAACATATTATCGTCGGTCCTTCTTATCTGGTTGTGGAGAATATTCCCATCAAATTTCTAGCCATCCCATTTGGTTTTTTTCCAAGACAAAATAAACGCTCGTCAGGATTTTTGTTCCCTTCTTTTGGAGAGGATGCTACCAGGGGATTCGCCTTACGTGATATAGGATGGTATCTTGCTTTTAATGATTATTGGGATTCTGAGATACGGGCTAGTATCTATTCTAAGGGATCTTGGGAAGGGAATGTTAAAACAAATTACCTGGTAAATTACAAATATAGCGGCGGATTTAATATCCGTTATGCTGCCACAAAAACAGGAGTAGAAGGTACTTCAAATTATGGTACCAATAAAGATTTTAATGTAACTTGGAATCATACACAGCGACAGGAAGCAAACCCGGGAACATCTTTCTCAGCTTCTGTCAATGTCGGTACGAGTTCATATTTTCAAAATACGGGCTTCAATCAAGCAAATAGTATTCAGGACTTGACCCGAAATAATATGTCGTCTTCCATTTCTTATGGAAAGGTGTTTGCAGACGGTAAAGTAAACTTCACTTCGAGTTTAAGCCATCGTCAAGATATGACTTCCGGACAGGTCGATTTGGAGTTGCCTACTTTTAGTTTGAACGTCTCTACATTTAATCCATTTGATTCCAAAAATCGCGTTGGAGAACAAAAATGGTATCAAAGGATAACCGTTGGATATAGTCTTCAAGGTCGTAACAGCATCTCTACAGGAGATTCTGTATTATTTAAGAAGGAGTCTTTGAATAATTTTACAAATGGTTTTCAGCATAGTATTCCTATTGCCCTTAGTTTAAATGCATTTAAATATTTCCAATTTAATACTTCTGTCAATTATACCGAACGTTGGTATTTACAAACTATCCGCAAAAGGTTAGTGAATGAGGTAAATGGTTTTTCAGAAGTTCGCGATACAGTGCAGGGATTCTCTAGGGCATATGACTATTCAATGTCTTCTGGTCTTTCTACGAAAATCTACGGGATGTATCCGAAAATGGGAAAGGTAGAAGCTATTCGCCACGTCATTACGCCTTCTGTCAATCTAAATTATCGTCCGGACTTTTCGGATGCTCGATACGGATTCTATAGAGAATTTGTAAACTCAAGCGGTACTTTGGAAAAGTATTCGATTTTCGAGAGTGGTATATATGGAACTCCAAGTGCAGGGAAGTCCATGGGTATAGGGTTTTCCGTCGATAATAATATTGAAGCGAAGGTTAGAACAGAGAATGATACTACAGGCAAAGGTTTTAAGAAAATTAAAATTTTGCAGGGTCTGACCTTTAGTGGGAACTACAACTTCATGGCTGATTCTTTGAAGTTATCTACCATCAGTTTCTCTGGACGTACGGCATTATTCAACGAAAAAATTAATCTAAATTTTAACGGAACTTTAGATCCATATGTTGTCAACGAGAATGGCGTACGTGTAGACCGATTCGCATTGCAAGATGGAAAACTAGCCCGACTTACTAATTTCGGTTTGTCTTTTGATTATAGTCTAAATCCCAACGCCAATAAAAGCAGAAATAATAATATTGATTCCTTAAAGAATCAAATGCCTAACATGACGAAGGAGCAAGCTGAAGCATTGGCGCGTATCAGTACAGATCCAAATGCATTTGTTGATTTTAATATTCCATGGAATTTGAATGGATCTTTCAGTATGAACTATAGTAAGTCGTGGAACAGCACAACACGTCAGATGCTAAATACCATTACTGCAACTGTAAATTTGAACGGCGATTTTAATGTTACTCCCAAATGGAAAGTGCAGTTCAATACGGGCTATGATTTCCGAAATCAAGCACTCTCCCTAACACGTTTCAGTATTTATCGGGATCTCCATTGTTGGGATATTTCGATGGGATGGACTCCTTTCGGACAATATAAAAGTTATAATATTACCATTCGTGCTAAAGCCTCCGTATTACAAGACTTGAAGTTAACGAAACGAGAAAGTCACTACAGCTATTAGTACCCGTTTTAAATTTCCTTTTATGCAAGCAGAAATTATTACCATAGGTGACGAAATTCTGAATGGACAGATCGTAGATACAAACTCTGCATGGATTGCTCAGCGATTAGCAACGCTCTCTATCCCTATTGTTCAAATTTCTTCTATAGCCGACAGAAAGCCAGCTATTGTTGGCGCATTGAAAGATGCAGAGGGAAGAGCCGATGTTATCATCGTTACAGGTGGTCTAGGGCCAACAAAAGATGATGTCACAAAAACAACTATTGCGGAATATTTCCAGACACATTTAATACGAGATCCCCAAGTTTTGTCCCATGTCCAGCATTTGTTTGAACGTTCTGGGCATAAAGACATGCCGGAAATAAATAAACAACAAGCTGACGTTCTCGCCGGCGCAGAAGTATTATTTAATGATGTCGGTACTGCGCCTGGGATGGCCATTAAGAAGGACGGCAGATATTATGCGTTTTTACCTGGAGTACCTTTTGAAATGAAATTCCTGATAGAAAACAGGGTGCTGCCATTTCTTACTACTACAACACAAGGTATATTTATTCACAATGAGCATATTTTAACAATAGGTATCGGAGAATCTCATTTAGCTAGACGGATTGCCGATATTGAAGAGGAAATGCCTGATTATATTAAACTTGCTTATCTCCCCAAGTTGGGGTTAGTCCGTTTGAGATTGACTGCAAAGGGAATAGACAAACATTCGATTATTAATGAAACGCAGCAGTTCGCAAAGCGAATCATCGAACGTTTGGAAGATCATGTTGTGGTAACGGAAGATCTCTCTTTTGAAGAAGTTATTGTGAGGGAATTCACACGTGAAAGCAGGAAAGTGGCTACAGCAGAAAGCTGTACTGGAGGGCAAATTGCAGCGAGTTTAACTGCTGTTGCTGGTGCAAGTCGTATGTTTGAGGGGGCTATAGTGGCCTATGCTAATAAGGTCAAGACCGATGTTTTAGGCGTCGATGCAGTTATATTGGAAGACTATGGAGCTGTCAGTGAGGCTACGGTCAAGGCGATGGCGGAAGGTGCAAAAAGAAGATTAAATACCGACTATGCTATTGCAACAAGTGGTATTGCTGGACCAACCGGTGCGACCGAAACTAAACCCGTCGGTATGGTTTGTGTAGCTGTAGCCGGGTTGCGGGAGACTAAGGTGAATACTTTCTATTTTAAAAATGATCGCGCTATTAACATTGAAAGAGCGAGTGTAGCGGGGTTGACTATGTTGTGGAATTTATTTGTGAAAGAAAAAAGCGATATTTTAAAATAATATTTCGTTTTATAGGTTTATTAAAATATTATATTTCATTTATACTAAATTAGTAGATTATATGTTAATTTAGTAAATCATTGAACGAACTAAATCTTATGGGTATATATAAATTGGTACTTCCGAAAATGGGAGAAAGCGTTTCTGAAGCTACCATCACCAAATGGGTTAAAGGAGTAGGAGATCTAATAAACGAGGATGAAGCTGTCGTTGAAATTGCCACGGACAAAGTAGACTCAGATGTGCCTTCTCCGGTCGTTGGTAAATTGTCAAAGATATTATTTGAGGAGAATCAAGTCGTTCAGGTTGGTGAGGTAATAGCGCTCATTGAAATCGAAGGAGAAGGAGATCAGGAGTTTAAAGAACCTCCGCAGAATACGGAATCTATTTCGTCTCTGGAAAAAACTGAAAAAGTCATTCCTCCACCTGTTGAAAATCCGATAGAAGACAGCCCTAAGGAAATAGAAGAACGTCTTATTGAGGATACGATACCCGGAACAGAACTCTTGAACAGGGAATCTGTAGAGAAAACAGTGCTGCATTCTGGACAACGTTTCTATTCTCCACTTGTTAAAAATATCGCTCAAGAAGAAGGATTAAGCCAACAGGAATTGGATGGTATACAAGGAACTGGCGGAGATGGGCGTGTCACAAAACAAGATATTTTAGATTATCTAGCTCAACGAGAGGTTAAGTCTAAAGAACCAAACGTCAATGTGGTTACGGCTGTGAACAACACATGTGTGACGAAAGAAACTGATACAACGAAATCCACTACTAAAGTCTTACTAGATGGGGGGGACGAGCTAATCGA
The DNA here is from genome assembly GCF_965644235.1 of Sphingobacterium sp. LRF_L2. Taxonomy (NCBI): domain Bacteria; kingdom Pseudomonadati; phylum Bacteroidota; class Sphingobacteriia; order Sphingobacteriales; family Sphingobacteriaceae; genus Sphingobacterium; species Sphingobacterium sp. LRF_L2. The sequence continues at coordinate 257,554 of NZ_CBFFRI010000009.1, read as the reverse complement.
AATGGATCGTATGCGCAGGCTAATTGCGGATCACATGCTACATAGTGTGAAAACTTCACCACATGTAGCATCCTTTGTGGAAGCTGATGTAACTAGCTTAGTAAATTGGCGGAATAAGGTAAAAGACGGTTATAAGAAACGTGAGGGAGAGAATATGACCTTCACTCCAATTTTTATTGAAGCTATAAGCAAGGCGCTTAAAGATTTTCCTATGGTGAATGTATCTGTTGACGGACACCGGATTATTAAGCGCAAGCATATTAACATCGGGATGGCTACAGCTCTTCCTTCGGGAAACCTTATTGTACCTGTGATAAAGAATGCAGATGAGCTTAGTTTAGTTGGATTAAGTAAGGTTGTCAATGATTTAGCGGGACGTTCACGCTCTAATAAATTAAAGCCTGATGATACGCAGGGGGGAACTTTTACGTTTTCTAATATTGGTGCTTTTGGTAATATTATGGGAGTTCCTATCATAAATCAGCCTCAAGCTGCTATATTGGCGGTGGGCACAATTAAAAAGCGACCTGCTGTTTTGGAAACTGAACATGGTGATGTTATTGCTATCCGCCACATTATGTATCTCTCTATGTCCTATGATCATCGTGTCATTGACGGGGCACTTGGAGGTACTTTCTTAAAGCGAGTTGCCGATTATTTGGAAAATTGGGATATGAATCGTGAGATATAAAAACATAAAAGCAGCGATAATAGTCGCTGCTTTTATGTTTTAAGAAAATTCCTTTTCATTATCGCATAAATTTTTATGCTACGTTTAATTTCTTCTTTTGAATAACTTTTCGATAGCGGAGAAAGAGTAATAAAGATGATGTTAGCAATCCCAATGTAAGACCGTACCATACACCCTGAACACCTAAGTTTAAATAAATACCAAGTAAGTAAGCTGAAGGTATGCCTATAATCCAGTAAGCAACAAAAGTTATTAATGTAGGAATATTTACATCGCCCATCCCTCGAAGGACACCTAATCCAACGACTTGCGTGCCATCAAATAATTGGAAAAGACCTGCAATGATCAACAGTTGAGCAGATATACGAATAACTGCGTCATCATTACTTATGATCTGTGGTAGATATTGGTTGAAAATGGCAAATATTAATGCGCAGATGACCATAAAGGTAAGTACAAGATGGTAGGAGACGGTAGCGAACTTTTGAACACGATCGATATTGAGTTTACCGTAATTGTTCCCTACTTTTATTGTCGCAGATGAGGCTATTCCACTGGCCATCATATAGGTCATGGCGGCGAGTGTAATGGCAACTTGATGGCTGGCTTGTTCTACGGCTCCAATTTTACCAGCGATTAAGGAAGCTACTGCAAATGCTCCAACTTCAAACATATATTGCAACGCTACAGGCATGCCAATTTTAAATATACTTTTTATAGCGCTCATGTCAATATGGAACACCTTGAAATGGCTTGCGTAACTTTTAAAAGTCTTTGAGCGTAAGACATAAGTAGACATAGCAATTGTCATTAATATCCGATCTATTAATGTTGCATACCCTACTCCAACGATACCCATTGGTTTTATTCCGAAAAGTCCCTTGACAAAAATGATTGCCAAAATTACGTTTAATACGTTGCCCCAAATCGTTATGTTCATCGCCTGTTTGGTAAAGCCTAATCCCTCGGCAAATTGTTTGAAAGTATTAAACACCATCAATGGGATAATAGATAACATTAAGATGAGAAGATACGGCTTTGCTGTATCGACCACACGTGGATCTTGATCCATATGTTGTATCGCATACATGGAACCGAAATTTACAATAAAGAATAGCAAAAAGGCTGTAACAACATTTAACCATAAACTGTTTGAAAGTAGTTTTCCGCAATTTTGCTTGTCACCTTTCCCGTTTGCTTGAGCAATCAATGGCGTTAAGCCATAAGATACTCCGATTCCAATTACCATGACAACGATAAAAACGGAGTGGACCAAGGATACTGCCGCTAGTGGTATTGTTCCGGCGAATTTTCCGACGATTATTGTATCCGCTGTTTGAACTAATGTTTGGCCGAGTTGCGAGATAACCACAGGAGCAGCTAGTGCGAAAGCACTCCGATAGAAATGTTTGTTTTGCTGATAAAAATTATATAACATAGAAGCGACAAAGATAGGTAAATAGGCGATAAGCCGCTGTTATCTTAATATTAATCTTAAAATGTTACTAAATATTTACAGCAAAAATTTTGAGGAAAAGTAAATTTAGACTTACCTTAGTCCACTGTTTAAGTTAAAAATAAAAAGAAGAAAATGGCTTTAGGATTTTTAAATATTGGTACGCAAGAGATGGTGCTTATTGTCATCGTCATTCTATTATTATTTGGAGGAAAGAAACTTCCAGAATTAGCGCGGGGTTTAGGTAAAGGTATCCGGGAATTTAAAGATGCTTCAGAGGGGATAAAGCGAGAGATTTCTGATCAAATTAATAATTTTGAGAAGGATCTAGACGTAACTGATGTTGATAAACCTCAAGTCGAGAAACAAGATCAAAATCATACTCCATCAGAACAAGAAGTTCAGCCAATCGAAGAAGAACCCGTACTGTCTCAAAAGGAAGAAGAGAAGAAACCTCTTCCACAATTTACAAAACCAGAGAATACTTATCAGCATAATCCAGGACAGCAGTCTAGCGACTCTGATGAAGAGCATTACAAACAGGGGTATAACGATCATTTTGCAAGCAATAACAGTGGTGATGCACAGCATTCTGGAAATGATGATGCGACCAAGAAAGTATAAACTTATTTCATAATAATTCACAGGATAAGATCCTAATGTAAAGGATTAAGGAGACCTCCTTTTCTGTCTTTAATCATAAATACCAGATAGAGATAATGTATGAAGCAATCTACCATAGAGGGGTAGATTGCTTTTGTTTCTAAATTCCTATCAATTTTATTGTTGACAAGAAGCCGAGAGACTTTTTTCTTATACTAGGCGACTTCTATTTTTTAAATTTTTATATGGCATACGAAATTATTATTTCGAAGGAATTGGGTATCAGTAGTCGGCAGGTGGCTACCACAATGGGCTTGTTGGATGAGGGAGCAACTATTCCATTTATAGCACGTTATCGAAAAGAACTTACAGGAAGTCTAGATGAAGTTCAAATTTCTTCTATTCGCGACCGTGTTCAACAATTGCGTGAACTAGATAAAAGAAAGGAAGCCGTTTTGAAGTCGATAACGGAACAAGGTAAGCTTACACCCGAGCTAGAAACACTCATTAAATCGGCAGAGACAATGGCAATATTAGAAGATATCTATTTGCCATTTAAACCTAAACGTAAAACACGTGCTTCCGTTGCGCGCGAGAAAGGATTACAACCTTTGGCCGATGCTTTGTTAGGGCAAGGGGGAATCGATATAGCTGCTCTTGCTGAGGATTACGTTGATTTAGAAAAGGGAGTCGAGACTTGGGATGCAGCGTTGGCAGGTGCTCGCGATATTATTGCTGAGCAAATTTCTGAAGATGCTGAGGTAAGAGCTCGTACCCGCAAGATATTTCTTGAACAGGGATCTTTTGTGGCTCGGGTGGTACCTGGTAAGGAGCAGCAGGCACTGAAATACAAAGACTATTTTGAATGGTCTGAGTCCCTGAAAGATGCTCCTTCACATCGTGTTCTTGCGATGCGCCGCGGTGAAAAAGAAGAAATGCTTTATTTAGATGTAACTGTTCAAGAAGAACAAGTAACACCTACAATAGAAAAAATATATATCAAGGCGAACAACGAAGCCTCCGAGCAGGTGAAACAAGCATTGTTAGATAGTTACAAAAGATTACTTAAGCCTTCAATGGAAACCGAGATACGGGTTCTGACAAGGCAAAGAGCCGATGAGGAAGCAATACGCGTATTTGCAGATAATGTGCGACAATTACTGCTTGCTGCTCCGCTCGGTCAGCGACGTCTTCTTGCTATTGACCCAGGATTCCGCACTGGATGTAAAACAGTAGTATTAGACCCTCAGGGGACATTATTAGAAAATACGGCGATTTTTCCACATACCGGTGCGGGAGGATTGGTGGAAGCTGAGAAAACGGTGCGACACCTTGTCGCAAAACATCAGATTGAAGCTATCGCTGTCGGTAATGGAACAGCAGGACGAGAAACCGAAGATTTCGTAAGGAAATTGAATTTAGATAACGTGACTATTGTGATGGTTAATGAATCTGGTGCCTCCATTTACTCTGCTTCAGAAGTAGCGCGAGAAGAATTTCCAGAATATGATGTGACAGTTCGTGGAGCGGTATCAATAGGTAGAAGATTGATGGATCCACTAGCTGAATTGGTGAAAATAGACCCGAAATCTATCGGTGTGGGACAGTATCAACACGACGTTGATCAGAATAAATTACAGATAGCCTTGGATGATACGGTTATTTCTTGTGTAAATGCTGTAGGTGTGGAGCTGAATACAGCTTCCAAACAAGTACTTGCTTATGTGTCTGGATTAGGACCTTCTTTGGCGCAACAGATTGTAAATTACAGAACGGCAAATGGGCCATTTAAATCAAGGCAAGAATTGAAAAAAGTACCGCGTTTAGGAGAAAAAGCATTTGAACAGGCTGCAGGATTTCTTCGCATTAGAAAAGGCGAACATCCTTTAGATGCGTCGGCCGTACATCCAGAACGTTATGCACTTGTTGAAGAAATGGCCAAAGATGTCAATGCGAAAGTGGAAGATCTTTTAGTAGATGATAAGTTACGAAAGGAGATCGATTTAAGGAAGTATGTCTCTGAAAAGGTTGGACTTCCAACGTTAAATGATATTCTTGCAGAACTGGCTAAGCCTGGACGAGATCCGCGTGAACAGTTTGAGGAATTTAAATTTACAGATGGAGTAAACAATATTTCGGATTTAAGAATAGGAATGAAATTGCCGGGTATTGTTACAAATATTACCAATTTTGGTGCATTCGTAGATATAGGAGTACATCAAGATGGTTTGGTACATCTTAGCCAATTGGCGAATCGTTATGTTTCGGATCCACATGAAGTAGTTAAGGTGCAGCAGAAAGTGACGGTCACAGTAACGGAAATTGATGAACGAAGAAATAGAATAGGATTGACTATGAAAACGGAGGAAAAACGCCCGGTAGCGAAGAGAGAAAAAAGAGAACGTTCTTCTTCACCGGAAACTGATATGGCGTCGAAGTTAGCCGCTTTAGCTAGTAAATTCAAATAAATGGAATAAAAGCGTCTCTATATAAAATCCATATAGAGACGCTTCTCTTTGTTTCTATATTTAATACCCTGGGTTCTGTTCCAACTGTGCGTTTAATAGTCGTTGAGCCGACGGTATTGGATAAAAGAAGTAATTCTCACTACTTAGTGATTCATACTTTTCTAATGCAAGACCTGTTCTACAGAAATCAAACCATGTTTCTCCTTCGAAAATTAACTCCCTCTCTTTTTCTTCTTGAACGAATTGAATGAAGTCGTCTACACTAGTGAAGGTGTCTATTGCTTTGCTTACACCAGCTCTAGAAAGAACTAAATTAAGAGAGTTATAGGCTTCCTGAGATATACTATTGCTCGAACGTGCCTTAGCTTCGGCATGAATTAATAATAATTCTGCAAGTCGGATCAGCGGTAAGTTTTGACTCGCAGGATTGAAATTTGGAAATTTTCCCATGTAATACCTGTTGTTAGATCCACTAACAATAGCGACGTCTCGACGCTTATCGGTACTTTCATAAATGTCCGCAACGCTCGCATCTTTCACGTAGAATAGCATACTGGCATTGTCATTACTAACAGAAGCTAATGGGTTGGTAGTTTGATCATCAAATTGTAGTTCGAAAATGGATTCTGCTGTATTTTGTGTCCCCCATATGCTTCCATAATCAGTTACCAGCTGAAAGGCTCCTGATGATATTACTTCCTCTGCTGTTGATGCCGCTAACGAGTAGTCATTCGTAATTGCAGCTTGATAGAGATAAACTTTAGCTAATAAAGCCTGCGAAGCGGCTTTGGTAGCACGGCCCTTTGTCGCGTCTGTTGACTCGTGTGATTCAGGAAGTTCGCTTACACTTTCTGTAAGATCTTTCACAATCTGTTCATACACAACAGCGGGATCCGCTTGTGGAATAGCTAAATCTTCGTTTTCCTCCGTCGCCGTGAGCTTTAGTGGAACACGATTAAAGGCACGAACGAGGAAAAAATAGCTTAAAGCCCTTACAAACTTTGCTTCGCCAACAAATTGATTTTTCTTTTCTTCTGAAATGTTTGTGCCTTCCATTGCCGGAACCCGTTGAATAATATTATTCGCGGCATTTATTGTCGCATACACACCTTGCCACACATTAGCTATCCAAGGATTAATCGCCGTGACCTGATGTGTCTTAAAGTTTTCATATTCTGGATACGATGCAGAATGGGATACATGGCCCGCGGAAAACTCAGGCACGATAATCATTGTTTGACCAAAGGTGAACGAACTTGTCATTGTTCTGTACATACCGATTACCCCTGCATTTGCATTCTCTTGTGACGTAAAGAAATCTTCATTATTATATTGGTGTAGGGGTTCCTTGTCTAAAAAGCTGTCACAAGACGAAAAAGTGATAATCAGTAAAAAGAGATACAAAAATTTATATATGCTTTTCATAAAATATGCCGTGAGTTAAAATGAAAGATTTATACCTGCTGTAAAAATTCGAGGTTGAGGGTAACTGCCGTAATCATAGCCATAAATTAGACCTGTATTTGCTCCACCGTGGCTTGAGCTTACTTCAGGATCGTAGCCCTTGTATTTCGTGAAAACGTAGGCATTTTGCACGGTAACATAAGCACGAAGACGGCTGACTTTTAGTTTATCGGTCAGATCTTTCGGTAGCGAATACCCCAGAGTGATATTACGAAGACGGAAGAATGAACCATCTTGCACAAAACGATCTGATATTGCCCCATTATCTAAACTCCCAGGAGTAGGGCGTGGCATATCCGATTTATCACCTGGTTCGCGCCAGCGGTCTACCCAATCCACAAAACCATTAGAACTCGCATTGTATCCTTCTAATCCTGATGCTAAATTATAATTGAATAGATCATTGCCATAGGAGAACTGCCCCATGATACTTAGATCGAAGTTCTTGTATTGGAATGTGTTGGTGATACCTCCGAAGAAATCTGGATTGGGGTCTCCAATAATCTGGCGATCTTCTTCATCGGTAGGAGTTACAGCATCACCATCTTTCCCTAAATAATCTATTACACCAGTTTGCTGATTTACACCGATCATTTTCCAACCAAAAAATGTACCTAGTGGCAACCCTTCCTGTGCAATATTTAGATTACCTACGCCACCTACTATACGATCACCGTTAGGTAATGAAAGTACCTTGTTCCTATTGAAGGTCATGTTTAATGATGTTGTCCATTTGAATGCACCAACCAAATTTTGTGTGGTTAACTCAAATTCGAAACCTTTGTTCTCGATATCTCCAGAGTTTGTAAATCGACTGGTGTATCCAGAATTCGTAAGAACAGGCACGCTTAATAACAAATCGGATGTCTTTTTATGATAATAATCTGCGAGAATAGAAATTCGGTTTCCGAAAAGGCCTAAATCAAAACCAATATCCGTTTGCCTAGTCGTTTCCCATTTTAAATTTTTATCCCCCAATACAGATGGGACAAATCCAGCCGAACCTAGATAATTATTGCTTCCAGCATAGAGGGAATAACTCGCATAATTTCCTATATTTTGGTTACCTGTTATTCCCCAGCTACCGCGCAATTTAAGATTATTGATGAACGAGCCTTTCATAAAATCTTCTTCTGAAATTCGCCAGGCTGCTGCTACAGAAGGAAAGGTTGCCCATCGATTGTCGGGGCCAAACCGCGAGGATCCGTCAGAGCGTAAATTCGCCGTGATGATATATTTCTTTTTGAAATCGTAATTCACACGAGCAAATCCAGATGCGATAGCCCATTCCTCAGGATAGGAGTCTCCTCCAGTGACTACACCTCCTGCATTTAGATATTTAATGTCATTCGAAGGAAAGTTCGTTCGTTGAGCATGAACAAACTCTAAACGAGATTCCTGTACAGAGAATCCCCCAAGTACATTGATATGGTGATCTCCAAAATTCTTGTCAAAAGTTAACGTTGTCTCGTTGATCCAGAGTTGATCTCTTGTATTTCTACGGGCACCAATTCCTCCTTGGCTGGCGAAAGATCGGATACCATTGGGAGGCATGAAAAAGGTCTCGTCGATAAAACTCACGTCCGTACCGAAGCTTGTCTTTAATGTCAGGGAGGGGATAAACTGGTATTCCGCACTTACGTTGGCCAATATACGCCAAGTTTGTGCATTATTGACAGGTAACTCCAACATAGCAACAGGGTTTTCTCGTGTTAAACTTACTTGGTCATATGCGTAATTGCCATTATTGTCGTAAACGGTGACATTCGGAGGAGTAAAAATTCCTGTTTTTGTAGCCCCTTCTTTTGAATTTTCCTCCTGTACGCGATCGTTTTCTGCGCGGGTTAAGTTGATGGCGGTAGAGAAGCGAAGTTTTTCGCTATGTTGGTGGTTCAGATTAATACGTCCACTTAGTCGATTGAAATCGGAATTCCTTAATATACCACCTTGCCGCATGTAACCAATAGAGGTATAGTATTGAGTCTTGTCGCTGCCTCCACTGGCCGATAGTTCGTAACTTCTTGTCGCTGCCTTACGAAAAATAGCATCTTGCCAATCTGTATCGACATTAGCATTTGATAAAATTTGATCCGGAATGGTTGCATCTGGATCCGTTTGCTGTAACCAATAGTAATAATCTTTCATATAGTCTTGGTACTGCGCGGTATTCATCATCTTATACTTACGCTCAGAAGGCATTTCCGAGTACCCTTCGTACATATTGAAGTTGAACTGGCTCGTTCCAGCATCTCCTTTCTTGGTGGTTATCAATACAACACCATTTGCGGCTCTGGAACCATAGATGGACGAGGATGCAGCATCTTTGAGTATTTCAACAGATTGTACGTCTGCGGGATTCAAAGAGGCTAACACATTTATACCTTGTGTTCCTCCTCCGAAATTAAAATTAGACCCACCCGTAAAATTAGTTGTGCTATTTACCGGAATTCCATCGATAACGTATAGAGGATCCGAACTGGCGTTGATGGAAGTCGTTCCCCGTACCCGTATGTTTAATCCCCCACCGGGAGAACCTGATTTTTGAGTGACTTGAACACCACCAGCCTTTCCCTGAATAGCCTGTGGAATACTTGGTAATACTTCATTTTCGATTTGATCTGAGCCGATACTGGAAACCGAACTCGCTAATGTTGCTCGTTCCATCGTTCCATAGCCCACTGCAACAACCTCTACTGACTGTATGGTCTTGGTCTCTTGTATCATCGCTACTTCAACATTCTTCCTATTGTTGATAGCTTCTTCATGCTCTTTATAGCCGACAGCACTAAAAATAAGTGTAGACGTATCTCCAGCGGCGATACTGAATTTTCCTTGATCATTTGTGGCTGCTGTAATTGCTTGACCTTTTACAGATACAGTAGCACCAGCGACAGGACCATTTGCATCTTTTACGGTTCCTTGTATAAGATTTTGGTTAGGTTGTGCGACTTGTGTTGAGTCGGTCTTTCCTGTAGTTATTGCGGTTACATTTGCCTGTGTCGAGTCCGTTGCCGTTTTTGTTGGTATGTTCGAATTCGCTGATGTAGAGTCTGTTTTTACAGAATCTGCCGAGTTAGTAGCTACAGATGTTGAATCCTTTTGAATCGAGTCAGGAGGTGCAACTTTTAATACGACGTGAATTTCACTGCGATTGTTTACAGGCTCTTCATGTCTTGAAAAATCAGTTTTGTTGAAAATAAGCGTAGCGTCTGGCTTTGCTTTAAGTTCATATGAGCCTTGGTCATCGCTAACGACATTACTTGATTCACCTTTTACAGTGATAATAGCGCCTTGCATGGGTATCCCTTTTTCATCTTTTACTGAACCTTTTATTACATTCAGTGAGTCTTGTAAAGAAATATTCCCGGACCAATAATCATGCAAATTTTTTTTCTGGTCTAAACTTGCTAGTGGTAGAAAAAAAGCATTGTGCTGTGGAACTTTGTTCGATTCGGCATTGTTTGGTGTGGAAAATGTAGGAGTAGGACCGAATAATAAGAGTGGAATAGCGTAAATAGAATGTTTCATCCGTAACGTTGAGTTTTTAAATTTTAAGTACCATTATCTGCAGTTCTAACAAAAAAATCTGGCCCGTCGTTCATCTAATTGATTATAATATTTTTGTTACAAACTATGAATCTAACGTTATCTTTACAAAGAATAGTATGCTATTTCAATAAAAAAAGTATATTAAATTGTTTTTTTTCGTTTAAAGATTTATTCTGGACCGATAAATAAAATAAATTAAGTGAAACATGGTATATGAAGATTTTATTCACTCGATAGAGAGTGACAGTATTCCCTCAGGATTAAGTATTCAGCTGCAGGCACTGTGGTATGAGGCCAAAGGTGAATGGGAAAAGGGGCATGATTTGATCGATCATCTCACAGATAGTACTTCTGCACATGTACATGCCTATCTCCATCGTGTTGAAGGTGATTTGTGGAATGCACGGTACTGGTATAGTAAGGCAAAGAAAACGGAGTTTAAAGGGGATTTAAAGACCGAGTGGGAAGCGTTGGTGAAAATGTTACTCTAAAAGGCTTCTTTTTTTGCGTCTTCTTCTTCTTTCTTTTTTCGCTCATTCCAAATCCAGAGTTTACGCCAAAATTCGGATAAAGAATTAAATTCTTGTCGATATACAAGACCTACAGCACTGATGTAGTCGGAGTATGGGGTGAAAAGGAAATTTCTTGTGTTAAGACGATTGTAGGCTCTTAGTACTAGGTTTCCATCTTGACGTAACCTGAAAGTGACTTCGGCATCAGTTGCTATTTGATCGGAAAATAGAGTGAGATCATTGACCTGGTTTTTACTACGGTCGGTAACTCCTCCTGTAAAAATGAGTCGATCGTCAAAGAAACGCAACGAGGCAGAAGCGTCGTTGAAAGAGCGAATATTCAAATCTAAAAAATTCATGTTGAGCGACTGGGAAATAATACTATTCAATTGGTTGAAAGCAATTTCTGTACCTGCAGAAAGGAGTGTGTTATTCACCTCTCTTCCGAATTCTTGCGTAGACGCCGGCGTGAAACTTCTACGTACAATCAGACTAATTGCTTGTTGATTTACATTATTTCCATCGCTTAGATAACCTTGAAGTTCGTCTTTCACGTAGGGGTCTTGTGGGAAATTCAAATCAAAAGAAACTTCTGGTTGTGATAAAGTTCCTTTTAGAATCATATCGGCTTGTGCTAATATACGATCGTTATTTTCCGTTCGTCCAGCAGCATTATAGAGAGGTGCAATTGACGTACGTTGCTGATACGTAGCGCTTAAATTGACTACAGCCTCGGAAGGATTACCCGCCCAACGAATTGTTCCACCTTCTTTTAAATCGAAAAACTTGTTAAAAAAATCTTGTGCTGTGAAATGAAATTTTCCTGAAGTTACGTGGTAATCCCCGAACATTTCAAAGTCACCAAGGTTCGATATTTTTAATGTGATATTACCATTTCCTAGGCTTTTTAACGACCCGATATTGTTTTCAAGATTAATCTCTGCGTCTGATGTCAGCGATAAGTCCATATTCATACTCAGTCCCTTTAACATACTTCTCCGTGTTGATTGTTCATGCTTGCCGGAATCTGGATGTATGAAATAGAAAAAGTCATTTTCGCTAACCTTTAATGAGGTGTTAAAGGGGATATTTATTGTCGTATTGGGATTGGAACGGGCGGTTATATCTATATTTATAGCACTTGTAGGACCATTAAATCTGAAATTTCCAGAAGCGTATGCGGTACCAAAAAATAGGTCATTGTCCTTACGGGTCGTATTTAATATTTGAAAGTTATCCGTATTTATTCGAAAATCTAATGTCGGATCGGTAATCGTATTCAAGTTAATGCTGCCGTTTGTATTAGCTGTAGCATTATTTACATCAGCAAACTTGAAGTTGGATAAGAAGATGCTGTTGTTTCGGATAACCGCTTTCTGATTCGCTAGGTTATATCGGGTTTGTAGATAATTTACGATAAATGATGCTTCCTTTATAGAAGTAGAACCGTTTATAATAGGTCGTTGTATTGTTCCTCCGATCATAACGTCTCCACTGATCTTTCCGTATAGATTCGAAATCAACCCACGTAGAAAAGGGTAGGCGATCCCAAGATCCATATCCTTGATTTTACCTTGGAGTTTAAGTGCATTTTCTTTGTCCGCGAGATCGTATGTTCCCACTAAATCTAGCCCATTACCATCCACGTCCAATAATTTTGATTGTAATTGTAGAAGTGCATTTTCTGGATCAAAATCAGCATTGATGGTTAGATTTCCTATAGGTAGATTGTTGTAGATGATAGGAGTTGTAGAAATATGTGTAGATAGGTTCGGACGGCTAAATATCGAGTTGATTCGGACGTCTCCACTTAAATGTCCTTGTAATTGTATGCCCAGAGGTTTAGTTATCCCCGAAAGGGAGGCTAGGCTGAAGTCTTTAAAACCAATGTCCAAATTGTCATCTGCATTCGATAGTATACCGTTTAGATTAATTTGTTGCTTGTCCCTCGTCAGTAGTAAATTGTTTAGGTAAAATTTGCCTTTTGAAACACGGATATCTGCATTTTGATTTACAGTCCACTGCTCATCGTTTAGCATGATATCAGATCTGTCAAACTTAATATATGCTGGTTGATTGTGTGCAAAATGGATATTCCCGTTAAGATTCAAATAGTTTGCTCGATTCGTCTCCGACAGCCCTATTTTGAAAGTTAAACTATCATTTGCCAGTAAGTTGTTAATCCTGATTTTGTCGATGTAGGCCGAGTCCGAAAAACTAAACCTGTCAGCTGTTACGTCTAAAGAAAAAGCCTTATCGTCCGCATTTTCATTCAAAATGAGATTCGTTATTTTCATCCCCTTGTACGATAAAGTGGGACTAAATGCTTTAAATCTCGCCGTATAATTGTCAGACGAAAATGTTGCTTGTAAATGTGCTCCATCTTCAAGCTGTAGGTGGGGATCGAATAAAGCCGAAATTGGATTAAATGATTTTATATGTATGCTCAGGTCAAAATTTTGCGGATTGTAAGCTTTTTGTTCAATGTTTATGGCTGGCGCATAGCGCATAGCTAACGAACTAAAATATGGGCCTATTGTATTTAGGTCAATTTGTCCGAACATAATTCCATCAACTACATCGGATTTGATTGTTAGTTGCTTCGACTGTTCATTTCCCTGGGATTCAAATGTTAAGTAAGCCATGGAAAACTCCCCACGTGAAGAGTAAAACTGAATATGATCGGAGCTAATATGCCCATTTAAAGTATTCAGCGAATTGCCATTTAAATTTGCCTCAAGGTTAGACTTAAAGACTACAATACTGTCTTTTTGAAAAATATTTAACTTTTTCAGGTTTGCAATTTCAATGTCCGAAGACAATTGATAGGCTGGAAGACCTTCTTGCCAATCAACTTCCCCTTTAAACGAAAGTGAAGCATTTGGGTCATTTATATCTCCCTTAGCGGATAAAATTTGATTGAAAAGATCCGTCTCGAAATTGATTTGTTGATACACATAGTTTTTGAACGAAAAGTTGCGAAATGAGCCCTTCGCCCTTAATTTTAAATCTTCTTTCTGGATACCCTCTCCATCAAATTTTACTTTTATACCAGTGCGCGCAAGGTTTTTAGATTGTAGAAAACTTCCTAGTGAAAAAGCCGAAGTTTCAATTAATCCGGCATATTGTAGATGTGGTCGAATACGAATTTCTGTGTCCGTAAGAAGTCCACCAAGGCCAGTCTGCGCTACCCCGTGAATATTAAATTGGTGGTAATATCCTTTTAATGCACCTCGGTAAGTGATCTGTCCTAAAAGGTGCAGTTGTTTAGGTAACACAAGGGATGTTCGATTGGATAACAAAGGAACTAATAGCTCAACATCCTTTGCTGAAGTTTGTAGCTCATCTACATCGAAGTTAAACAGTGTTTTCTCGATATAGGGGAGCCCGGTAATTCGAAAGTCGCCTTTTAAACTTGTTTTTCTTCCGGTTTCTAAGTGAACTTCTCGCGCCTGTATATCAGAAACTGTTCCGCTTACAGATGCTTGCTGTATCGAAGATTGGAACCGAACATTGGTTACAGCAGGTGCAAAAAACACAATATCCTTGGAATCAATCTTAGCGTTATTTAAAGTGCCTTCTATTTTAACTTTATGAATGAAATCTTTAAAATCAGAGAAGTTGTTGTAGTAAAAAGCAAGATAGTCTCCGAGTTTGGATTGATTGGTTTGCAAATCTAAATGAGCAAATTCCATTTTAGAAGTGGAAACATATGATTCTGCTGAAAGTTTCTTCAAGATGAATCCACTTTGATCTTTAAAGCGTAGACCGTGAATATCTGATCGAACTTCGTTTGCAGTGTGCCGAATATTTTTGAATTGGCCAGAGAGGTCTTTTAAATCAAGGTAGTTAAAATCGACACCCTGTTTCTGTTTTAAAGCACGATGATTTGTTAATTTAAAGTGATTGTCAATTAGCGTGATTTCTTTTAAATCTAGAGCAAGAGACTTTTCTTCCTTATCTTTTTCTTTTTTCTTTGGATTGAAATAATCGATTAAAAAAGTAATGTTGGTGCTATCTTCATATAGCTCATAATGGAAAAATGTTTCCTCCAGTGTGATATGATTAATTTCTAGCTTGTTACTCCATAATTTATATAAGGAAAGGTTCGCTGTCAGACGTTTTGCATTTAGAATAGGTTTTCCATGACGATCATTAATAGAAAAGCCTTTCAATTCTAAGGCATTAAATGGTTTAAAGTAGATGTGCGTAAGAGAGATTTTTGCGTGTAGTTGTTCACTGAGATAGCTTGCTACGCGTTTCGAGACATATGTTTGTACTCCCGAATACTGTAAAGCAAAAATACCTGCCAGCCCAACTAAAGTGATGCTTAGCAAAGTAATGAACGTTATTTTTAGTATTTTTTTGATATTTTTGTACTCTCTTTTTAATTTTTTGCGAAATGGCTATTATCCTCGGTATTGAGTCTTCATGTGACGAAACATCTGCATCTATATGTATAGACGGTGAAATTAAGTCAAATATTATTGCTAGTCAAGCAATTCATGCAAATTACGGTGGAGTTGTGCCGGAGTTAGCTTCTCGAGCGCATCAACAGCATATCATTCCCACCGTAGACCAAGCCATTCTAGATGCAAAAATACATAAAAATGATATTGATGCAGTAGCTTTTACTCGTGGTCCTGGACTTTTAGGTTCATTATTAGTGGGAACGTCATTTGCAAAGTCTTTTGCGCTAGCTCGGCAGATTCCATTGATAGAAGTAAACCATATGCAGGCACATATTCTAGCACATTTTATAGAGGCTCCTTATCCTAAATTTCCCTTTTTGTGTCTTACGGTTTCTGGTGGACATACGCAAATCGTGTTAGTGCACGATTATTTTAATATGGAATTACTTGGACAGACTCTTGACGATGCTGCAGGGGAGGCTTTTGATAAAACAGCAAAGATCCTGAATCTACCATATCCAGGAGGTCCTCTTATAGATCGTTATGCGAAGGAAGGTAACCCAGACGCTTTTAAACTGCCGGAACCTCAAATTCCAGAGTTAAACTTTAGTTTTTCAGGATTGAAAACGGCAATTCTTTATATGGTACAGGCAGAGGAGAAGAAAAATGCTCGTTTTCTGGAAGAAAATATGGCAGATGTTTGCGCTTCTGTACAAAGTCGAATTGTTTCTATCTTACTTAATAAACTTAAAAAAGCAGCTAAGCAGACTGGTGTGAAAGACCTCGCTATTGCTGGAGGTGTATCAGCTAACTCTGGTTTGCGAGACAGTTTATTGCAAATGGGAGAGAGATATAAATGGAATGTGTTTATACCCCAATTTGAATATTGTACAGACAATGCTGCAATGATAGCCATTGCAGGCTATCATAAATATTGCCGTAACGAGTTTGTAGGACAGGATATTACCCCTTTGGCTCGTCTGCACGTCTAGTAAGGCCTAAAAGCTTCCAAAATATGCATACGCTTCATGAGTAATTTTGAAGCGTCCATTTTCTTCTCTATATAGTACAAAATGATCTCCTTCTACCCCCGTGTGTCTAGTTACGAGCTCAATATTTCCGTGGTTGCTAAAAACATACATCAATTGATAATAGTCTAAGCCAAATTCGCCAGCATCATCTACACGCCATGTACTGATTGAGTCAAATGCTGCCTTTTGATTTAGAACAATGTGTTTATCCCCAGATATAAATTCAAGACGTACAGATGCGCTGTCTTGTTGCGGTTTGAATTCCGTAAGAAACAATTGGAAATCATTTCCTTTACCGAGCAATCGTATCCCTGCTACCTCAGTTTGTCCTAGTCCCTTTCTATAATTTTCTATTAATGTTGTTTCGTCTGAAGGATGTTGCCAACTTTTTAATGTTCTTGTTTGTATAAATTTATCATTAGCTATCAATGTATACGCTTCATTTGTTAGCGGTTTTTTCTCCACTTGGTATAGATATCCAGGAGCCTCGACAAAATTTTCTGCAGTTTGCGTTCCATTGTCTTTCTCGTTATCTAATTTATGGGTGATAAAATGTATTGGAGCCCAGTTGTTTCCTCCCGAAAGACAAGATGTAAAATCGGCAGGAGAGTTTACCGTATCCTCATCTGTGAGGATTAAAATTCTGTCTTTTAGTGTGTTGAAATAGGCAAAATAAAAACAGGCTTCTTGTTTGAAAAGTGTATCAGACAGTTGTGTTGATTCGATTTTAGGGCGGTCTCGATTCTCTTTTGTCAACGATTGCTGCTGACAGCTTATCGTTAAAAGAAAAAGTAGAGAAAGTAATATGCAGCTGTTCGAATTCATCTTTCAAAAATATAAAAATTTAATCTTCTGATGAATATGTTTGGATAGCGATATGACTTTTTCGAATGCTGTTTTAAAGAAAATATAAAAAATTTTATGGAATGGTGAGTAAACCCTCATCTTTCATTTAAACAAGAGTAAACCCTAAAATTTTAAGCTATGTGGAATGATAAATTTAATATCTATGAAGGGGAATGGTTGGAAGTCGTGTTCTCTTCTAGGAATCGTATGTATGGTGCATATGATTTAAGACGCTACTCATCGGAAGCGACGAATAAAGCATTGTTCATTGTTATCGGTCTCGTGGCAATTTTTGTGGGGAGTAAGTTTGCTTATGATCGTATGCCTAAGAGTGCAGTGTCAGAGACAGTTTATCAACGAAACGTTCCTATTGAGTTGATCGATTTGATTCCTGAGGAAAAAAAAGAGGAGGAAGTTATACTGCCGAAAGAACAACCTGTTCAGCGTATAGCTTTAGATCCACCCGCACAAGACTTAATTCGTTTTGTAGAGCCTGTGATTACGGATCGATCTCGCGTCACGGAGGATGTGGCGTCCCAAGATGAGTTAAAAGATAAAATGAGTGCCCGTATCTCATTGAAGAAGGTTGATGGAGGCTCGTTTATCGCTAAAGGTGAATTTGGACCTGTCAAACAGCTCGGTAGTATAACAGGGAGTGCTACTGGCGATGAAAATGGTTTGGGAGCGGAGGATTCAGATAAACCCTTTATTGCAGTGGAGGTAATGCCAAATCCTCCAGGCGGAATGGCTGAATTTGTAAAATGGGTTGGTAAAAACTATATCTACCCCGAGGCAGCCCTTACACAAGGTATCAAAGGTAGTGTGATGATATCGTTCGTAGTGGAAAAAGATGGTTCATTAAGCGATATAAAAATCGTCCGGGATCTTGGGTTTGGAACAGGGGAGGAGGCGCTTCGTGTATTGAAAAAGGCAAAAAAATGGAGGCCTGGTGTACAAAATGGGCGACCAGTTCGCGTAGCATACACATTGCCGATAACGTTGAGTACTTTATAGTGCTGTTCTTTGTGTCTTTAACTTAAATTACATTACATATTTGGGAGAAGGTAGTCTGCGGTCTATACAACGACCATAAGGCTATCTCTCCCTAGTTTATAGCGCATAAATGAACTTATTCAACCAAAGTTTGATAATAGCGGAAACTTCATAGCGCTCCTCTTTTGCAAATTTGAACATCACCATCTCTATATTGGCTAGCATGTGTATGTATTCTGGAAAATAGCCTTCTATATCTCGGTAGTCTGATAATATATCAATTAAGTAGCAATGGGTATCATATTCTAAAAATTTCTGTTGATGAAGGTGTGAAGCTTCTATCCACTCCATTTCGGATTGAAACCCTGACAGAATATGCTTGTCACACACTTTTTTGTAATTGTGTCTTGTTTTTGCCAAGTCCTGCCGAACAACTTCTTTTTCCTTGATCAACGTTTCGTAAATACTGGACAGTCTATCCTGAATTTCAAGTTCTTTGGATATTATTGTCATAACGAATTTTTTAAGGTTCTACTTTGCGCTACTAGCCGCGAAGGATATAACATCTATTTCTACGAAAGGTTTTAATAAAAATAAAATAACAGTTTGATTTGTTGGTAGTTATCTTTAAACGATAAAAAAATGAATATTTCGGTACTTATCTTTTGGAAAATTATCAACTTTGGGATATGGTAAGAACAGAGAAAGTTATAAACGGCATTAAACTGGAGATTTGTGCAAACTCGTCCTATTCAGCTTTGCAAGCTCAACTAGGTGGTGCAAGTCGAGTGGAGTTATGCCAAAATTTAGAGAATGGTGGTACGACTCCTTCGCATGCACAAATTGTCCGTACCCGTACTTTGCTTGATATAGGTATTCACGTTTTAATAAGGCCAAGAGGTGGAGATTTCGTCTACAGTAATGACGAATTCGAAGAAATGAAATTGGATGTTTCTTTTTGTAAAGAAGCTGGATGTGATGGCGTTGTAGTTGGTGTCTTAAATCCAGATGGAACTGTTGATCGCGAGAGGAACGCAGCGCTTATCGCCTTAGCTAAGCCCATGACTGTAGTCTTTCACCGTGCCTTTGATAGATGCAGGAATGCCGAAGAAGCATTGGAGGAGATTATAAACTTGGGTTTCGATCGTGTACTCACTTCAGGTCTGAGAAATACAGCAGAAGAAGGTATAGAGCTACTAAAGAGTCTTGTTGAAAAAGCAGCTGGGAGAATTGAAGTCATGCCTGGATCGGGAGTCAATGAAACTAACATTATTCAAATTTTGGAACATACAAAAGCACATGCTATACATAGTTCTGCAAAGATTGCTATAGCTTCTAAAATGGGATTTGAATCGGATCAGCTTGATGGAATGAATGAATCAACAATGCAAACTTCGTTGGAAAAAGTCGGAGATTTGGTTCAGTTATTGAAAGAAATAAGATAAAATAAAAGGAGAACAATATGTTCTCCTTTTATTTTATCTGTGAAATGAAAAACTTTTACTCTGCTGAAGCAGCTAAGTTGTTCAAAATTTCATCGTTTTTAGTTATTTGACTTTTTTTAGGCATTTGGCTTCTTGAACCTAACTCAATGTTACGGCCTAATTTCAAAAACTGTACTTCAACACGTGAAACAGTTTTGTTTCTTCTATCTTTTCTTTTTAAACGTGTAACTCCCATTATGATATCTTTATATTGTCAATAAAACGAGGTCGGAAGCGGATTCGAACCGCTGTAGGAGGTTTTGCAGACCTCAGCCTAGCCACTCGGCCATCCGACCCTTTATCCCCGAAGGGAATGCAAAAATAAAATTTACTTTTGATATTTACAAAGCTTCTGGGAAAAAGATTTTACTTTTTTTTAGAAGACAACTAAAGATCAATATTTCGTTTCGATCTCATTGTTTTTTTTAGTCTTTTTTTTAAATTAAATGATTGTAAATAAATGTGTTGTGTTTCGTGTTTTTGTTTCGAAAATGTTTTGGTCTGAATGTTGCATGATAGAGATAGTTAAAAACAAAAAAATAAGAATATGAAAAAGATTTTACTTTCTTTAGGTGCGGCTTTGTTACTAGCTGCAGGTGCTCAGGCCCAGACGAGCTGGGGTTTGAAAGCTGGAGTCAATTTAGGAAAATATAGTGGCTTAGGATCAGATATAAATGATTTTCAAAAGATGAATCCATCTTTTTATGTAACGGGGTTTGCGGATCTACCAGTAGCACCACAATTCTCTATCCAGCCAGGAGTTTCCTTGCAAGGTAAGGGCAGTAAGTTGAAATATGACATCGAAGGTTTTGACGGTACCAATACGATAAATACAATGTCAATCGAAGTTCCTGTTAATGCTGTATTTTGGATTCCTGCAGGTAGCGGAAATGTCTTCCTTGGTGCAGGTCCATATATTGGTTTTAATGTAAGTGGTAAAGAAAAAAATAAAGGAACGACAGATTACGGAAGCGGTGATATCGAAACTGATATTAATTTCGGTAGTGGAGACGGTGAGATGAAGGTTATTGATGCGGGGGCGAACTTTATGGCTGGCTATAAATTATCTAACGGATTCTTAATAAATGCGGGGTATGGTCTTGGTTTGACCAATATATACAACGGAGGTGATAAAGTTTCCAATCGCGTTTTATCATTCGGTGTTGGTTTCCAATTTTAAGCGAAATAGTTATAACGTAAAAGAGGCCCCGCAAGGAGGCCTCTTTTATTTTTTTTCAGTACTTGAAATCTATCACACTTTGATTTCAACTTCAACACCTGAAGGTAGCTCAAGTTTCATCAATGCGTCAACAGTTTTAGAGTTAGAAGAATAGATATCTAATAATCTCTTGTAAGCACACAATTGAAATTGCTCACGTGCTTTTTTGTTAACGTGTGGTGAACGTAAAACAGTATAGATTTTTTTCTCAGTAGGCAATGGAATAGGACCACTAACAACTGCACCTGTAGGTTTTACAGTTTTTACGATTTTTTCAGCTGATTTGTCAACCAAATTGTAATCGTAAGATTTCAATTTAATTCTGATTCTTTGGCTCATTTTATTTGTTTTTAAGATGACCTCCCATTAGAGCTATTCACAATAGGAGGTCGGTTTATTTTAAATAAGGACTATTCTACTGATCCTTTAACTTTACCTTTAGATTTTGCAATTACTTCTTCAGCAACGTTACGAGGAGCTTCTTCATAGTGATCAAATTCCATAGTTGAAGTTGCACGGCCTGAAGTGATAGTACGTAATTGTGTTACATAACCAAACATCTCAGAAAGAGGTACTAATGCTTTGATTACCTGAGCACCATTACGAGAGTCTAATCCTTGCATTTGACCACGACGACGGTTTAAGTCACCCATTACATCACCCATGTTCTCTTCAGGAGTCAATACTTCTACTTTCATGATAGGCTCCATCAATACAGGAGAACATTTTGGTAATGCTTCACGGTATGCCATTTTCGCTGCCAATTCGAAAGATAATGAATCTGAATCGACTGCGTGGAATGAACCATCAATCAAACGAACTTTCATTCCTGATAGTGGATATCCTGCCAATACACCATTTTTCAATGAGCTTTCGAAACCTTTTTGAACAGATGGAATATATTCTTTAGGAATAGCACCACCCACGATTTCGTTTACGAATTGAAGAGCTGATTTTGAAGTGTCGTAATCCTCATCAATTGGAGATACAACAACTTTGATATCCGCAAATTTACCACGACCACCTGATTGTTTTTTATAAACTTCACGGTGCTCAGAAGTACCTTTGATAGATTCTTTGTAGGCTACTTGAGGGGCTCCTTGATTTACTTCAACCTTAAATTCACGTTTTAAACGATCGATCAAGATCTCTAAGTGGAGCTCACCCATTCCAGAGATAACTGTTTGACCAGTTTCCTCATCAGATTTTACTACGAAAGTAGGGTCCTCTTCAGCTAATTTTCCAAGACCAATACCCAATTTATCAACATCTGCCTGTGTTTTAGGTTCGATAGCCAAACCAATAACTGGCTCAGGGAATACCATTGATTCTAAAACGATAGGTGATTTTTCATCACATAATGTATCACCAGTTTTGATATCCTTGAAACCTACTACCGCACCGATATCACCAGCCTCGATAAAAGGAATAGGGTTTTGCTTATTTGCGTGCATCTGGAAGATACGAGAGATACGTTCTTTATTTCCTGAACGAGTGTTCAATACATAAGAACCTGCCTCAAGCTTACCTGAATATGCGCGAATGAAACACAAACGGCCAACAAATGGATCCGTCGCAATTTTGAAACCTAATGCTGCGAAAGGCTCGTTTACACTTGGTTTACGAAGTAACTCTTCTCCTGAATCAGGGTGTGTACCTTTAACACCTTCTGAATCCAATGGTGAAGGCAATAATTCCATCACAAGATCCAACATAGTTTGTACACCTTTGTTTTTGAAAGACGAACCACAAACCATAGGAACGATAGAGTTATCCAATACAGCAGCACGTAAAGCGTTTAATATCTCACGTTCTGTCAATGAGTTTGGATCTTCAAAGAATTTCTCCATCAATGACTCATCGTACCCTGCAACAGCTTCCAATAATTTCTCACGGTATTCCGCAACTTCATCAAGCATATCTTCAGGAATTGGAACTTCAGTAAAAGTCATTCCTTTGTCATGCTCATTCCAAACGATACCACGGTTGTTAATTAAGTCAACTACACCTGTAAAGGTATCTTCAGCTCCGATAGGTAATTGTAATGCTACAGCTTCAGAACCCAACATATCTTTCACTTGCTTAACAACTTTTAAGAAGTCAGCACCTGAGCGGTCCATTTTATTAACGAAACCGATGCGAGGCACTTTGTAGTTGTCAGCCAAACGCCAGTTAGTCTCTGATTGAGGCTCAACACCATCAACAGCGGAGAACAAGAATACTAGTCCATCAAGTACACGTAAAGAACGGTTTACCTCTACGGTAAAGTCAACGTGTCCTGGAGTATCGATTACGTTGACTTGGTATTTGTTTCCACGGTAGTTCCAGAATACAGTTGTTGCAGCAGAAGTGATCGTGATACCACGCTCAGCTTCTTGCTCCATCCAGTCCATTGTAGAAGCACCTTCGTGTACTTCACCAATTTTATGGTTAACACCTGAGTAGTAAAGAATACGCTCAGTTGTTGTAGTTTTACCAGCATCAATGTGCGCAGCGATACCGATATTTCTAGTGAATTTTAAATCTCTTGCCATAATATATTTATGCAGTTTGCTTTGAAAGCTTGTTTTTGTGCAATATTATTTGAAAAAAATAAATACACCGACTGTAATAAGGCTTGTATCGCTTATTGACAGTCGGTGTCATCATATTTAATTCGTTGTATTCAAAATTAGAATCTGAAGTGTGAGAACGCTTTATTAGCTTCCGCCATTTTATGCGTATCTTCTTTCTTCTTCACAGCAGCACCTTCACCTTTAGAAGCTGAAATGATTTCTCCTGCTAATTTTTCGAACATGTTTTTCTCACCACGTTTACGTGCATAAGAAATTAACCATTTCATCCCTAAAGCAATTTTACGCTCAGGACGAACTTCCATAGGAACTTGGAAGTTGGCACCACCAACACGACGAGATTTAACCTCTACAGCTGGCATAACGTTGTTTAACGCTTTTTTCCAAGCCTCAAGACCACTCTCTTGTGTCTTTTGTTCTACTAATTCTACCGCATCATAAAAAATTGCATATGCTGTTGATTTCTTACCATCAACCATCATGTTATTTACGAAACGTGTTACCTGAGTGTCGTTAAACTTTGGATCAGGTAAAATGATTCTCTTTTTTGGTTTTGACTTTCTCATTTTCTTTTCCTCCGTTTAATTATTTCTTTTTACCTTTTGCAGGAGCCGCTGCCGGTTGTCCTGGTTTAGGGCGTTTTGTTCCGTATTTAGAACGACGTTGGTTACGTCCTGCAACTCCTGATGTATCTAGTGCACCACGGATGATGTGGTAACGCACACCTGGTAAGTCTTTCACACGACCACCACGGATTAATACGATCGAGTGCTCTTGTAAGTTGTGGCCTTCACCTGGGATGTAAGCATTCACCTCTTTACCGTTTGTTAAACGTACACGAGCTACTTTACGCATTGCTGAGTTTGGTTTTTTAGGGGTAGTAGTGTATACACGAGTACACACGCCTCTTCGCTGTGGACATGAGTCCAACGCTGGAGATTTACTCTTATCTTCCAGAGCTACTCTACCTTTTCTAACTAATTGTTGAATAGTAGGCATTTACCTGTTTTTGTTTTTTTAATTTGTTTAAAATTAATTTTTAAGTCCGCAAAGATAAGTAGAATAAATCAGACTGTAAAGGGGTGTGTATTAATTTTTTTTGAAGAATTCTCTCTTTCTCTTATTTTAATAGTTAAGGGTTCTGAATTTTTGTAAAATAAGGTAATATAAAGGAGGTTTGCGGAGGGAGGCAGGCTCTCTTTTTCAGCGGGTAAAATGCTTGATTTTTCGAGAGGTTAACAAGAGGGCAATAGCCGCTAAATATATAGAATCGCATTGATAGTCTTATCGCCGCGATTCTATAGCTATAACTAGGAAAGCAGTGTAAAGTCGATCTGTCTTTTTTCCAGGTCTACTTTTTTTACTTTAATTTGTACTTCATCCCCTAATTGGTATTTCTTTTTTTTTCGTTGTCCGATGATCGCGTAATTCTTTTCGTCCAATGTGTAAAAGTCGTCGGTGATATCGCGAAGGCGAACCATACCCTCACATTTGTTTTCTTCAATTTCTACATACATTCCCCATTCTGTCACACCAGATACAATACCTGTATATTCTGCGCCAATCTGTTCTTGAAGAAATTCCGCCTGTTTGTATTTAATTGATGCGCGTTCAGCTTCTGCAGCCTTTTTTTCCATTTGTGAAGAATGTTCCGACATTTTCTCATAATGTTCAGCGTTCACTTTTTGCCCCCCGTCCAAATAGAATTGCAATAGCCGGTGTACCATCACATCAGGGTAGCGTCGGATAGGCGAGGTGAAGTGGGTATAATAGTCGAAAGCTAATCCATAATGACTGCTGCTCTTTGTTGTGTATATTGCCTTTGCCATAGATCGCACCGCGAGAGAAGTCAACAAATTCTGTTCTTTGCTTCCTTCTATCTTACTCATCAGGGCATTTAGTGATTTAGCGGTTTCTTTGTCACTCTTTATGGATAGTTTGTGACCAAATCTAGAGGCGAATTGTGAAAATGTCGTCAATGTTTCTGGATTCGGTGTGTCGTGAAATCGATATACGAAAGTGAGCTTGTTTTTTCCACGTCCCTGCTTTCCGATAAATTCAGCAACTTTTCTGTTTGCTAACAGCATAAAGTCCTCGATCAACTTATGGGCATCCTTTCGTACCTTTGTATAAACGCCAATAGGTTTTCCCTTGTCGTCTAGGTTGAATTTTACTTCTTCACTTTCAAAACTTATGGCTCCATTTTTAAACTTACGTTCCCGTAACACATAAGCAAGTTCATTCAACTTTAAGATTTCTTCAGCAAACTCGCCCTCTTTGTTTTCGATTATTTCTTGCGCTTCTTCATACGTAAAGCGACGATTAGAATTTATGATCGTTCTGCCAAACCATTGATCCAGTACTGTTGCATTTTCATCCATTTCAAAAACGGCAGAAAAGCAAAGTTTATCTTCATTGGGTCGCAGTGAGCACAATCCATTGGATAGTCTTTCTGGAAGCATAGGTATAACCCTATCTACAAGATAAACGGATGTCGCTCTTTCGTATGCCTCCTTATCTAATGCTGTTTCTGGAATAACATAGTGCGATACGTCTGCTATATGTACGCCAATTTCAAAATTGCCATTCTCCAATTTTTGAAACGAAATCGCATCATCAAAATCTTTAGCATCGAAAGGGTCTATAGTAAATGTCAGAATCTCCCTGAAGTCTCTTCTTTTGCTTATCTCGTCTGAAGAAATTTTATCCGATATTGATTCAGCTTCATGTTCGACTTCTTTTGGAAAGGACAGTGGAAATCCGAAATCCGCGAGGATAGCGTTCATTTCCGTATTGTTTTCTCCTTTCTTGCCCAAAATATTTTTTACTTTACCGATTGGGTTCTTTGCATTTGTGGGCCATTCAATAATACTGACCAAGACTTTTTCACCCTTCTTCGCGCCATTGAGATTGTCCAGTGGAATGAAAATGTCGTGAAGCATTTTTCTGTCATCAGGAAGAAAAAAAGCGTAACCGTTCGTAATATCGATTGTTCCTGTAAAATCGGTTTTTGCCCTTTGTATAATTTCTACAACTTCGCCTTCTTTTTTACGCCCTTTTCCTCGTTCGTAAACGTGAACTTTGACAATGTCATTATGTAGCGCTTGTCGAAGTTTACGGGGAGCAATATAGATGTCGTTTTCAAATTCGTCCTCTGGAACAATATATGCCGAGCCATCAGCAGTCATATCCACTTTTCCTCTTACATACATGTTCAATTGTCGGAGTTTGAATTTTCCTCTTTCAATTTGCCGGAATTTGCCAGATTTTGATTCGTCAGATAAAATGTCAGCAATAGTGATTTTTGAATCCGGATCACCCAAATTTAATTTGGCAGCGATCTGCTTATAGTTTAATGGTGTGTTTTTGGATTTTTCAAATATATCGACAATCAATTGGGTTAATACTTCCTTGTAAGGATTTTCTTTTTTTTGTTTCATACTGTTAAAAATTACTGCCGGCGCTAAAAATTTTTTTTGTAGGATAGGAGAGAGATTTTTGCCCATGACATCTCTTCTTTTGGAAATCCTGTCGCCGAATGTATAATCTAATATACGTAAAAAATGCTCAGGACTATCGCTGATTGGTCGAAATTTATAAATTATTACTTTTTTGTTTATTTTAGCTTATTTATTTAAATGATTAATAGGTTTTTGTGATTGTGTTTTGCTAAATAATTTTAAATAAAACCTTATCTAAGCTAGTTTATCTCTAAATCATTCTTCTTTTTTATGTTTTGCTAAAATATTAATTTAAATAAAAAATTTATTTTATTTAAATTAATGTATTGATAAAGATGTTTATATGTTTATTTTGATAAAATTTTTAAAAGTAAATTAGATACAAAAAAACACCTCCATGTAGTGAAGGTGTCTCTTTTTTAATCTTATTTTGTCTGTTATCTATTCTTTTACCTTTTCGCAATTTTCACATAGACCAACCGCGTTTAACGCGATAGAATGAAGTGTGAAATGAGGAGGAAGATTGATCTTCGGCATACTGACTTCCTGTAAACAATAAACACTATTACATACAGAACATATAAAATGAATATGTTGATCATGATGATGATTCTCTGAACAGTCGGCTGTGCAAATGGCGTATGTTGCTGTACCATTCAAATCAAATATTTTATGAACTATACCCTTTTCTTCAAAGCTCGATAGTATACGATATAGGGTAACTCTATCAATCTCTTTACCTACAATTTTTTCCAAATCAGGTTGTGAAATAGCTGCATCTTTATGCGTTATTTCTTCTAAAACACGCAATCTGTGCGGAGTTATTTTCAGGCCGCTTTGTTTTAATAAGCGACTGAAGTCTCTCGTTTTGTCTGTTGTTACACTTGTCATGGTATAGGTAAAATTACAGAAAATTTGGTAAATATTTGAATATATAGCGTGTGGATAATGGGACTTTTAGTAAAAGGTTTTCCTAGGATAAAGTTTTTTTATCCGTTATTGCTATGGAATGATATCATAAAAAAAACTCCCTACAGCCGAAGAAGTAGGGAGTTCTATTTACGCTAAAAACACTAGCGATTTTTCAATATTATTTACCAGCAGCTTTCGCATGGTCAGCCAAAAATTGTGCTAAACCACTATCAGTTAACGGGTGTTTTAATAGCGATACGATAGCAGAAAGAGGGCCAGTCATTACATCCGCGCCGATCTTTGCACAGCCTAAAATATGCGAGCTATTACGGACTGAAGCTGCTAAGATTTGTGTTTTGAATCCGTAGTTATCATAGATCAAGCGAATCTCTTCGATTAAACCAAGACCATCTACAGAGATGTCATCTAAACGACCGATGAATGGAGAAACGTAGGTAGCTCCAGCTTTCGCTGCTAACAATGCTTGTCCAGAAGAGAATACCAAAGTACAGTTTGTTTTGATACCTTTTTGACTAAAATATTTAATGGCTTTTACACCGTCTTTAATCATAGGAACTTTGACCACAATCTTCGGATTAAGAGCAGCTAATATCTCGCCTTCTTTGATCATGTTTTCGTAGTCTGTTGAGATGACCTCCGCACTTACATCGCCATCAACGATGTCGCAGATAGCTTTATAATGATTGATTACATTTTCTTCGCCGCTGATGCCTTCTTTAGCCATAAGACTAGGATTGGTCGTTACGCCGTCTAAAACTCCTAGGTCTTGCGCTTCTTTGATTTGCGCTAAATTTGCGGTGTCAATAAAAAATTTCATGTTTGATGGGTGATTGATTTATAATAAATTAAAAAAGAAACTAAAACATAATGTTGTTTGTATACGTTACAAAAATAGCTATATTATTTTCAAACTTATTAAGTTTGAGCAAAACATTTTTTATCCCGAATGGATATATTCAGATCACTATCTTATCCGAATTTTAGACTTCATGTTATTGGGCAGGCAATCTCGCTTTTAGGCACCTGGATGCAGCGTGTCGCGATCAGCTGGTTAGTTTATGAGATGACTAATTCTGTATTTTGGCTTGGTTTTGTCCAATTTGTCTCCTTATTGCCTTCATTAATACTTTCTCCATTTATAGGATCTTTTGTCGATAAGCACAAAAAATATAGATTGGTATTTCTGACGCAGATTGGGCTTATGATCCAAGCAGGTGTATTGACATTAGTCGTAGGGCTCCATTGGGAAACTGTTTTTCTCTTATCTTTTTTAGGATTCATTCAAGGGGTTGTCAATGCTTTTGATGTGTTGGGAAGGCAGTCTCTTATGGTTTCATTGGTTGATAATAAAAAAGATCTGCCAAATGCTATTGCACTGAACTCTTCAATTTTCAATGCAGCGCGAATGGTGGGACCTGCCATCGGTGGTGTTTTGCTGACAAATTATGGCGAGTTTGTTTGTTTCGGTATCAATTTTATCAGTTTTATACCGGTGATCCTCTGTTTACTTATGATGCGCGTCCAAGAAGATAGCAACAAGCTGACTACAGTAAGCAATTGGATTGCACTAAAGGAAGGCTTCGCTTATTTAAAACGCTCCCCACATATATCATCATTGATTGTGGTTTTAACGTTTTCGAGTTTACTCGTCATTCCCTACACGTCGTTGTTACCCGCCGTGGCAAAAGATCTTTTTTCGGGGAATGAATCCACTTTTTCCTGGTTTGAAAGTGCAGCGGGATTTGGAGCAATGCTCGGTGCAATTAATATGGCTAGACTCAAGACTGGTCAAAATCTTCGTTATCGTGTTCTTTTTTCTGCACTGATGATGGGTGTTTCGTTATGTTTATTAGCTTTTGCTCATTTTCTACCCACCGCTTTGCTGTTTACCACATTTGTATCTCTCGCTATGATGATGCAAAATTCATCCATAAACACCTATTTGCAAACTCACGCTATGCCGAGTTACCGGGCTAGAGCGATAAGTTACTACGTGATGGCATTTCAAGGTGTGGCACCTATTGGAACGTTGCTGGTCGGCGCGGTAGCCGAATACTATGGTATTAAAATCACCTTGTATATGATGGGGGGCGCCGGGATTTTGATAGCGCTATGTTACTATGTTTATTTGCGCCAACATATACACCGCCGCTTATTTAAATTTTAGTTTACGGTCTCGCAAGGTGAGCATTTTTTTTGTGTAATCAATTTTTGCACCGAAAGGACGTAAAATATCTCCTCCAACAACTCCTATTACACGTGGTAGATTCATTTGTTCATAAGCATAGTTTATCGAACTGAGATCCAAGACAGCAGTTTCAAAGTTTTTTTGTTGCCAGCTGTGTATCTTGAAAAGAGGAATATTCAATACGAAACTTTGCATCGAGTTTGTTCCTAGACCCGTGGAGAGAATATCGGTGTTTTGAAAAGTATCTTCTGAAATGCCAGAATGGAGGAGTGTTTCTTTGTCTAGGACGGTTTTGGAAGCACCTGTGTCTAATACCATTTTAAAAGGTTTATCAAATAGGTAGACATCTAAAAGAAGGTGGTAACCGTCGCCTTGGAGTTCAAGAATTTCTAAAGGAATTTTTTGCATGGCTAAACTTAGATAAATTTAGATTTATAAACAAAGCGGATTATCTATAAATCTAAATTATCAAATTGTAAATCTCGAATAAGATGTATAACACCGAAAAACCTAGGCTAGCGGTGGCGACTAGATGATTTCGCTATCCTTTAAAACCTTATTCATGGCCCGTACGGCATCTGCACTCTTACTAAATGCCTGCTTTTCTTCCTCCGAAAGGTGAAGAGGTACTATCTTTTCCCAACCATTTTTATTGATGATAACGGGTACACCAATGTTAATATCAGATTCATCAAACTCGCCATCGAGAAAAACAGAAGCTGTAAACAGCCGGTTTTGATCATGTACGATACTTTCCGCCATTGCTGCAGCTGCAGCACCAGGAGCATACCAAGCTGACGTTCCGATAAGTGCTGTCAAGGTCGCCCCGCCAACCATTGTCTTCTTCACAATATCTGCTTCTTCCTCTTCAGTTAAAAACTGATGGACAGGAACGCTGTTCCACGTGGCGTGCTTGATAAGTGGAATCATTGTCGTGTCTCCGTGCCCCCCAATTACAATAGCATTTAGATCATTTGCAGATGCATTCAGCTTCTCGGCGATCTGATATTTGAATCGAGCAGAATCCAATGCTCCCCCCATACCAATGATTCTATTTTTAGGTAAACCACTAACTTTTAAAGCTAAGTAGGTCATCGTATCCATAGGGTTAGACACGACTAATATGATAATCTCTGGTGAATATTTAATCAAGTTTTCGACGACCGTTTTCACAATCCCCGCATTAGTCCCTATTAGTTCCTCGCGCGTCATTCCTGGTTTTCTTGGAATACCTGATGTTATTACGGCAACGGCTGATCCAGCCGTAGATAAATAGTCGTTTGTAACCCCTACTATTTTGCTATTAAAGCCTAAAAGTGCCGATGTCTGCATAATATCTTGCGCTTTTCCCTCTGCAACACCTTCTTTAATATCAAGCAATACAATTTCCTCTGCAATGTTTCTTCTTACTAAATTGTCGGCTGTAGTGGCCCCGACTGCGCCTGCTCCAATAACTGTAATTTTCATATTTTCTGGATTTTGTGGTAAGAACTGCGATGTATATAAATATACTAAAAAGTTATAGGATTAACAGGCGGACAAGTAAGATGTTTGTCATTTAATGATAAGAAGTGATGGATAGAATTGTCGTGGTTTATTATACACATAACGCATGAGCAAAGGATGCCCATGCGTTATGGTGTTTATGTAGTTGATTGTAAAATTAGAACGGATAGCCAATAGCCAAGTTGAAAACTAAATTGTCTTTTCGCCATTCAGAATCACGTATATCAATATACTTGAATACCCAACGGTCACCTGCTTCCCGATAAGGAACTCGGAAAGGTATAGCAAGATCAGTACGTATAATTAGGAAATCTAAGTCAAATCGCAAACCCAATCCACCGCCAACAGCGAGCTCTTTGTAAAAATTCTTAGATAGTTTGCCCCCTGGCTTGTTGTCATCTTGTCGTTGAAGCCATATATTACCAGCATCTATAAAAGCCGCCCAATTAAAGATTCCGGTTATATTAGCGCGGTATTCTGTATTAAGTTCCAATTTGAAATCTCCAGTTTGATCCGCAAAAAAGTTGTCTTCGCCAATATTTTCAGGATAGGCAGTACCCGGGCCTACAGCGCGTGCTCGAAAAGATCTTAGGCCATTTGGTCCTCCAGAAAAATATTGCTTAAGATAGGGGAGTGACTGCGAGTTACCATACGAATAACTGGTCCCTATCATAATACGTGATGCCAATTGAGAACTAGGAGAGAGTTTCATGTAGTGTCTAAAATCAGCTTCCGCCTTTACGAACTGAGCATAGGCCGTACCAAACAGATTTTTAACATTGTCATTTTTGTAACTAGCTCCCTGTATCAGTCCAAGGACATTTCCCGATGTATTCAATCCCGTTTTTACATAAAAAGTATGTTTACGTGAAGATTCGGTAGAATTTGTAAACGTGAATGAATAATTCGGTCCAAACGAAAACTGTGGATCAACAATATGCCTTAAGGTAGGTACCGTATCCATCTGTGCACGATAAGCATCGGTGATATTACGAGGTTGCACATAGGTAATTTCTGCAACGGCCAAGTCATGTTGTTTCTGTTCGTTTTCTTTCCAATTGTAACCGAAATTCATCGTCAATGAATTAAGTGTGTATGCATTTCTACGATTTAAGAACTCATAGCCAACTTTTGTATATGTTTTTGGAATGAACCGTCTCGATGGTGCCCATTTATACGGTGATAATAACCTGGGCCAGACGATTCCCACCTCAGCGCCATAACGAATATAACTCGAATTCAGGTTCACATTTCCACCAGTCTGGGTTTCATATCCACCAAATACAGAAACACTAAGTGTCTCAAAACCTTTGAAAGCATTTCGTAGTGTCCAACTGACATTTGCTTCCGTCCCATTATAAACGGAAGCAGTCTTTCCGAGAATCTCGAAACGAAGCGCTTTTCTTTGCATGGGGGTTAGATAATAATACACATCCATCGTGTTCGCCGAATCCGGACTATCCACAAAACTATTTTTTACAAACTTAAAAGCATTTAGGTTTACTAAATGGCTAATCGTCATGTTATGATCGTTGCGGTTATACGTATCGCCTTTATGGAAGAAAATATGATTGGCCAAAACAGGCTTCCTGTAGGTGTTCTCAGGATCAATTATATAATAGTTGTTGCGAAATAATTGCGATTTTCGGGGGCGGGCCGTTTGAAAACCTTCAGATGTTTGTTTGTAATTTGGGTAAATAAAAATGTTTCCGATTTTCTGTGGAGATTTAGCCTTCGGGGCAGTTTCTGGTTTGATCGTGACATACATATCCACTTGATGATCCCCTTTTGTGCTATCTACTTCAACGAGAATATTATCCGGAGAGAAATAATAGTAACCTTTATTCTTTAAGTCGTTGTCTATCCGATCCCGTTCATTTAAGATCACATCGAGGTTGTAGTTCCGACCCACTTTGAGTAAGGAGCTATCTTTGGTATTTAGGATATCTCTGCCCAAGTGCATCGTAGAATCTACCTCGAAATCAACCTTTGCGATGCGGTAAATTTTGCCTGGGAAGGCATTGTAATTCACTTCTGCAAATTTACCATCGATACTTGTGTCGGAAGTAACATACGCATTAAAAAAACCGAGATTTTCCAATGTGTTGCGGAGTAAATTTTCATTGTATTCTCGATTGACATCACTTAACAAGACCGGTTTCTCCCCCTGTTTTTTTATCCATCTTTTTATGCCGCTCTTCGCCGTATCTGGTCCACCTCCCATGTTATAAAGACCAAGTTTGATCCGCATACCCAATAATTTTTTGTTAGGTTTCGGCGTGAGCAATCCTTCAAGATGCTCTTCATAACCTTCTCGTTTCTCGTTAGAAAGTGTGTCTTGTGGAAGATGTACATTTCCTTTGTTATACAATTTTTCTTCTTCCGTCAAGTATTTTGTCGGGTTACAGGCGGCAATAAAGAGCAAAACGATAAAATATGTTGCTGCAGAACAGACCTTAATTTTCATGACTCCTCCTTTCATCTTCTTCATCTCGTGGTGTAGTTTGTGTCGCATTTATTTTGCTCTCTGTAGAATCTTTGCTGTCCTTTTCTGCTTGCTTTTTTTGTGGAGCATCAATCTCTTCTTTACGAATAATACGATTGCTGCTATCAGGTTTCTCATTTTTGCTGCTATCCGGTGTTTGTTGCTCCTTTGCACGTTCCTCCATACGTTTTCTAAACTCAGGGCTATGTTGCATAAGACTATCGCGAATCACTAGGCGTACACTGTCGCGGTAGACTGAGTCGCTTTCCATACGCTCCACATCAAATCGACGTCTAAAACGACGACTATCAGTATTATAGTATTGTTCCAGAGCTTTGGAATTCATAAACAGCTCCTTAAATTTATCATAGCTCATATTGATGATAAAGCCAATACCTGTTTCTACGAATTGTCCTTGAAGAGTAGCCTGGTATTGATTTTTGCGATAGACACGCGCAAAATAACGTCCATCTTTTGAAAGCTGGTATTCTAAAGAAATATCTCCCGCAATGTTACTCGCCTTTTCTCCCGGTCGGCTGTTGCCTTCCACCTCAAAATTAGAGCCGATTGTAATTTTTAGACGGTCATCAAACAACATTTTCGAAACACCGACATTCAGATCTGTACGTGTCTCTGCACTTCCCGTAAGATAATCTTCCTCCGATTGGAGATTGAAATCAAGTTCCACGCCTTTTATGAGGTCCGAAGCCAGATTATTCAACTGGCTAGTAAGGAATGAACTGACTGTGCTTCTTGCCAAACCTTCTGCGCCTCCGCCTCCAGAAAGACTTTCGAAAGGATTAGAGGACATAAATCGACCTAATGCGATGAGCGAAAATACTTGTTTGTTTAATTCTGCCGGATCGGATCGGATATTAGCGAGCGCAATATTCACTTTGCTGATAACATCTTGCGAAGCGATGGCATTGTTCTCATCAAGATCGATGTCAAAGTTTATTTCTGGTTTAAATAACTCACCAGTAAGGATAAGCTTGACATCAAACGGGATACGTTGTTTGTATAGATTTTGACTCTCTGAGCCTACTTGAGATTGAACAAGTTCAAGTGTTGAAAAGCGGTTCCTATATATAGCCGTAATATCAAGACGGGCATCGAGCGGATCTCCGTTCCACGTGATTGTGCTTCCTTTTTGGAAAAGAAAAGGTTTTGATATTGGCCCTAATGAAAAAGTATAATCCCCTTTTTCAACAGTAAATGTTCCTGACATTGTAATTTTGTCGCTCGCATCAATGGTCGTATTCAGCTCAGCTATACCTTGAATGTTTAGTGCATCCTGTGTTCCTTCGTCTAGGATAACTTTAAACTTCGCATCACGATCTGTTGATAAATTCAAGGCGATATCGTAGCCTGATAGCTTTGTCGCTGTTGTCATCGAATCTAAACGAGCAAATACATTTGCCCTCGCGGTGTCGCTGCGGTTGACAAACTTGACAACGCCGTCGCGTTGTGCAATTCCTGGATCATCATTAGGTACAATAAAAACAAAATTTGTTTTATCATTCGCCTTAATATTTCCATCCACACGAGGATTATCTAAATTTCCAGTGATGCGTAGGTTAGAAGTGAGGTATAATTGTCCAAAGAATAAATCATTATCTTCCCTTGTTGAATTTACGGCAGCAAAATCATCCATATTCAGATTGAGGTTGAAATCAAAGTCCGTATAATTCGTAGTACGGATGCTACCATTTAAACGAGTAGAATTCCCTCTAGAGTCTTTAATTTCAAATTGTCGAAATTGAATACCTTGGTTACTAAAACGTATAGCTTGGTTGTCCATCATCATATCCGCATTCAACATCGCTACATTTAGTTTTGCTTTTTGAAAAATAAGATCACCGTTGATGCGTGGAGCATCTAACGTTCCTGAAATTTTTAAATCACCCACTAAATCGCCCGCACAATCTTCCAAGTAACCTAGGCTGAAGGCTTGAATAGTCGTCAATTTCATAGGTTGCAAAGATAGAGTAGCATCAATCGTTGATGGTTCCCCTGGCTGGCTCACGAAATCACCCATTAACTTGACGTTGTTTCCGTTATCTGTGATTTCTATTTCGGCAGAGAATGTGTTTTCTTTTACGTTGTCTACTTTTACTAATACATTACCAATAGTATCCTTTCCGAAGTAAAACTTTTCGATATTCAAGTCAGAGACGAAGACGGGGCTGCTCTCCAGACGAGAAACGGTAGCTGTACCGTTTATGCCGCCACCTAAATTTAGCGTTTCAGACTCTAAAATTTCAGTGAACGTCTCGATGCGGAAATTTTTAAAGTTCAAATCTATAGGCGCATTTAATGTCGAGTCTTTTGATTGGATAACAAATTCCTGTCCCTTGTTGCTTAAACGAAAAGTTTGCGCATGTATACCATCTGTTCCGAAACTTAATCTATTTGCAGAATCTATCGTCCATTTTTCATAATTTAACATTAAACCATCTTCCTTAAGACTTAAAATGTAATTATTCTCAGCTACTTGCATGCGTGCTCCAAGATGGTATTGTTCCTTTTCAAACTTATCCTTAATCCACAAACCAAAATCAAGGTTATTTTCAATCACACTTCCACTCAATACGGTATTACTCAATTCAATATTATTCACTTTTATTTTGTTGATCAGTGCTGAATAATATAATGTACTATCCGCCGTCGTAATATCAACACCTACATTTTCGATCAATGTTCCATTATAAAGAATTTTCGGAGCAATCAGTTTAGCCATGATACTTTTCGATTCACTGTCAAAAGTTCCATCGAGTGTGACATCACGCATCTCTTCAAGCTCGGGTAGAAAATCACGGATAAATCGGGAATTATTTAGAGAAGCACTGAATTCAAAATTCTGAGGATCATATTTTAGCCCTGTTTCCGTAGATCCTTTCGGATTATAATACATTTTAACAATATCTTGTATCGAAGCACTAAGCTCAGTTAATTTATATTTTCCGACCAAGTGGGCTTTCAAAAATTCCGATTGCAGAACCAGCATATTCCTCGTTGTGTCAGCAGACGCACGCAAAGAAATCGTATCTAACGTATAACGCGCATCATCATACGCAATCGATGAATTTGATACCGTAATAGAGCCATTCAAGAAATTTGGATCAGCCGTTTCAAAGTCCGCTACAACTTTCCCGTGGTAACGGAAATTCTCGTTCATTAATTTTAAGTTATGCAGATTCACACTATCTACCATTAACGTAGCTTGAACTTTAGGATAGGTATTTCGCATATCCGCTGCGAAATCCAAGTGAAGCTGAATATTAGGATCTGGGCTGTCGATTGTACCAGCAATATCACCATCGTTTGCCTGCACGTCTAAATGAATATTTTTATAGGTGTAACCCATAGCCTCCAATTGATTTAGGCTTCCTTGTATAGTGGCATTCATGTTTTTAGGATTCAATCCTGTACCTACAACCTTTGCCTCCGCCGATAAGACTCCCAGTACGGAATCTTGCTTCAATAAACTTCCGATATTAAAATTGTCTATCGTGACATAGGCATCATAGGTGGTATCGCGTTTACCCATTTTCAAATTGCCATTTACGGTAGCATTACCTTTTTCCGTAATGAGACGCATATCGGTATTGAAACCTGTCATTCCTCCTTTAAACGTTCCCGACAAACTGATGGCATTGGGCATCTGTATACTATCTGGAAGTAATGATTTGGAAACTAAGCGTTCGATATCCACTTTACCTGTTGTAAATTTCTTTAAGTTTAGATTGATATCCATCTTTTCTACATCAGGTAACCCTTTTATACGCGCACTGGCAATCAGGTGTGTTTTACTTAAGGTCTTAAATTCAATATTTGGTATATTGAGGTCGTTAAGTTTACCACGAACAGAGCCATCAATATAAAAGGAACGCGCTAGAAGAGGTTTCATAACCTGCATCGTATCCAAATCAGGAACGAAATACCGAATATCCCGCATATCGATCGTTGTTTTTCGGATTTTTGCATCTACTTCAACTAAATTCGGATTTTTGGAAAGTGCTTCTAACGACGGATAAGATACTTTGACGTAATCACGAATAGTCGTGTAAGGCGTCTCGGCGAGGAGATTCTTGATTTCTACACCACGATTTCCATACACAAAATCAGCAGTCATTTTTTTGACTGTAAAACCCGAATGATCTTTCATCGTTAAATTTTGCAGGGATCCGGAAATCGAATCTGCGGAATAGTAAAGATTTTCAAGTTCCCCAAAAAAATCACTGATTTTTATATTTCCATAATCAAACCCTTTCATTCGTGGTTGATTATCGTCTTTAAAATGTACGTTGGTTTTATTGACCACGAGCCGATCCGCAGATACGACCCAGTTCATGGGTGTGTTTTCCGCAGTGCTGGTATCACTCGTGTTTTTTGTTATTTGTTGCACTTTTTTTTCAAATAGAATTTCCGAATCAGACTCATCAAGGGCAACATCTTCCAGCAAGACGATTTCTTTGTTGAGGTCGATTTGCTTGATACTCGCTGTTAATCTCTTGATATCAAATTTAGTATCCATCAAAGAAGATGCATCCTCATAACGCACCAAAATATTAGCGAGATCGATGTTCTTTATTTCGATATCAGGTAATAATGAGGTCTTTTGAGCCGAAGAATCTGTAATGCCGAAATCATCCAGCGAGGGTGTTTGTTCTTCAGCAATAGGTTGCCATTGTTTGACGATTGCGGTGAGTCCGTCTATGTTGACATCAGGCATAGAAAATGCCATATTATTTGTTAATTCAAAGCGTTTTACTTTCGTGTCGAAATGTTTTAGATGGATATCTGCATTGGTGCCAATAACCTCATCGTTATAGACAAAGTGAATTCTGTCAAATTGCACATCATCAATGTCAAATATTAAAGAAGAAGAGCTGTCTGAAGGTGTCGTAGATTCTTTTTCCGAAGAAAATGCTTTAACGATGTAATCAAAGTTAAAAGCGCTATCGGGCAACGTTCGGCTAATTTTAGCGGTAATTCCTTCCAGTTCTAATTCTTCAATTTCTACGGTATTTTTTAAAAGCTTGAACATATTGATATCGACCAATAGTTTTTCACCGGCGATCAATGTATCTTTCGATTGATCCTCGAAATATACCCGTTCTAGAACAAGCTTTTTAGGGAAAGTGATATTAACATAGCCGATAGAAACGGGGGTTCCGATTTTGTTTTCAAGATAGTTCGTTACCTTACCGACCACATAATTCTGTACGGCAGGAATACGAATAAGAAAAATTAGTAATAGAATCAGGGCTATTACACTACCGATGATCCAAAGTATGGTTTTTAAAGCTATTCGTCCAAATCGATTCAAGGCGGTTTTATTATTATATTACAAAAATGACGTTATTCAATAAATAAAATTATAACATAAAAACGTAAAACAACCGTAAATGTTTAATTTATGGTGAAGTATTTATTTGCTCGCTGCTATTCTTGATATGGTTTTCTATCCATTGGTTGAAAAAGGGCCATTTTTTCATATTCCTAATTCTTTCCTAACTTTAGCTTTAATGTTGTAGTTTAGTTTCACATGAAAATACTAGTTGTTGAAGATGAAAAAGACCTCCGTGAGGTTATTCGGGATTTTTTAGAGCAAGAGCAGTTCATTGTGGCGACTGCGGACGATTACGTCAGTGGTCTGGCAAAGATTGTCAGTTATAACTATGACTGTGTTTTACTTGATATTATGCTTCCTGGAGGAGATGGCCTTAATTTGCTTCGCGAGCTGAAAGCACTAGGAAAAGCAGATTCCGTTATTATTGTTTCCGCAAAAGATGCTGTTGAAGATAAAGTAGCAGGTTTAGAATTAGGTGCCGATGATTATCTGGCGAAACCCTTCCATTTGGCGGAACTCTTCGCTCGTATTAAAACTGTCATCCGTCGAAATAATCAACATGGCGAACAATCAATATGCTATAAGAATGTTTGTTTATTTCCTGAAGATAGAAGATTAGCCATCCGTGGCCTTGATGTCCAATTGAACCGCAAAGAATACGACTTGCTTTACTATTTTCTCATTAGACCAGAAAAGCTGATTCCGAAGACAACTTTGGCTGAAGCGGTTTGGGGCGATCATGCAGACCAGTCCGATAGCTTAGATTTTATCTATTCTCAAATTAAAAATTTAAGAAAAAAACTAAAAGATAATCAAGCCGATGTCGATTTTCAAGCTGTATATGGAGTTGGTTATAAATTAATCTGAATATGCAAATTTCATTAAAGACCTATACATTACGTTACCTAAGTATTGCATTTTTTGTTATTATAACGATTTGGGCGGCATTGTTTTATGCATATATTTTAGATGAGGTCTATGATAACGTCGATGACGGGCTCAAAAATCAAAAGATCGAAATTCTAAGAGAGATTTACAAATATCCGGATCTTTTGCAGACGAGAGAATTCGGTATAAGTCAATTCCGGGTTAGTCCCGCGACCGACGAAAGTGAATCTTTCGAAGAGAACAAACTGTCTAGTGAGTTCTTTTATATGCCTTATGATGACGAACAAGAACCTTATAGAATTTTAAGAACCGGTTTTTATGCGACAGATAGAAAGCCTTATTTGTTAGAAATAAGAACTTCAACGGTGGAAGAAGACGACTTGATTTACGATTTGACGACAGCATTAATCGTTTTGTATGCCATATTAATTGCTGGCATGTATCTAATCAACGGTTTTGTATTGCGAAAAACGTGGAAACCATTCAATAGTATACTCGAAAATGTAAACCATTATCGTTTTGGTAAACGCGAGTCCCTGAGACCCATTCACACGAATGTGGTTGAATTTAATAGGTTGAATGAAGAAATCCAACGCATGTGGAAACGTAACGAGGACGTTTTTAATGAGCAAAAGCGATTTATTGAAAATGCGGCACATGAGCTCCAGACACCTTTAGCCATTACAATTAATAAATTGGATTTGCTGATGGAGGATGAATCCTTAAACGAAAATCAGTTGACCCAGATTCAAAATTCAACAGCATCGCTACAACGGCTCGTTCACTTAAATAAAGCTCTTTTGATGTTGTCTCGCATAGAAAACAAGCAGTTCACTGCGGTAGAGGAAGTCAACTTCAATGTATTAGCAAGAGCATTATGCGAGGATTTAAAAGATTTATTTGAATTCAAGGAAATCCAATTGGAATTTGTTGAACAGGGACAATTTCTATTAGAAATGAATAAAGACCTTGCTTTGGTACTCCTTTCTAATCTACTGCGGAATGCCATTCGGTATAATATAGATGAGGGAGGGACTGTGTCCCTTGTTTTTCAACCGGATCATTTTAGTGTAGCAAATACGGGTAAACGTGAAGCCTTGGATACCGCTAATATCTTTCGCCGATTTTACAAAGAAACACAGGATAGTAAATCCAATGGTTTAGGCCTTGCAATCGTGAAATCCATTATTGATTCCTATCCACTAATGGAAATAGATTACAAATACTCCGAGGGGCAACATCTTTTCACGGTTAAACATGTCTTTGTAAATCCCTGATTGGGCATTCCCTTTCCCAAATCTTTCCCAAATCAATTTTCATCTTTGATCAATAAAAGTAAAAAATATGAAAATGATACGGTATATTCTCGTTGTTTTTCTGTTGGTTTCGACATATAGTTTTCTATCGGCCGCAGAAAAACCTATTCCTTTTGACCAGCTGCCAACTAAAGGACAAAGTTTTATTAAACAATACTTCGCAGAGGATAATGTTGTCAGTGTGACTCTAGATACCGAATATATGATATTTAAAGAATACGAAGTTGTTCTACGTGATGGATCTAAAGTAGAATTTGATGCTACAGGAAATTGGACGAAAGTGAAAATGAAAAGAAAACAAGTCCCCTTAAAAATTACTCCTGCTGCTATTTTGAAATATATTGATAAAAGCTTTCCCAATAACTTTGTGGTAGAAATCAAACGAAGTCGTCAAATGTATGAAGTAAAAATTTCTAATGGATTGGAGTTAGAATTTAATAAAAAGGGTGATTTTTTAAGAATTGACGATTAAAAAAAATGAAAACAAAAATCTTAAATGCCTATCCATCTATTTTTTATACAGATATTATTTCGTGACGTGAAGACAGGGAAGGGGGGCTTGAGAAAGCAAGAAATGGAACTTCTGTTTGATCAAGAGAGGGGGATTCGGTTAAATTGTTGAACGTAATGCTCGACAATCAGGGCTGATTTACGAATAAATACCAAGATTAGCGTTTTTTTTTGATAATTCTATTTCTTTATGTTAAGATAAAGAGTATATTTGCTTTACCAGTTATTGATATATATGAAGAATTGTCTCATGGCGCTTTTTGTTTTCTTCGCATGCGCGTCACATGCCCAGGATTTTCCATACGGTAAAATTAAAGAAGCAGATTTCAACATTCAAAGTGCTTTGTTAGATAGTAGTTCGCAAGGTATTGTGATGAATGAATATGGATATGCTAACATCGAGCTAAGCCCTATTCAAGGCAAGGGGTTTGAAATTGAATACTATTATCATGTTGTACTAAAGGTTCTGAATAAAGAAGGGTACGATCAGGCGAATTTTTCCGTTCCACTTTACTTAAGTTCAAACAACAGTAATAGAGAAACATTAGTGGACGTAAAAGGTTATACCTACAATTTGGACGCCGGTAAGGTTGTTAAGACTGAACTGTCCAAAGAGAATGTTATTACCGAAAAAACATCTAAAACATATAACCAGGTAAAGATTGCTTTTCCCCAAGTTAAGGAAGGGTCGATAGTTGAGCTGCGTTATAAAACCAAATCTCCATTTTTGTTTAGCTTGAATACTTGGCCATTTCAATCCGACATTCCTAAGATCCGTAGTGAATTTGTAACCCGAATTCCAGAAATCTGTACGTATCGTGTAAATTTAAAAGGAACGATCCCTTTGGGTAATCGAAATGTAGAAAATTACAATACCAACTTATCCTCTGAAGTAGGTGAAATTCGTGGGGATAAGACCTCCTACCTCATGGAGAATATTCCAGCCTTCATCTCGGAAGACTATATGACAGCGGCGAAGAATTTTACATCTATTTTGACTTTCGAGTTGGCACGTTACTCTATTCCATTTGGACCTAACGAAACGTTTTCCCTCACTTGGGCTGATGTGCATAAATCGTTGCTGGAGGATGAGAATTTTGGGGGTCAATTGAAACGTAAAAATCAACTGAAAGATCTTATTACACCTGTGGTACAGAATGTGGAAGATCCTTATGATAAAGCCGTAAAGATTTATAACTATGTCAAGCAGCAGGTGAAATGGAATCAACGACATAGCATATTTGCCGATATCGGTATCAAAAAGGCCCTAGAAACACGAACAGGAAACAGTGCTGATATTAATTTGGCTCTGGTTAGTGCGCTTAATTTTGCTGGATTACCTGCCGAAGCAATTATTCTGTCCACGAGAGAAAATGGTTTTGCAGGAATCTATTCGGCCGGTATTTCAGAATTTAATCACGTGATTGCACGCGTCGAAATCAATGGTCAGCATTATTTTCTAGATGCTAGTGCGGTTTACGAGCCTTTCGGAAACCTCCCACTGAAATGTATCAACTATCAAGGCCGGAACATACCGTTGCAAGGTACATCGGATTGGGTACCGCTTCAAGCAAATCTTATTTCTACGTTGCACGTCAACTTTATCGGTGATCTAGATACCGAAGGCTCATTAAAAGGGAAACTAACCTTCAACAGGGGTGGGTATGGAGCCTCCGATAAACGCGAGTCCATGGATACTTACAATTCCATAGAGGAATACTTTGAAGGATACGAGAAACGATTAACACATATGTCTATTTCTACCCCTTCTGTAGAAAATAGAGAGAATTGTGAAATGTTGTTGAAAGAAGAAATGGATGTTGAGTTCGCTAATTTTGCTACAGTTCACGATAATGAGCTTCATTTTAACCCGATTGTGTACGGGAAGACCGAAAAAAATCCATTCAATTTGGCATCCCGCACTTACCCAGTGGATATTGGTTCGAAACTACAAGAAAACTATAGCTTTGTTATCCGCGTCCCGGAAGGGTATAATTTGACTGCGGAGTCATTGGGAAACAAACTGAACATAGCACTGCCTAATCGTGATGCACGGTTTATTTATTCCGTAGCCCAAGAAGGTAATCTAATCACGGTTCAGGTACTGATGCAGATCAACAAAGATATCTTTCTGCCCGAAGAATATTTTGATTTAAAAGAGTTTTTTAGTCGCATTATACAAACTGAAAAAACGAGTTTAGTATTAGCTAATCAATAACAAAAAGAAATCCTGCCTTAGGGCAGGATTTCTAATGTAAAACGACCTTTATCCGTTTGGCTGACTGATTTTAAGAAATCCTGAAAGCTCGCATACAGTTCAGGCGGATA
Organism: Sphingobacterium sp. LRF_L2; assembly: GCF_965644235.1. NCBI lineage: Bacteria > Pseudomonadati > Bacteroidota > Sphingobacteriia > Sphingobacteriales > Sphingobacteriaceae > Sphingobacterium > Sphingobacterium sp. LRF_L2. The sequence goes on along the minus strand of NZ_CBFFRI010000009.1, from coordinate 213,282 downwards.
TGTTCCCTGTTTAATCGTCAAGATTCGATTGCAAACGAGTTTATTATCTTCTATGTTAGCTGTAAAAACATAAGAGCCTATTTCACAATTAAATTCTTTCTTAATTGGTAATATTTTCTTGCTGACTTTTTCCGGTAGTTCAATTTCCACAAGATCTTCATCGGTAAAACCTCTATTAATATAAACTTCTTGCGTTCGGTTATCGTTTCGTTGAATGCTGCCATAACTGTTAAACAATGAAGAAGGAAGTGTCAGCTTATTATTTGTTTTTACCGCAATATTTCTGATATCGATAGCAAGGTCTTCTTGAACATAAGGGGCGCTGTTTTCTTCATATTTGTTATATAAAATATTGGAGAATGAAATGTTGTTTATGTCATAGTGGCTTACCAAAGCTTTAGGCTTTTCACTGTTTTTTGCGTGCATCACATCGAAATGATTGTCGTATTGCGAACCGAAAAATTTAGTAACGATTTCCCCTTGTAAATCGGTCTCATTAATAAATTTCAATTTTGCAGTGCGTAATTGTTTGTTTTCTTGCTCTGTGTAAGTTGGCGTTCGTAATACCTTACCTCCCTCAGGGGTACAGGCCAAGACTAAACGATCATCAGTAAAGTCTCCTAAAAAACCAAAAGGTTGTTCTTGGCTCGTACATTCCAACCAAGTGGTATCATTTTCAAATGGAATGCAGAGAATAATATGATTTCCATCCTGCACATTTGCAAATTCTGTTCTCAGATCTTGTTTTTGACGGCCAGCTTCTACAATACAGTAATAGGAGGGGATTTCCGCAAAGGATAAGAGATTTTGCATATAGTTGACGAGTGCTTTACAGTCGCCATAGCCATATTTATCTACATCGCTCGCAGGAAAAGGCATTAGCCCTCCGATACCCACTTGAATGCTTATATATCTAGTTTTTTCTTGTAAGTACTTATAAAGAACTTTCGCTTTTTCTTTATCATCTGAACAATTCTTTGTGAGTTCCGCCACTTTTTGCCTTACCGGATCACCCAAGTTTTGCTTTCCTTGAAGAAGGTTGTCATAAACCCATTTACCGCACTCTTCCCAAGAACTAAATGTACCTGTTCTTCCATAATAGGAAATATTCGTCGGCACAATATCGATTTCAATAGCCTGTGTCTGACGGAAGTGCTTCGTGAAGTTTTCTTCTTTTATTGCAGCTATATTTTTTACTTCCCATTGCCGACTAATTGTTTTTTCCGTCTGATTGATAACAGGCTCTGCATCCACATTTTTTACATAAGTTCTTACTGTAATATCTTTTGGAGAGACGAAAGTATAGCTACTTTGCTCCACCGATACTGCAGAACTGAAATTCGGGTGCCATCCTGGAATGAAGAGATTGTATTTACGCAATATTTCATATTCGTATTCAATCGTATAAGGATACTGTGTAGAATTGTGTTTATAGTACTTTAAACGCGTATCGTTAAACATCGAATAACCATCAGCTGTACTGATGTCCGTAAAATCCTTGATGCCGAATTTATTGATTGGCAATCCGAATTCATTATATATAATACCTTTTGCGGACTTGATGATCGAAGCCTTATCGTAATACAAAGGAACATAAGCGTAATGGTCGCCATTTTGATTGTAAACGGTGATCGCTGTTTTTACCTTCTGTACGACCTCATCAACACTGCGCATTTCTATCGTTACAAATTCATTCCGGACAGTGGCTGCTGCACGACTTTTCAATTCTTTCGGAATAAGCTGCACGTTGTAATTCGATTGTGCTCGGCCAAATACAGCCAAGCTTACTAAAAAAAGCAAGAAAACATGTTTCATAACAATTGGTTTGTTTTAAGTCTCTAATATACTAAATATTTTCTTTCGAAGTATTAGAATGTTGAAATAAGAAAGCAGGGAAATTCTTTGCTAAAGTTGGTTTCTAGCTGTAAAATCCCATTTCACTTCTTCTACTTTTATGTTTATCTTTAAAGGAATTAGAGTAAAAAACTATGGTAAGAAGAAATTTTTTGAAATCGGTTGCGGTTGCAAGCGCATCCACAGCAGTTGTAACCTCCTGTGCAGCATCGGCTGAAAAGGACACTGATACCGAACTGATCGCTGGAAGAATAGTACATTCTGTTTACTTTTGGCTTAAAGAAAATATTACCGAGGAAGAGGAAAAAGATTTCCTTAACTTTTTCGAAACGTTGAAAAAGGTGCCTGGTATCCATAGTTTTCATGTAGGAAAACCTGCTGGTACTACCGCAAGAGACGTGGTGGATAATACATTTCATTACAGTCTATTAGTGACCTTTGCGAACATGGATGATATTAATACTTATGAAAAACACCCTGATCACCTAGCCGCGGCAAAAGAGTATAGTAAATATTGGACGAAAGTTGCGGTTCGGGATATGCATTTGTTATAAAATAGCGTGCCGCCATCTTTAGATATTAGAAGGAGGTAGGTTTGTCATTCGACAAACCTACTTTTCTTTAAATGCTCTACCCTGGAAAATTCGCTTAGCGGCCCCACGTTCAATATGGACGTGCTGTCGCCATTGTGCTTCTCGATTTTCTTGACTACGAGCCTGTTGTTGTGCATTTAACTTCGCTGCAAGCCGTATAAAAGCCAGTTTTTTGTTCTGTAGCTGGGATCGTGTATCCATTACTTGCACCGATATGCCCGAAGGAATATGTAACGCTCGCACTGCGGAACTGACTTTATTAACATGTTGTCCTCCTGCGCCAGAACTTCGCATAGTTTGGTACATGATATCTCGATCATAGAGTTCCACTTGCTCAAAATCCTGTAATTCAAATACCGCGATAAACCAGTTTTTGCGTCTATGTTGAGGGCGGAAAGGACTTTCGCTAATCCAGCAAATAGTCCCTGACCAAAACTCAATAAAATAATCAACTTTGGTTCCCTCCAATTCAAATACAACCGAACATATCAAGTTATCTTTCACTTCCTGTTGTAACGATTCTAGTTGAACCCCATATTGTATAGCACTTCTTTGAAATATTTCCTGTATCCGGTGCACAGCATAATCGCATTCTTTCGGGCCATGTCCTGATGTTATTTTTATCAATCTTTTCATCTTATTGTCCTCCTATCCCTTGTCCATTCTAACTATTTTTGGGGTGAATTGCCCCAGTACACGGACAAGTTCTTCTTGAAGATTGATCACCTTATGGATATCCTTGTAAGCCATAGGAGCTTCATCGACAGCTCCTCCTATCAATTCTACCCCATACATATCCAATGTTTTTGTTAGATCACTCTTTGTTATGCTATTTTTGCAAGCGCCACGCGATAATCGTCGTCCTGCACCGTGTGAAGCCGATTGTAAACTATATGGATTTCCTTTTCCTTCGACAATGAACCCTGGAGCTGTCATCGATCCAGGAATAATTCCTAATACACCTTCCGCCGCCGGTGTAGCCCCTTTACGATGTACAACAACTTTTTTGCCGTCAACAACCTCTTCCCAAGCAAAATTGTGATGATTCTCGATCGTAACAACAGGGCGTTTCCCCAGTGCTTTTGCTAGCCTACGATGTATATCATCATGGCAGGCCTTTGCATAGTCTCCCGCTAGGTTCATTGCAATCCAATATTCTTGCCCATCGTGTGTATTCAAGTCCAACCAAGCAAGGTGTTGTACCTGACGAGGTAATGGACATTGTTTAGTTGCCAGGTACGTATAATGCTTGGCAATATTTGCACCCAGTCCCCGGGATCCGCTATGCGATAAAATAGCCAGATATTCTCCCGGTCTAAGGTTCCATTCCGGTTTACAAGTTTGGAGGTGTACAATTCCAAATTCAACAAAGTGATTGCCTCCGCCAGAGCTTCCCAGCTGCCTATACGCCTTATCACGAAGCGATTTTAACAACGGGATTTCTCGAAACGCAGCACACTCGAAAATTGCATGATCATTTTTAATTTTATGTGTCTCGTTCATACCAAATTTGGTGTGTTCCGATAACATATTTCGGAGTTGAAAACTTTTACCCTTGATGTAAGAACCTGGAATGTCAAAGATGGATAAACTCATCCTGCACCCAATGTCTACGCCGACTCCATACGGTATCACAGCATTATCTGTTGCTAAAACACCTCCTATGGGTAAACCATAGCCACCGTGCGCATCGGGCATTAAAGCTCCTTTTACTGCTACAGGTAATTTCAGTGCATCGTAAAGTTGCCGTTTTGCCAATTCATCAATTTCGTTTTCGCCGAAGATCGTGAAAGGTGCACGGGTATTTCGAAGTTGCTGCATCCGAACTTCCACTGGTTTTATCAATCCTTCTGCCACTTTACCCCAAATACCATCTCCAAGAAAGCTATCAGGTTTTTGTAGTACCTCTTTAGCTTCCAGTAATATACGTTCTTTTTTTTCGCGTTTGCGATAACGATGAATCTGTCCTAAAGCGATATTCACCGTGTTATTTTGAGGGAAACCTAGTTTTATTAGATCTTTCCCTGATAATTTACTGCCCATGTTTAAAATTATTAGTAAAACTGAGCTATCGTTTTTTGCGCGCCGATAGCTACGCGAACATGTAATTCGGAAGTTCTTGTTCAGGGTCCGGAATGAAACAAAAAAGCCCGAATTATCTTCGAGCTTTAATCATATGACGTTTTGTAAAATCCGTTAAGAGAAATAAGCACGAAGAGAAGTATCAACAAATCCATTTGTTGATCTCTTGAAGTATGGGAATGTAACTACAAACATTTTCTTCGTCTTTTAAAGGGTTAAACCATTTTTATCGGCACAAAAATAGGATAGGAAATCAAATTTTGCAAATTTTTTTTAAAATACCCCAATAACTAACGATATATGGGATACTGGCTTCGACGCTCTAAGCGGCGTATCCGTTTTTTATTTTTACCATCGACATGGGAGGCTACAGCCCAAATAGCAGCAGGTAGCCAGCCGATAAGCGTGATTTGAAGGATGAGGCAAATGAAGCCAATAAGTATTTTTCCACGTAAAAAGAAAGATAACCAAGGAAAGAGTACGGCAATGAGTGTCATGATGTTTCAGTTTAGTTTTGTGAGATATCTCGGTTTTATTTGATGTGGATGACACTCGGGGTATCGTTTTTATCCGCGGGCTTCACATCTTTTTCGAAAGATAAATTAATTCCTAATGCTAAACCAATAATTATGGCAGCCACGACAGCGAAGGGAACAATAATAGCGATAAGTATGGCGATAAGGAGAGGCAATTTCATATACTCTTTACCTGTCTTAGCCGAAACCACAACTCTTGTTTCTTGGATGCTATCGATTACTTTTTGGAATGTACTTGTTACATTTTCGCTGTTTACGTTGAATGTTGTTTTCGTTTTCATATGTCTTTTTATTTAATGTTTCTCTATTTGTATACTCCAAAGGTAGCGTGAAATAGTGTTGTCGTCACGTACAAATAGGCGAGGTTTGGGCAGTTCTCGGTAAGATGCATCGCTTTATCGGTGAAATACGAACGGTTATTTTATTTTTTTAAAAAAAGGGGGTAACATTTCTGGCAACGGGTGGATATAGATACAAAAGTTAACAAGAGTATTTATTTAAACACAGAAGATTATGAAAAGAATTTTACTAGCTGTCATTTTACTCGCGATTTCCTTCGTCGGATACGCGCAGGTTAAAGAATCTGGAGATTTTCAGATGGGTGTCTTTGGAGGTGGAAGTTTTCCTCTTGGAAGTTATAAGTCTATTGGTCAAACGAAGACCGGATATTTTGGAGGTTTTTTCGCCGATAAATATTTTAAGGGAAATGCTTTTGGCCTGGGGATCGACGTTCGCTATTTACGTCATGGCATAAAAACCGAGGACTCCCTGATTTTTGAGAACGGACATATCGCAACGGATTATTTTAATAAAAAGCGATTCCAACATTGGGCATTTACGTTGGGGCCTACCTATAAATTCGAACGTGGTCGATTCCAACTTGAAACCTTTTTAAAAGGTGGAATTATGTTGCACAGTTTTCCACAGTACGAAACTGCATTGACTTATAGCGATGTGATCGGAAATACCACGGTGCCTATCCGAAGAACTGCAAACGACTCTACCAACAAAGCCAATGCATGGGTTGGCTTAGCTGGCCTCCGCTTTAATTACAAATTAAGTCCGAATTGGGCTATTTTCGCCCAAGCCGACTATATGCAAACCTTTGGGTCAAAATTGGGCGGAAAATCATCCGTATTTCATGTCGAAGAAAGAAAAGGAACCGGAAATAGTATTGAAACAACGACTGGTGTAAAGAGTTTTACCGACCATTACGAAGAGGGCTTTACGCCGTCAAGCACCCACTATAAAAGCGTTAACATAGGTGTCGGTGTAAAGTATATATTTGGTAAAAAGGCAAAAAAAGTGGTTCCGACCGAGGTGCCAATCGAAGAAGTTCCCACCGTTACTAAAAAGGTACAGGCCAAAGATATTTTAGTGGTCGTGAAAGATAAACAAACAGGACTTGCATTAAGTGGTGTAACAGTCTCCATACGTTCTGCCGATATGGATAGCAAATCAATTTCCAATGCCAATGGTGAAGCGGAGCGTGTACATGCAGCAACGCCACTAGAGTATCAGATTATTGGAGAGAAAAATGGTGTGAAAACAAACTTATTGACGATCCCAGCAGCGGATTTTCAGTCGAACGAAACATTGATCTACCGCGAAATATTCCACGATGATCCCCGTTTTACACTCATTGGAGAGACTGTAGATTGTGATCTTAATAAGCCGATTTCTCACATAGCAACTGTATTAACCCAATCGGAAACAAAAAGTAATATGAACCAGACTTCCGACGTAGAAGGAAAATTTATTTATCAACTTGATGGGGCAACCGACTACTCGATTGTAGCCAACCAAGCTGGACAATATTCCCAAACCGAATTGGTGACCACAAAAGGACTTGATCGTAGCAAAACATTGTATGTCACCTTAAAGTTAGGCGTCTGTAATTTAGTTGAAGGGGATAATTGGGTCTTGAAAAATATACATTACGATTTCGATAAATCAAATATCCGTCCCGATGCAGCAATAATATTAGACAACGTAGTTGCGATCATGAAACAAAATCCAAGCTTACGTATTGAACTATCATCGCATACCGATAGCAGAGGAAAGGATGACTACAATATGCGTCTTTCTCAACAACGCGCTGAAGCTGCCGTGGCTTATTTGGTGCGTAACGGAATTATGAAAGATCGACTGGTAGCGAGAGGATATGGAGAGACACGGTTGGTCAATACATGCAGCAATGGCGTCAATTGTTCAGAAGCCGAGCATCAAGAAAATAGACGTACCGAAATCAAAGTGTTGAATTACAATAAATAGCCTAAGATGGAAAATAATCAACAGATGGATGAACAAACCAATTGGGAATCATCCGTACCGAGAGAATCATTTTTTAAATTTTTGATTGGTTTCATATGCTTTGTTTTTAGACTTTGCAAACCATAGCACAACAAGGGTAACGACAAGAAAAGCCAACCATACATATAACCAATAGGATAGATCTGTATTTTTATGCAGATCTATTTTTGTGTCTATGCCGGTATAGACCATGTTTGCCCAATACCAAGGATTTTTGCCTAGTTCATCTTGCTTGTCCAAGTAGTCCCGTTTGGCGTTGGCTAGTGCACCTACTGGGCTTTTTAATGCCTGGAGTTGTTCATAAAATTTAGCTGTTAAATCCAGCATAGCATCGTCGTTGGCAAACCACTGCGTCGCAATAACGCCGGGTATCCCTTTACTTAAAAATGCTCTATTAATACTTTCTAAACCTTCAGACGGTAGTATAGTTCCGGAAGCTGTATTACAAGCCGATAATACCACAAGTGGGGCATGGATGCTGTAATAACGGAGTTGGTCTGCGGAAATGGATTGATGTAAACGTATTTTTGCCTCTTGATTTTCATCTATGAGGGTGTGAGCGGCAATATGGATAATTGATTCTGCCTGTAAAGCGCGCGCGAGCAATTCCGGATTTAGCGTACGATCGTCATAGTGTACACTGGCGTAATGGTCGCGGAGGTTTTTAACTTCCTTCTTTACAAAAGTTAGATTCACCAAAGGAGGATCATATTGATCGCGGGAGAGAATGGATATCTGTTGTTGATTATACGTTGTGGTATCGTATAGATCATACATCAGGAGCGAATTTATGTATTGGATATCAAAAAAACGAATAAGAAAATCATGCTGTAAGCTTAGCGCATCGAACGGAAGGGTATAGAGTTCATTGTCTAACGATAACTGTAGTGTTGTTCCATGCTTAGGCAGCTGCGGCAAAAGATCCTCTCGTAAGCTTGTAGCCTGTGAAAAGTAACGGGAGGGATCTTGATTATAGGCATTTGGTGACTTGTCGAAGTATGTTTCTTTAAAATGAGCAATGCTATCCAAAAGGTTTCGTTCAGCCAAATGGAAGTAGTTTATTTGCCCCTTTTTGACTTGGAAGATCGAAAGGCTGCTGTCCGCATGCACAAAATAGGAATAAATGACTTGATCTCCCTTTTGGAGTTGTTTTTTGAAACGCTTGAAGTCAGGTAGTTTAACCTTTTTTGTGAAATATCGTTCTTCTAACGCAAAGGTACGGAGTGTACTATCAATAGCCTTATTTATTAACTTTATTTCACTGTCGTCTGTCAGATTATCGCGTACGGTGTAGAGCCTTTGCAACTGAGCAGCAGCTTTGGACATCTCTGTGCTATCATTTTCCCATGCCCTTGAGCGATTGATATCATTCCACAGCAGACGTCCTTTGGTGAGTTCTGTTAGCCATAATAGAGAGAGCTGTTGGTTTTGCGTTAGAGAATCTGCCGCGGAAATCCAGTGCAATACATCTTCCAAGAGTTGCCTGTTCCATGAATTTCCCCAAAGATGGCTCGTCTTGCTCGTGATATTTTGTTGAAATGCAAAATCCCGCTCAATGGCCTCTGTAAAATAAAACAGGGCACTGTCTAAGTTCTGTTTTAAATAACATATCCCTAAATTTTTAAACACCTGAATAGGTGTGTAGCTTGAAGTACGTTGCGTAGAATCAATGTTTTCGAGTTGTTTTTTCGCCATTTTTAAATACAGAGCCGCTTGGAGAGGTTTTTGAAGAGCAAGGTAGCTTTCGCCAAGTACGTTGTAGAGGTCGGCCTTTTCGCGAAAACGTTTCTTCGGATAGTATTGATTTGCCAATGTAATTCCCTCCAATACAATCTTTTTCGCCTCCTGTGGTTCTCCCTTAGCGAGTAGTAGTTGAGCAGATTGCTGTGTTGCGCTTATCCGGCCGGGAAGTAGCGTTTCGTCCTTAGACTGTTGTGCAATCTGTAGCGCAATCGTATTATGTATCGTGGCACTGTCTAGCTTTCCTGTTTGCATATACACGGTTGAAAGTGCATTATGCAAAAGCAACTGTAGCGATTTTGTAGATGTGCTTTTTAATCCAGCCAGCGCTGCGACCTTCGCCTGTTCGTGTGCCCCTTTGTAAATGTATAAGAGAGCAAGATTGTTTAAAAAGGATGCTTTTGTTTCTGGATCATGAGCTTCCTGAAGTGCGTCTCGTTGCAGTACTTCACTTTTTTCATAGTCTGCTAGTATCGTGTAGTTGTTCGCTAAAGGTTTGTATATATACGTTAGGCGATCATCTGCCGATAATATTTGATGCGTATTATCCTCTAAAAGTGCTTTTTCATAAAAATTTGTCGATGTGAGAAATCGACTATGTTCTTGGAAAGCATAAGCCATATTGATCAGTATCCATACATAGGTGTCGCGCTGTTCCGCAGTCAATACCTTATTTTCTATACGTTGGATAAACAGATTTGGCTGTTGTTTAAAGGCATCATAGTTGCCATAGGCAAGTTCCCCTAAAGAGTCCAGTAAATCGTTGCTTACTGTATCTCGAGTATTGTCAAAAGACTCCGCTTGTTTATGCTGTCGTTGACAGGATAAAAGTAAAAAAAATAAAAAATAACAAGATATTCTTATAACCGCCACATTAGATACAGATTTAGATTGTTCTTGTATATTTTATCAAAATGATAGCGCAGTCCGAGCGCGGGGCCTAGGTAAGCACGGCCGATGTTTAAGTCCACTAAAGGAGATAATAGCAAGGCTGATCGCGGCTCTTTAGCCGTTTTTACATCCACGGTATAAGGTCGTTGCGTACCATCGGCATTCATGAGCTGGTAAGTCAGCTGTTGTTGGTTTTTATAGTTTAGGTTTGTTTTTACTAATGCCCCTACACCAGCAGAAAGATAACGGGTGAAATTATAGCGAATCTGTACAGGAATCTGCAGACTAACATAGGCTTTTTTCGCAGTACTGTCTACGGCATTGTACGTTTGATAAACTAGATTTCCTTTCTCATCGGGAGCCTGTATTTCCCCACGGCGATTAGCAAAAGATTGGGACATATTATTTCCAAATGTACTGGCAAATAATTCGATTTGCCAATAAGGTTTTCGATAGGGAGCTATTGGTGCTATTCCCAAACCTATAGTCAAGCCTTTAGTTAGCTTTCCCAGCTCGTCATCTTCCGGTTTCGTCGGCGTATGGAGACCTATCGAAACGAAAGGAGAGAGACCCGGACGAAAGCGGGCGACAGACTTGTTGGTGCGTATAGGATCATTTTTGTCGAAGAAAATATCCGTATAGCTGGCTAAGGATTTGTTTTGTAATTTTTTGTGCGATTGTAATGTAAAGCGGATAAACCCTTTGCTGCTATCTTGATCGGTCAAGGTAGGCGAAGCTGTACCGGGAAGTGCAATACCTTTAAAGTGAAAATTGATTTGATGCTCACCTTTAAATTCATAAGTGTAACATCCGAGATCTGTTTCCGTTAAACAAGAATCACATTGAGGATAGAGGTTGAGCAATTTAAAAGATTGAACATCGACCTGTTCCGGGAAAAACATTTCCAATCGAATATCCTTGGCATCACCTTCACCGTCGTTTTGAAACTGTACCTTATAGGTTAATTTTTTCTTTTTGAATTGTAGCCTGTAATCCAACAAAGCGGGGCGCAGAGACATTTTATTGGGGTCATGCGACTTTATGATTGGAATGTCTAACTTATGGATCACAGGATTCTCCCCCTCACCCTCAGCAAGGTAGATGCCCGTTACCGTTACAATAGCATTTGTATCTGCCAGCATATCAGGACTAATATCCAAATTAACAATAGAAAATTGTGAAGAGGCTAGCTCGCCTTCGATTTCATACTGTGATACCGTTTTATACCCGTCAATTAAGTTGGTAAAAAAGGATATGGCCTCACGGTCTTTAAAGCTTAGTTCCTCGCGATTGCCGTAATCCGGACTGCCGCTCTGTGTGATAGATACCCCATTCACATGTGCCCACAATGTTTGTAATTCCTTTGGATTTACGACAGGAATGAGCCTTTCCTGGTAATATTGGCTTTGATTGGCAACTATAAAACCATTTGGATTAATCAATTTTTCGTTTGTTAACAGGATAATTTTACCTTTTTTCGTTAGCGGTTTTACGCCAATTACTAAAGACATATCTTCCCCAGGCACAGCATCTGCATTTTTAAAAATCTGAAAAATACCATTCGATTTGAAGAAATGGTCCTCGAAGCTGTTAGGTATAGGTACGATCGACGCCAGTTTAGATTCAACCTTTACCTTTGTTTTAGGTTTTTTTGGGCGAGGACCGTTATCATAATTGTTGACAACATACAGCGAAACGTCGTATTCGCCAACCTGTTGATACTGATGTTCGGGTTTCTCGGCAGTACTAAAGCTACCGTCGCCAAAATCCCACAGATAGGTGTAAAAAGCCTGCCTTCCCCCGGGTATAGGCATCAAAGGCCGTATGATGGGGGTGAATTGGATTCGATCGCCCACGATCGAAGTGGTTATAGCGGAAGGGAAGGTGTCCTGTCTCACCAATAAGGAGTCCTGACCAAAGCAAACCGTTTGGTATAGGAAGATGATAAAAGCCCAATACAGCTGTTTTTTCATAAATGTTTCAACTGGTTATCGTTTGGTTTTACGAGGTAAAAGCAAATAATTTAGTTAAATTTACGAAATACTAACCATTTGTATGCATATCGACCAAAAATACATTCAGTTTCTACTTGATAATAACCACCTGGGAATTCAGGCAATTTATAAGCAATTTGCGAAAAAAGTTGTCGTCATGGTGCAGCGTAATAATGGTACCGATGACGATGGATTTGATATCTTTCAAGAGGTTCTTGTAGATATCTATCATATGGCAAAATATAAGGAATTTCAGCTAACCACATCTTTTGAATCCTTTCTCTTGTTGGTCAGTAAGAGGAAGTGGTTGAATGAACTGAAAAAAAGAAAAAATAAAGAGGTAACAAATATGGATGATCATGTATTTGATATTGAGGATGATGGAGAAGAACAATATATGCAACATATCTTGGTAGTAGAGAAGGAAAGCTTAGTCATGGAAACGTTGGCAACTCTGGGCGAACGTTGTCAAGAAATCATTAAACGCTGCATGACCACGAAGAATCAAGGAGAGATTGCGGAGTTTCTGGGGATAACCTATGCTTATCTCCGTAAAAAGAAAAGCGAGTGTATGGCTACTTTGGCTAACAGGTTGAAAGCACATCCTTATTTTAAAACGAACAAATTATGAAATCGAAAGAGGAATTAATTCAAGATCACATCGACGAAGTCTTATCGGCTGAAGATCAAATACTGTTTGACGAGTGGTGGACCGCAGATCCAGAATTTCGGGAGGAAGTACAATTTCAAAAGGAAATAGCTGATTTGCTTTCCCGTAGGTTGACAACAGATACACAGCCCTTAAAGGCCACGTTAGTAGAGGCAGAAAAGGCCTATAGAACGACACCTATTGTACAATGGAAACGCTGGGTGTATCCTTTGCTTGCTGTTGCGACCTTGGCCCTTGTTGGGCGGTTTTTCTTTTTTCCATCCGCAGATCCCTTGTACCAGTTGCCAGAAATGCGTTCTGAAATCGTCCGTGGTCACGAAAATGAATACGCCACTCGCTACGAGGAAGCTGTAAAAGCTTTTAATAGTCGGCATTACAAAGAAAGTACGGAAATTTTGCAAGATCTTCATCGGACAGATAGCTCCGTTGTGCAATACACCTTCTATTTAGGGCTTAGTCTACTAGGTGAAGAGAAAACGTCTGATGCTACCGTTGTTTTACAACCCTTGGCCGATGGTACATCTGTCTTCCGTTATGAGTCAGCTTACTATTTAGCCATTGCGCTCCACCAGACAGGACAGATTGAAGAAGCAAAAAAACACTTGGCTACAATTCCTAAAGACGTACAAATATATACGAAAGCGCAGCAGCTCTTAGACGAATGGAAAAAGTAGTTTTCTGTTGTACCTAATCTCCTTAAAAACATAAAGCATCTGATGTCATCAGATGCTTTATGTTTTTAAGGAGAGGAAAATCTTATACTAGGCTACTTAAGCTCTCTTCTAAGATTTTTATCTTAGCTTCGGCATCCGCCTTTTTATTTTGCTCATTTTGTACAATTTCAGGTTTTGCATTTTGTACAAATCGTTCGTTCGCTAATTTTTTGTCCACAGAAAGTAGGAAACCTTTTAAATATTCAATCTCTTTCGATATTCTTTCCTTTTCCGCTTCTACATCGATATTATTCTCGAGCGCGACGTAACATTCATCTTTTCCAGCCAAGAAACTAACGGCTCCTTGCACTTTCTCTTTAACGAAAGAAAGTTCTTCGATGTTTGCCAATTTGATGATGCTTTCTTGATATTTAGAGAAATCCACTACAGTGGCATTGATTGCCAAAGGAAGAGCCACCTTTGGTGATATACCTTTGTTATTTCTAATGCTACGTACTTCCGAGATTACTTGCTGTACGATTTCAAATTCCTTAATGAGTTGCTCATCAAATTCCTGTTTGACAGGATAGGTCGCTACGATAGCACAATCCTCTTTTGCACGTTCCCCAAATAACTCATCATGCCAAAGTTCTTCCGTTAGGAAAGGCATAAATGGATGAGCAAGGGCAAGAATTCTTTCAAAGAATGATTTGACAGTTGCTAAGGTTTCTGTTTCTATCGGTGTTTGGTATGCTGGTTTTACCAGTTCCAAATACCAGGCACAAAAATCATCCCAAATCAACTTATATGTACTCATTAAAGCATCCGACAACCGATAGTTCTCAAAGTGATCTTCGATTTCGTTAACAGCTTGATTGAATCGGTTTTCAAACCATTTTGCTGCTGTTTTCTGTGAAGCTGTCGCGGGTGAATCCGTAGTCTCCCAACCTTTTACCAAACGGAATGCATTCCAGATCTTATTGGCAAAATTGCGGCCTTGCTCACAATAGGAAACATCAAACATGAGGTCATTTCCGGCAGGAGAGGATAGGAGCATCCCTACACGGACCCCATCCGTACCATATTGTTCCATCAGTTCAATAGGATCAGGAGAGTTTCCAAGCGATTTAGACATTTTCCGGCCCAACTTATCCCGCACAATCCCTGTAAGATATACATTGCGGAATGGAGGCTTCTGCGTATAGTCGTGTCCCATGATGATCATACGAGCTACCCAAAAGAATAAAATCTCAGGAGCAGTAACCAAATCATTTGTCGGGTAATAATATTGGAATTCCGGATTGTTTGGATTGCGAACGCCATCAAACACGGACATCGGCCATAGGCCAGAAGAAAACCATGTATCGAGTACATCATCTTCCTGACGGATGCCAGCTGTCGATTTTCCTTGTTCCTCAAAAGCCAAAGTTGCTTCAGCCTCAGTCTTCGCAACAACCCATTCGTTGCGGTCATTATACCAAGCCGGAATACGTTGTCCCCACCATAGCTGTCTCGAAATACACCAATCTTTCACGTTTTCCATCCAATGTTTATAGGATGCAAAGAACTTTTCAGGAATTAGCTTGATTGTTCCATTCTCCACATATTCCAGTGCAGGTGTTGCAAGTTTATCCATTTTGCAGAACCATTGCATGGATAGCTTAGGCTCGATTGCCGCGTCGGTACGTTCGGAGAACCCTACTTGGGATTTGTAGTCATCAATTTTTTCGATTTGTCCTACTTCCTCAAGCATTTTGGCGATCTTCTTCCGTGCGATAAAACGATCTTCTCCTACAAGGATTTGTGCCTTCTCATTCAACGTACCGTCATCGTTCAAAATATCAATGATCTCCAAATTATGCTTCTGACCAAGTTCGTAGTCATTCAAATCGTGTGCCGGCGTTACCTTTAAACAGCCAGTACCAAATTCCATCTCTACGTATTCGTCTTCAATCACCGGAATCTCCCTATTAATGATCGGAACAAACACGGTCTTTCCACGAAGGGATTGATATCTTTCGTCATTTGGATTAATACAGATTGCCGTATCCGCCATAATAGTTTCTGGCCTTGTCGTAGCAATAATAATATGCTCGTTGCTATCCTTAACGTTGTAGCGGATATAATATAACTTCTGATTGACTTCCTTGCGGATTACTTCCTCGTCCGAAAGAGCGGTTTTACCTTGAGGGTCCCAGTTTACCATACGGACACCACGGTAAATATACCCCTCTTTGTAAAATTTAATGAAGGTGTCGATTACAGCTTCAGAAAGATCAGGATCCATGGTGAATTTAGTACGTTCCCAATCACAGGATGCTCCTAACTTCTCCAATTGCTTTAAAATAATGCCACCGTATTTCTCTTTCCACTCCCAAGCATACTTTAAAAAGTCCTCACGGCTAATTGCGGCTTTCTCAATACCTTGTTCTTTCAACATAGCAACCACTTTCGCCTCCGTTGCAATCGATGCGTGGTCTGTGCCGGGGACCCAGCATGCATTTTTGCCTTGCATACGGGCACGACGGATAAGTACATCTTGAATTGTATTGTTCAACATGTGACCCATATGTAAAACACCTGTGACATTCGGTGGGGGCATCACGATCGTGTAAGGCTCGCGCTCATCAGGCGTGGAACGGAAGAATCCGTGCTCCATCCAGTACGAATACCATTTCTCTTCTGCTTCTTTGGGATTGTATGTTTTTGCTATGCTCATTTTAATTTAGAGATTCAAGTTGCAAAAATAGGGAATTGCTTAGATTTTAAGGAAAAAGGATGCTATAAAATGTTGTTGGAATGACATAGAATTCAAAAAAAATTAAATGAATAACTGTATTTTTGCGGGTTAATTTTTTATTATTAATTTGTTATAGCGGTATTAACATGGCACATGAGTCCACTTGGCGGGCTAACCTATCGTTTTTTTTCGCCTTATTTAGCTACTGGTTATTCCTGTCTTTCCTAGATAGAACTATCTTTGTGTATAGTATTTGGCATAAAATCGAGGAACCGTTGGATGCATTTTACGCATTTTTGTATGGTGCAAGGTTAGACCTCTCTTTGGCAGCTTATCTGCTTATTGTTCCATTTTTGTTTTTTATTATTCAGCAATTTTGGATTAAAAAAAGAGTTTCCCCTTGGTTTTTGAGGGGATATGCCATGTTGCCGACCTTCCTTTTTGCAGCTGTTACAGCTGCTGATCTTCCTTTATATGAAGCTTGGGGCGAAAAAATAAGTAAGCGTGCCATTACGTTGGGGCTGGATACGATGGGAGGGGTTTCGAGTTCTATAGACTTTGAGGTGATCTTTCAAGGTGTTTTCGTTCTTGTTATCTTTTTTCTTGGTGCACACTATTTCTACCATCGCATTGTCGTTCGGTATGCAAAATACGTTCCTGTTAAACCCAATTCTACCGCTCTTGTATTTGTTTTGGGAAGTATAGTCTTGTTTTTGACCATGCGAGGAAGCATTGGCCGTGCTACACTGAATCAAAGTTCAGTGTATTTCTCGGAAGATAATACCGCCAACCATGCCGCCGTAAACACGTATTGGTCTTTTTTGAAAAGTCTTCTGCAGAACACCAAAAAGAATCCCTATCAATTTATGGATACGAATGAGAGTAATCAGATTGTCGCTTCGGTATTGCCTCCGGTACACGATAATGTGAATGTATTATCCAGCAATCGTCCCAATGTTGTTTTGATTTTGCTGGAAGGTATGGTAGCACAAGTATTCGAAGAGTTAGGTGGCGAAAGCGAGGTAACGCCCAAAATGAAGGAATTAATGGACGAAGGTGTTTGTTTTAAACGGGCATACGCTGCTGCTGATCGATCAGATAAAGGTATGATCGCGGTGATGAGCGGTTTTCCAGCACAGGGGCCTGAAAGTATTATTAAGTATATCCCAAAACATGAAAAATTACCCGCCATTGGTCAGGTCTTCGATTCATTAGGCTATGAAACTTCCTTCTATCATGGTGGACAAAGCGAGTTTTACAACTTCAAGTCGTTTATGTTTACCCATGGTATCGAACGCGTGGTCGACGATTTGAATTGTCCAATTACGGCACAACGGAATTCATGGGGCGTTTACGATCATGTGATTGCCGATCGGATGTTACAGGATTTAGATAAGGATAGAAAGCCTTTTTTCAGCATCTTTTATACAATAGTAAATCATGAACCATTTCATCTAGAGCCAGCATACAAATTTGGCAATAAGTCAAAAGCCGATGCGTATCGAAGTACCGCGTTCTATACGGATAGTATGATCTATAATTTGGTGGAACGAGCGAAAAAAAAGGATTGGTATAAAAATACTATTTTTGTGGTAACGTCCGATCACGGACATATCTACCCAAAAGAAAAGTACGGATTGGAAAAACGAGAACGGTATCACATTCCATTATTTATTTTCGGTGGTGCGTTGCTGGATAAATACAAAGGAATGAAAGTCGACGATGTCGTTAGTCAGTTGGATATTGCGCCAACGCTATGCCACTTTGTAGGCCGCCCGGCGACAGACTTTCCTTATGGAAGTGATTTATTTGCGAAGAATAGACAACATATTGCATTTTTCAACTCGAACAGTACATTTGGTGTCGTGACCAATACGCATACCGTAAGCTATGATATGTTAAAACGGGATGTCGGTTATAGTGATGTTCCGAAAAATCAGGTAAGTACACGAGATAGTTTGCTACATATTGCGAAAGGTTATTATCAGCATGTTTTTCAAGATTTTCTAAGTTACTAGTTGTATGAAGAGATTTTTATCCAATAATACAGGGAATACCTATCTGTTGCTTCTTATACAGTTTATCATCTTATTGGCTATTTATGCAGGGCTACGTATCGGTTTTTATACGTATAATCAGTCCTTGTTTCCGAATGTGCATTTCAGCAGTCTTGTCGTGATGTTAGGAGGAGGTGTTAAGTTTGATGTTGTTGCCATACTGTATCTAAATATACTTTACATCTTATTTCAGATTATCCCTTGGACCCTTAAATACAAAAAGTGGTATCAAACGCTGGCACAATGGATATTTGTTGTCACCAACAGCTTGGGAATAGGGGCAAATCTCATCGATTATGCCTATTATCCCTTTACATTAAAACGTACTACTGGAACTGTTTTCAGTCAATTTGCCAATGAGGAAAACCTAGGTAAATTGTTTCTTGATTTTCTTGCAGATTATTGGATGTTGGTTGTTCTTTTTGCTGGTTTGATTTATTTGGTGTTCCGTATTGCAAAAATTGTAGTCCTTATACGTCCTGCCAAAACAGGACTTATTTTCTATGCCCTGCATAGTGTCTTGTTCTTGTTCACGGCATTTTTATTTGTTGGCGGTGTACGCGGGGGATGGGCACATAGCACACGTCCAATTACCTTAAGCAATGCCGGAGATTATGTCCAAAATCCGGAAGAAATGAGTATCGTGTTAAACACACCTTTCAGCATGCTGAAAACACTCAAAGCCGTGGAATTGAAAGAATTGAATTATTATACGAATCAGGAGTTGGAGCAACGTTATCCTGTCGTACATCAAGCCGTTCCTGGGAAATCGTTTAAAAAATTAAATGTCGTGTTCCTTATTTTGGAGAGTTTTGCAAAGGAACATATCGGAGCCTTAAACAAAGATATACAAGACGGTAACTATAAAGGATATACACCTTTCTTGGATTCCTTGATTGAATCGTCTTATACCTTTTCGAACAGTTATGCCAATGGTCGAAAATCAATTGATGCGCTGCCCTCCATTATTACGGGAATTCCCTCCGTTGGTGAACCTTTCGTCTTGTCGGTTTATTCTGGTAATAAAACAACAAGTATAGCTAAATTACTTGGCGATGTGGGGTACGAGACTGCATTTTTTCATGGTGCGCCTAATGGAAGTATGGGTTTTTCAGCCTATACACAACTCGCGGGTATAAAACATTACTTCGGTAAGAATGAATATAATAACGATCAAGATTTCGATGGCATTTGGGGGATTTGGGATGAACCTTTCATGCAATTTATGGCGAGCAATCTAGATACCTTAAAACAGCCTTTCTTTGCCAGTTTCTTTTCATTGTCCTCGCACCATCCTTTCAAAGTCCCGGAGAAGTATGAGGGAAAGTTCCCGAAAGGACCACTTCCAGTGCAAGAACCTGTTGGTTATACAGATTACGCATTACGTCAATTCTTTAACAAAGCATCAAAATCAAGTTGGTTTGCCAATACGCTTTTCGTGATCTGTGCAGATCATGCCACGGTAAGCTACCAGCCTGAATACAATACCGCTGCAGGAGCTTTTTCTATACCTATTATTTTCTATTATCCAGGGGATAAAAACTTGCGTGGCGTTTCCGATAAGCTGATTCAACAAATTGATATCATGCCTACGGTTCTCAATTACCTAGGCTATGAACGTCCTTATTTTTCTTTTGGTTTTGACGCATTTTCCGCAGACCGTACAAATTTCGTGGTCAACAATATTGGTGGAGTTTTCAATTTTTTCCAAGGTGATTATTACATGACTCACGATGGAAAGAAACCACTTTCGTTGTTCAATCTAAAAAAAGACCGTTTAGAAAAAGAGGATTTACTGAAAAAAGAGGGGGAGATAGCCTCTCGTTTAGATGGGCAGCTGAAAGCCTTTATGCAACAATACAATGCAGGTATGATTCACAATCAGCTTGTGGCCGAATAGCGAATCATCTGTATTTCAGTTATGCTTATTATTTTCGCCAGATATTCTTGCCAAATTTGTAGCGTAAGGTGAAAGCTTGTTGATTACTTGTTTGATCAGGAGCAAAGTGGAATGAAGCGGTAAATTTTCCTTCAATATTACCTTTTCGGAACGGTATCCAGCCTAAATCCAGGCGGTTGTAGCGTTCTCTGTTATAGAAGGAATCTCCATTAGGCAGATGTTGTGCGTCGCCCAGATATAGCGTATTTGCCAAAAAGAAAGCACGATAACCTACATAAAGATTGGAGATGAAACCTCGCGCGATACGGAGATCGTATTCGGAACGTACACGGTCGAAACCAACGACCATACCTGCATCTATTGTTAAAGAATCCAGAAATGTCTTTCTACTCACATCTATTCCCGCACGTAACATAGCGACGCCATTATCCTGAATATGCTCCACTATACTATCGTTGCTTGTTAAAGCATTGTGATAGAGAAGCGCATCATCCAGTAGGTAGAAAGAACCCAATCGGTATTTTCCCGAAAGGCCAACGATAAAACGTTCGCGCTGACTGTAACTTTGTTCGCTGAGCCAATCAATGTATAAAGCTTGTTTGAGTTGTTTTTTTTGAAATGCAAGATACATCCCCTCAATATTCGGTCTGTTATACATCAACGTATCCGATAAGACGAGGCGAGGAACATCTTTTAGACGCTCGAAACGAGGCATATGCCCCAAAGCAAAATCAAAGTTTTTATTCCTGAAATTGTAGTATGCAATAGGAAGTGTTTGTCCTCTATTTTCGCGGTGTTTTCCAAAATCCTGATTGTAATGTATCCCACCAAAAATACGATGGTTACTGTCTATAGCAAAATAGAGCTTAGGAGACATAATCGTACCGAGTATGGTTTTATCGATAGTATATTGAGACTTATATTCCCTATTATCTACATAGCCAAAAAAATCGATGTCTACGCCGAATCGCTGTTGAGCTCGAGTCTGCATGAGCATAGACAACAACATGAACAATAGCAAATGGAATTTCCGAAGGATCTTCATTCTCTATAACTTGAAATTAAAAAGGTCGCCCTATAATATGAAGACGACCTTTTATATACGTATTGATATGTATTACACTTCTAACAATAATCTTGCAGGATCTTCCAAGAGCTGTTTAACACGAACAAGGAAGCTTACCGACTCACGACCGTCGATTACGCGGTGGTCATACGATAATGCAATATACATCATTGGACGAATAACAACCTGACCATTTTCAGCAATAGGACGTTGAACAATATTGTGCATACCTAAAATTGCAGATTGTGGTGCATTAATGATCGGTGTAGACATCATGGAGCCAAAGACACCACCATTGGTGATTGTGAATGTTCCTCCTGTCATTTCATCAATCGTTAATTTGTTATCGCGCGCCTTTGTTGCAAGGTTGATAATTTCTTTTTCTATTTGATATAGACTCAGCGATTCTGCGTTACGAATTACAGGAACCACAAGCCCTTTCGGTGCAGAAACAGCTATAGAAACGTCAGCAAAGTCAGAGAAAACAATCTCGTTTTCTTCGATACGAGCATTCACTGCAGGCCATTCTTTCAATGCAGTTGTAACTGCTTTCGTAAAGAAGGACATGAAGCCAAGACCTACGCCATGTTTTTCTTTAAATGTATCTTTATATTTCGCGCGAAGATCCATGATCGGCTGCATGTTTACCTCATTGAATGTGGTTAACATCGCTGTTTCATTCTTCACACTTACTAAACGCTTGGCGATAGTTTTACGTAAAGACGTCATTTTCTCGCGGCGCTCGTTACGTGCACCCGCAACCACAGGAGCAGGTGCTGCACTTGCAGCAGATTTACTTTCTGCTTTAGGAGCTGCAGGTTTTGCTTGCGCTTTTTCTGCATCTTCCTTTGTAATACGGCCGTCCTTGCCTGTACCTTTGATCGAAGCAGGATCTATACCTTTTTCTCTCAAAATTTTTGCAGCAGCTGGAGAAGCTGTACCCGCAGCGTAAGAATCCGGGTTTTCCGCATCGTCTTTTGCTGAAGTAGCAGTAGTTTCTGCTTTTTCAGCTGGAGCTTCTTGTTTTTTGTCGGCACCGCCAGCAGGAGCGTCACCATCTTCGATAGAACATACTACTGCACCAATTTCTAAAGTGTCACCTTCTTGAGCTATAATCCTAAGTATACCCGCTTTTTCAGCTGGCAACTCGAAAGTAGCTTTGTCGGATTCCAATTCAGCGATATTTTCGTCCATTTCAACGTAATCGCCATCTTGTTTTAGCCATTGTGCCAAGGTAACTTCAGTGATCGATTCACCTACGGCAGGTACTTTAATTTCTAAGCTCATATTTTTGTTTTCTGTTATATCAACAACATCGGAGGCTGTTGATATGTTTTAAATTTCAAATGCGTTGTTAATTATCTGTGTTTGTTGCGCAACGTGTTGTTTCATATATCCTGTTGCCGGTGAACCACTTTCTGGACGAGCAATAACTTTTAAGTCAAGGCTGTTGCCACGGAATTTACGGCTATAGAATGGCCATGCACCCATGTTTTCATTCTCTTCCTGCACCCATACAAATTCAGCTTTTGCATATTTCTTTTGAAGTGCTTCAATTTTGTCCAATGCAATAGGATACAATTGCTCAACACGCACAATCGCTACATCTTTACGTTTGTCAGCTTCTTGTTTCTCTACGAGATCGTAGTAGATTTTTCCAGAACATAACAAGACGCGTTTAACAGATTTTGCCGTTACATTTTCGTCATCAATAATTTCTTGGAATCCTTTGTCTGTAAATTCCGTAAGAGGAGACACTGCCTTTGGATGACGCAAAAGACTCTTTGGAGTTGCGACCACCAATGGTTTGCGGAATTCACGATGTAATTGACGGCGTAACAGATGGAAATAATTCGCTGGTGTTGTACAGTTCGCAATAATTAAATTGTTGTTTGCACAAAGTTCAAGGTAGCGTTCTATACGACAAGAAGAGTGCTCTGGTCCCTGTCCTTCCATACCATGCGGTAGCAACATCACCAAACCATTCGAGCGTTTCCATTTTGTTTCTCCGGAGGAGATATATTGATCGAATACAATCTGTGCACCGTTGGCGAAATCGCCGAACTGTGCTTCCCAAATCGTAAGCGAATTCGGGTTAACCGATGAATAACCATATTCAAAAGCCAATACAGCGTATTCCGATAATAGGGAATTGTAGATGCTAAATTTATCGCCACCTTTAACCTTGGCTAGCGGCGTGTAAGTTTCATCAGAATCTTCCAGTGTCACCACTGCGTGACGGTGAGAGAAAGTACCACGCTGTACGTCTTGGCCTGATATACGTACGCGATAATCCTCGTTTAATAATGTCGCATAGGCCATTAACTCGCCCATTGCCCAATCGTATTTGTCAGACTCGATCATTTTCAAACGATCCTCGAATACTTTGGTAATCTTACGGAAGAATTTCTTATCCTTCGGTAGGCTGTTCATTTCATTCGCTAAAGCTAAAAAGAGCTCTTTAGAAACAACTGTATCCGCCGATTTAGGAATATCAGCTCCCTTTGCAGGGCGTAATCCTTTCCAAGCTCCGGCAAACATTGGACGTTCATCACTAATTTGTTCTACCTTCTTTGCTTCATCAAGTCGTTCTTGCAATACCCCGCGGAAATCTTTTTCCAGTAATTTAGCAAAATCAATATCGATGCTTCCTTGGTCAACCAATTTCTTGACATAGATAGCCAAGGTATTTGGATGTTTTTCAATCAATTTGTACAATGAAGGCTGTGTGAACTTCGGTTCGTCGGCCTCGTTGTGTCCGTAACGTCTGTAACCCAATAAGTCAATGAATACATCCGTTTTATATTTCTGACGATACTCTACAGCCAAATTAATAGCGTAGACTAACGCTTCCACATCATCACCGTTTACATGGAATACAGGTGATAAAGTAACCTTTGCAATATCTGTACAATAGGTAGATGAACGAGCATCTTTATAATTCGTTGTGAAACCTACCTGGTTGTTGATTACGATATGAATTGTACCGCCTGTTTTGTAACCGTCCAATTTAGACATCTGAATGGTTTCGTACACGATACCTTGTGCAGCTACAGCCGCATCTCCGTGAATCAAGATCGGTGCAATTTTCGAAGAATCGCCGTCATATTTGAGGTCGATTTTCGAACGTACCATACCTTCCGCAACGCCATCAACGGTTTCTAAGTGCGATGGGTTAGGGGCGAGGCTTAAATGGATGTTTTTACCATCTTGGCTGGTAATATCCGAAGAGAATCCCAAGTGGTATTTAACGTCTCCTCCAAATTGAATTTCAGGATCGGCTTCATACATTTTTCCTTCAAACTCGGAGAAGATTGTTTTATACGATTTGCCCATCACGTTGGTCAATACATTCAGACGACCACGGTGTGCCATACCGATAACAAATTCCTCAATTCCTAATGAAGAACCTTTTTGAATAACAGAGTCGAGAGCAGGTATTAACGATTCAGCCCCCTCGAGTGAAAAACGTTTTTGGCCCAAGAACTTGGTTCCTAAAAAGCTTTCGAAGATAACTGCTTCGTTCAATTTTTTTAATATACGTTTTTTAGCATCTAACGAAAAGTTAGGCGTATTACGATCAGCCTCCATTTTATCTTGGAGGAACTTGATTTTCTCTGGGTGACGAATATAACGGAATTCAGCTCCTATAGAACGGCAGTAAGTATCTTCAATAAGTTGACGGATATCTTTTAACTTTGCTGGACCCAAGCCAACTTCTACACCAGCGTTGAAGACGCTGTTAAGATCAGCTTCAGACAAACCAAATGTTTCAAGTTCTTTTCCAGGGAAATACTTGCGGCGTTCGCGCACTGGATTTGTTTCTGTGAAAAGGTGTCCGCGATCACGATAACCGTTAATCATATTGAGGACATTGATCTCCTTGATTGCTTGTTCAGGAGTTTCTGCGACAGCACTACCGCCACCGCTGGTTTGGCCAAATTCGAATCCTTCGAAAAATTTTTGCCAACTTACATCTACTGCGTTTGGATCTTCCTTGTATGCTTGATATAACGAGTCAATATAGCCTGAATCTGCGTTACTCAAATATGTTAATTTGTCCATGAGGAAAGCTTACGTATAAAAATTTGCCCAAAGTTAGCAAATAATAATATTTTGTCACCCTTAAAATGAACAAAAAAACCATCAAAATGCAGGAAATTTTGAGAATTTGATTTTTTATGACAATTGTGCAAATACACTCTTATTCAGGCGGGCCAATTATTATTTAATGCCGTTATTTTGCTGTACTTCTAACTTTATAGTTTTTTTTAACAAGGTCTTGCCAAGAGGAGCTTGTGTTGTCTTTGGCGCTTGTCCCGAAGCCCGCCACATGCAGCCAGTAGCCATAAGTGGTAGCAGGAGCATAATCTATAAGAAATTCTTCAAAGAGGTTGGCTCCAGCCAGGTGATTCACTGCTGCCGTTTGTGTCAAATAAGCGGCTAATATTTCCCGGTATTCATAAGGAAGGTTTCCCGTACGCTTTATTTCCTCAAACATTTCATTGATGACCAGCTCGTCCGTCCCATTGCTAATCATGTGCTGCAGTACTTTAGAAGATGCTATAATATCAAGGTCGGGCTGGTGGTTTTTAAAGAAAATGTTCGGATGTTTTTTTAACATGAAACGAAAATAGTCGCGCCAAAGAAGACGAGAAATAAGCTTTTCGTATTTTTTCTTGTAAGCGGGTACTTGAGCCGCTTTTATTTTATGGTAATAATATGCAGGAGATACGGCGCCAACAGCAATGAATGGTGATACTAAGTTGTAATCATCCACGTCGTCATGGTGAGGCGATAGTGTCATGTCGATTATTTTTAAGGCATTATCCTCGCCTCCTTTTAATGTATCGCTGTTGAGGTATATGTTTTGGATGTCAGTAGGCGAAAAACCCAAATCTTCCAGGGTTGGTACCTGCGTAACCTCCAAATGAGGGTGTGTTACTATTTTTTCTATAGTAGGTAAGACGGGTCTAACGAAACTCTCTTTTTCTACCTTTTTTTTGAAAGCACTAAAAGAATCTGGAATATCTTTAATTGGAATAGGCAGATCCTCTTTATGGTATAGCGTATGGCCAATAAAATGTTTGAGGTTGATTTTCTCTTTCCAGAGTGCCGTTTCCACACGTTCCGATATTTTCGTCTCCCGGTGCGCAACTTCGCGGTGGTGGTACACCTCTGTCACTTCGTATTTTGCACATAATGTACCCAAAATGTCTTCTGGTTTGCCTTGGAATACCAAAAGGTCAGCGCCAAGATCGTGTAGATTGTCTTTAAGTTGTTGTACGCTCTCGATTAAAAATTTGGCACGTAATATGCCAGTGTTTTGTAGGCCGAGTTTGTTTGACTTGAAATAGCGAGGATCAAAAAAGTAGACTGGGATAACGATATTCCCTTTATGAACAGCTTCAAACAAAATTTCATTGTCATGAATGCGGAGATCGTTTCGAAACCATATTAAAATCACCTTTTTCGCCATACAAGAAAATGCTTTGCTTTACTGTTAATAAATACCACAAATATAACCCAAAGAATCGATTATTGTAGAAAGCACACCAATATCTACAGTCTTTTTACACAGTAGAGACAAATTTGGAACGCTTTCCCTTGTCTTCATTTATTTTTTTCGCAATCATATTGTAACAAATTCTATTTTTGAGAAACATTCACACCCCTGTTCTGTTATTTGGGTATTTACATCAAAGAATGGATTTTTGGATAAGTTGATTATGAATATTTTGATTAGTGGGCTCAATAACTATGTAGGACGTAGAAGTGTCAGTTTGATGGCTGATGAGCATTTTCAGGTGTTCGCGGTAACTCGCAATCTCAAGTTATTTCAACGTCGGCTTTTTGAACCATCTCGTGCAGAGGTGTTTGAGCTCGATCTTATCAAAGGAGAAGAAGGCGATCCTTTGCCATTGCCCGAGCTATCCGCTGCCTACTATTTTACACAGGTGCCTACTTTAGCGGATATTGTTAATCTGAAACTTGAGCTTTTATGTCTTCGGAATTTTATCCGTATCGTGAAAAAGAGACAATGCGTCCGTATTATCTATGTAGCACGCTTAACAGATAAAACCTGTATAGAACCTGTTTTGGAGTTGCTGGAAGAGTTTGGTATGGAATATACCGTTGTTCTCAAAGAAAGTGTTGTAGGACGTGATGCATTGATTGATCGTGTTTTCAAAAGTATGGCAAGCCAATCGGTTATTTTTTATGCTAGCTATTATTCAGATCATCGCTTTCAGCCTTTCGGTGTCCATGATTTTATACGTTGGTTAAAACAGGTTTTGCATATTCGTGCGTTTAAAAATAGGATTTTGGAAATTGGAGGAGACGAAGGTTTCTCCTTTCGGGAGATGTTTGAACTGTATAAAAAACTGGGGTTGATTGAAAAAAGTCAACGAATTATGCGCCTCTCCCGATGGATGGTTCGGGTGCTGTATCAACGGAGTTTAGATATTAGCAGTTCTGATTACGCTGAATTAAGTCGTTTAATGCAGTCCGGTCAACAAAGTTCGAACAGTTGGCAATCGGAAATGCCTTTTGAATTTACACCACTAAGCCAGATTTTGCTAAGCGATAGGTAAGGTTAATTCCTTCCGCTGTAGAAAAGGATTTTACGTTTATTCTGCTATTTTTGTAAGCATACATAAATGATATATGGGATACAAAAGCTTAGCTGAATGTGTAGCTGACCTAGAGCAGAACGGACACCTGATACGTATTAAAGAAGAAGTCGATCCTTATCTGGAGATGGCGGCCATACACATGCGCGTTTTCGATGTAGAAGGTCCTGCACTCTATTTTGAAAACATTAAAGGATCCAAATTTCCGGCTGTTTCCAATCTCTTTGGGACCCTCGATCGTTCGAAATTTATGTTCCGGGACACACTCGAGCATGTAAAGAGGTTGGTCGATGTAAAGATGAATCCCATGTCGGTGTTGAAACGGCCCTTTGATTATCTCGGATCTTCTATGGTTGCTTTGGGGGCACTTCCGTGGAAGAAAAGAACCAATGCGCCTATTTTATATGGTCAAACCAAGATTTCAGATTTACCACAAATTATAAACTGGCCTATGGATGGCGGAGCATTTGTAACGATGCCGCAAGTATATACGGAAGATGTTACGCGGCCGGGTATTATGCAGGCTAATTTGGGGATGTATCGTATTCAATTATCTGGAAATGACTATGTCCCCGATCAGGAAATTGGTCTTCATTACCAGTTGCACCGGGGGATCGGAGTTCATCAGACCAAAGCAAATGCTTTGGGGAGACCTTTGAAGGTTAGTATTTTTGTTGGTGGACCGCCTGCGCACCCCCTATCAGCTGTAATGCCTTTGCCAGAAGGTTTGTCGGAAGCAATCTTTGCGGGCACGCTGGGCAATCGGCGCTTTCGCTATTTTTACGATGAAGAGGGCTTTTGTATTTCGGCAGATGCCGACTTTGTCATAACAGGGACCGTTTATCCCCAGGAAAATAAGCCTGAGGGTCCTTTCGGTGATCATATTGGTTATTATAGCTTAGTGCATCCCTTTCCTTTAATGAAAGTTCATAAGGTATACCATCGTAAAAACCCCATTTGGTCATTTACAGTGGTTGGGCGGCCACCACAGGAGGATACGAGTTTTGGTGCATTAATTCATGAAATTACAGGTAATGCGATTCCACAGCAGATCAATGGATTGCATGCTGTGCACGCCGTGGATCCAGCGGGCGTCCATCCTTTACTTTTTGCTATAGGTAGCGAACGGTATACCCCCTACCAAAAAGTGGAGCGGCCGCAGGAGCTGTTAACGATTGCCAATCAAATTTTAGGAACCAATCAGTTGAGCCTTGCGAAATATCTCTTTATTTCCGCTTTTGAGGATGATCTAACATTGGATATTCACGATATACCTCGTTTTCTTACACATATATTAGAACGGATAGACCTCTCTCGAGATTTGCATTTCATGACCAACACCACCATCGATACGTTGGACTATTCGGGGGACGGACTGAATGCGGGTTCTAAAGTGACTTTTGCGGCGGTGGGGCAGAAGAGGCGAGAATTAATCCGTGAGCTGCCTGCTGGCTTGTCGTTACCTCGGCCATTTAACCAGGGTAAGCTGGCTTTGGCGGGAGTGTTGGTGTTGGATGGTTCACCGTTTTCTACCTACGAAGAAGAGCAACAGCAGGTCGGACTTTGGACAGCTAATGTGAATAAAGCAGATCTGGAGGGGATTCAGATGATTGTTTTGGTTGATGATGCTGCGTTTGCGGCCGCTTCTGTTAACAACTTTGTATGGGTAACCTTTACACGAAGTAACCCCTCATACGATATCTATGGTGTCGATAGTTTTACCCATTTTAAACATTGGGGCTGTCATGGGCCTGTGATTATCGATGCGCGAAATAAACCACATCACGCGCCGGCTTTGATTAAAGATGAGAAAGTAGAGCGGCATGTTGATCGTCTTGGAGAGCGGGGAGGCTCGTTGTACGGGATTATCTAGCTTTGAAGAGTAAGGAAGGCGGGTTCTCGTTTTTAATAAATTAATTGATTTGATGTAGATATGTTAATCATATAATTGATTTGTTATTTTATTTACAATAAAAAATGTAAAAAATTATGAATTTAGTTTTTTAATAGCTTTCTTTGTGTAGGAATTGTAATTGAACGTAGAGAACTTTATAAAAAAACTATTTTATGTGTGGAATTGTTGGAGCCTTCGAGTTAAAGCCTTCCTCCTCAGAGAAGCTTAGGCCACAGGTATTAGAAATGTCTAAACGAATTAGACATCGCGGACCGGATTGGTCAGGTATTTTTACCAGTGAAAAAGCACTTTTGGCGCACGAGCGCCTAGCGATTGTGGATCCTAAATCAGGGAGTCAGCCTTTGTATAGCCCTGATGGTAAGGTTGTTTT
This sequence comes from Sphingobacterium sp. LRF_L2, assembly GCF_965644235.1. Classification (NCBI taxonomy): domain Bacteria; kingdom Pseudomonadati; phylum Bacteroidota; class Sphingobacteriia; order Sphingobacteriales; family Sphingobacteriaceae; genus Sphingobacterium; species Sphingobacterium sp. LRF_L2. The sequence goes on along the minus strand of NZ_CBFFRI010000009.1, from coordinate 183,276 downwards.
GGCGGTGAATGGCGAGATTTATAATCACCAACAATTAAGAGATACGTTACCTCATTATCAATTTGCTACGCAGTCGGATTCGGAAGTTATCCTGGCGTTGTATTTGGAAAAAGGGCCTTCTTTTATCGAAGATCTTAATGGGATTTTCGGTTTTGCATTATACGACGGACGTGACGATTCTTATTTGGTAGCCCGTGATCACATGGGGATTATTCCATTATACTATGGTAAAGATGCCGAGGGCCAGCTTTTTGTGTCCTCAGAATTAAAATCCTTAGAAGGTTTCTGTGTAGAAATCGATCAATTTCCTCCGGGACATTACCTATATAGTAAAGAGGGTGGTTCACTCACTAAATGGTATGTGCGCGATTGGGAGGCTTATGATACGGTGAAGGATAATGAAACGGATATTGCCAAACTGCGCAATGCATTGGAAGAAGCTGTACAGCGTCAATTGATGTCGGATGTGCCTTACGGTGTGTTGTTGTCCGGAGGGTTGGATTCTTCAGTTATTGCAGCTGTTACCAAGAAATTTGCCTCTAAGCGTATTGAAACTGGTGGTAAAGAAGATGCCTGGTACCCACAGTTGCACTCCTTCGCTGTTGGATTGCAAGGTGCACCGGATTTGATTGCTGCGCAAAAGGCTGCCGATCATATTGGTACTATTCACCATGAAATTAACTTTACTATCCAAGAGGGTTTGGATGCTATCCGTGACGTTATTTATCATTTGGAAACCTACGATGTTACCACGGTTCGTGCCTCTACGCCTATGTATCTTTTAGCGCGTGTCATTAAATCTATGGGGATTAAGATGGTGTTGTCGGGTGAAGGGTCTGATGAGTTATTTGGTGGTTATCTCTATTTTCATAAAGCACCAAACGCACAAGAGTTTCATGAAGAAACGGTGCGTAAATTGAAGAAGCTTTATTTATATGATTGCTTACGTGCGAATAAGTCGTTGGCAGCCTGGGGAGTTGAAGGCCGTGTTCCTTTTTTGGATAAGGAATTTATGGATGTGGCTATGACGCTCAATCCAGCGGATAAAATGATAAAAGATGGGCGAATGGAAAAATGGGTGGTAAGAAAAGCCTTTGAGGATTATCTTCCCGAAAGTATCGCTTGGCGTCAGAAAGAGCAGTTTTCAGATGGCGTAGGGTACAGTTGGATTGATACACTTAAGGCGCAGGCAGAAGATAAAGTATCGGATGATGAATTTGCAACTGCTGCTGTACGTTATCCTGTTAATACACCAAAGAACAAGGAAGAGTTTCTTTACCGTACGATCTTCGAATCGCATTTCCCGTCCGAAGCGGCAGCGCAAACAGTACCTTCTGTAAAATCTGTTGCTTGTAGTACACCTGAAGCTTTAGCTTGGGATGCCTCTTTTCAAAATTTGAATGATCCATCTGGTCGTGCTGTTGCCAGTGTGCATAACGAAAGTTATGTGAAAGCGACCGAGACGGTTTAATCATATCTCTTGAAGTATGTTTGTGTTGAATCGACCTTTTAAAGGTCGATTCTTTTTTTTGTTGCTGTCGGTTGCTGTCGAGGTTTTTCGTCCTCGGTGGCTGTTGTTACTTGTTGTAATGTAAGGATACGACTGCATGTATATTGTCTATTCCGAAGGGAGGTGTCGTTTTGCGGATCGATACTTTTAGTTCGGTGATGAAATCATATTGAGCCAATGTACGTTCTAGAATTTCGTGTGCTGCCGATTCCAGGAGTTTGCGTTCTTTTTTCATGGTCTGCTGAAGCAATTGAAAAAGCTCTGCATAATTTACGGTGTTAGGCAGTTCGTCAGGTGCTTCATTGCGAAAAGGAAAGAAGATCATCAAATCCACAAAAAACTCATTGTTCAATATGCGTTCTTCTTCGTAAAAACCTATCGGAGCAAAGAATCTGACATCCTTTAATGCTACCTCTTGGATAATTTCAGCCATAATGCAAACATAGTAAAAAACGAAAAATGTTGAAATTAATCCGTATAATTGTTTAAAAGCAACCGATCACTATGAAACTTAATCTGGCTATTTCTTTTCTTTTTATTGCGTCTATTGCTGCTGCGCAGACAAAATTTAAACCTGAAGATACTGAATTTTATACCCCAAAGCCTCATGTTGTGCATGTGCCGGGAGGTGTTCCTGATGATGCGCTCGTTCTTTTTGATGGGAGGGATTTAGTGGAATGGCAGAGTGTTAAGGATACTAACCAGGCGGCGCCGTGGCTCGTTGAAGAAGGTGTATTGACAGTAAAGGGAGGAGCAGGGGATATTCAAACGAAAAAGAAGTTCGGTGATTTTCAGTTGCATATCGAGTGGAAGAGCCCGGAGCTGATCAAAGGAGAGGGGCAGGGCCGTGGGAATAGTGGTGTCTTTTTGCAGGGGCTTTATGAGGTTCAAGTATTGGATAATACCGATAATCCCACCTACGTAAATGGTCAGGCGGGGAGTATCTACAAGCAGCGTCCTCCACTTGTCGAAGTCAGAAGCGAAGAAGATGGTTGGCATCGTTACGATCTTATTTATCATGCACCGCAATTTAATAGAGATGGTATGCTTGTGCGTAAAGCAACGTTGACCTTATTGCATAATGGAGTTTTGGTTCAGGATCAAGCCGTTATCGAGGGGACTACGGAATATATCGGGCTTCCAAAGATGATGGCGCACGGTGTGGGGCCTTTGATTTTGCAAGATCATGGTAACCCTGTACATTTTCGCAACATTTGGATTCGTCCTTTGTAATTTTCTTTTGAAGAAAAGCGTTCGTTTTTCGGTTTAACATTCATTTTTATAATTTAGCTGTCGTTAAATTAATGCACAAAAATGAAGAAACTCTTTTTATTATTCCTGCTGGGGTCTTCTGTTGCTTACGGGCAGCGGAATTTCAGTATTGAAGAAACGGTATTTGGGCTGAGGCAATTTGCGACTCAGCGTATCAATGCTGTAAAATGGATTCCTGGCACAGACGTACTCAGTCAGCTGGATGCTTCCTATCAAAACCTGCAAAAAAGGGATACAAAATCAAATTGGGCAGCTGTGCCTTTAGTTTCTGCAAAGGAATTGACGGGGGCGCTACAGGCCGTTCTTTCTGCTGAAAAGGAAATCAAACTTTCTTATTTCCCGTTGGATTATAGTTGGGTTGATAAGAATACATTTTCATTTACGTATGAATCAGCGCAGTGGACTTATCAATTGCGGTATCAGGTAGCGGACAAGAAAGCTGTCGTTGTTTCCAAATGGCCGTCGGACGCAAATAATCCAGAAAGTAATCCAGGTTCGCCAAAGACAGCTTATCTTGTTGGTAATAATATCGAGATTATAGATGAGGCAGGAAATCAAGTGCGTGTCACCAATGATACCATCGATGGTATTGTAAATGGAAGTGATTATACGCACCGCCAGGAGTTCGGTATTACCAAAGGGATGTGGTGGAGTGCCGATAATACCAAACTTTTATATTACAGGAAGGATGAAACGATGGTGAGCCCTTATCCTTTAGTGCAGTGGGGTGAGCGCGTGGCAAATGTGCGTTCTATTCGTTATCCTATGGCTGGTATGAAGAGCGAGGAGGTAACATTGGTGGTGTTTGATACGCGAAGTAAAAAGAAGGTTATTTTAAAGACAGGGCAGCCTAAGGAGCAATACCTGACTATTTGTACATGGGATCCTTCTGGAGATTTTGTGTATGTCGGTGTGTTGAATAGAGAGCAGAACCACTTAAAACTCAATAAATACGATGTAAAGACCGGCGAGTTTGTTAAAACATTGTTTGAAGAACAGTCTAGTTCATGGGTGGAACCTCAGCATGCACTGTTATTTCTGCCTGGTGCGAAGAATCAATTTCTGTATCAAACCGATAAAGAGGGATTTAATCAACTTTATCTCTACGATACAGAAGGAAGGTTGATTCGTTCACTTGGTTACCAGGATGTGATTGTGGAGGAGTTGCACGATTTTACTGCAGATGGAAAACGCTTAACCTATACCGGGATTACGAATGAGGGCTTAGATCGGCAGCTCTTTGAAGTGGAGATCGGTACGGGGAAAACAAAGCAGTTGACGACAGGTGCAGGGACGCATCAGGGGCTTGTGAGTACAACAGGGAAGTATATCTACGACGAATATTCTAATCTGGAGACGCCTTATGTGGCAGCTGTGAAGTCTGTGTCAGGAAAGTTGATTCAAACCTTGCTTCAGGCAGAAGATCCTTTTGTTGGGAAAATCAATCTACCTAAAATAGAGCCAGTATCGTTACTTTCTGCTGATGGTAAGACGCCGTTGAATGGGCGGCTTATTTATCCGCCAAACTTTGATGCAAGCAAGAAATATCCTGTTATGGTTTATTTATATGGCGGGTCACATGCGCAGTTGGTGCAGAATAAGTGGCTTTATGGGGCAGGTTATTTTGATCTTTATATGGCTCAAAACGGCTATGTGGTATTTACTATGGATAATAGAGGGTCTGATGCTCGAGGTCGTGACTTTACGCGTGTTACGCATCGGCAGCTTGGGCAGGCAGAAATGGCGGACCAGCTGCAAGGGGTTGAATTTCTGAAATCGAAACCTTTTGTTGATACCGCTCGTTTGGGGATTTTTGGTTGGAGTTTTGGAGGCTTTATGACGAGTTCTTTCATGGTTCAACATCCTGGTATCTTTCATACAGCTGTTGCTGGAGGTCCTGTTATCGATTGGAAGTTTTACGAAGTGATGTACGGGGAGCGGTATATGGATACGCCTGCGGAGAATCCGGAAGGTTATCAGAAGACGTCTTTGTTGAATAAGGCGGATCAGTTGAAAGGGAACTTGCTGATTATTCATGGTGCGCAGGATCCCGTGGTGGTGCAGCAGCACAGTATGGAGTTTGTTGAAGCTTGTATTAAAGCCGGGAAAAAAGTGGATTACTTCCTGTATCCTACCCACGAACATAACGTCATGGGTAAGGATAGAGTGCATATGTACGATAAGATTGCGAAGTATTTTGATATACACCTCAAGAAGAACTAGGCAGTAGAGCTGCTTTTGACCGAGGAGAGTTCTTTTCTCGATGATGGTTTTGAGAGGTGGAGCTGATTGCTGATCGTCAAAAGCTGTCTTTATTTCTTGTCAATTTAATTTAACAAGACTTTTTGTCATTTATTATTATTTTATAATGACAAAAAGTCTTGTTTTTTGTTTCGGTATAAGCTTTGATCTTTATGTTTCGTAATTATTTAAGTAAAAAATATAAATATATAGGAGGACATAAAAAATGGCTTTAATCAAATTCCCTACAAAAACTGTAAATTCTGATGCTGTTAATCCGTATGTAAACAGCATTTTTGACAATCTTTTCAACGATTCGTTTATTACAGATCGTTTAGTGACCCGTGTTCCAGCGGTAAACATTTCGGAGACCCAAGAAGCATTTAAAATTGAATTAGCAGCACCAGGTTTGCAGAAATCAGATTTTAAAATCAATGTGGATAAAAATCTGATTACGATTTCCGTTGAAAAGAAAGAAGAGCATAGCGTAGAAGAAAAATTGTATAGCAAGAGAGAGTTTAGTTACAACTCTTTTACGCGATCATTCTCCTTGCCTGAAACCGTTAACTACAACAGTATAGATGCAGGTTATGAGGAAGGTGTATTGACTGTTTCTGTTGGAAAGAAAGAAGATGCGATCGTTGCAAAACGGTTGATCGAAGTGAAGTAGTGAGATAGCGTGTTTAATTTTTTAAGGTGGGAAAGGCCTTCGCGAAAGTGAAGGTCTTTCTTTTTTTTGCAAAGAAATTTGGTTAGGTTAACAGTGTTCATTAAATTTGAACACGAAGAAGAGATTATGGGTATTAAAGAGCGTAAGATAAAACATAAGGAAGATTTGCGTAAACGTATTTTGGAAGCGGCTAAAAAACTGTTTGTAACAGCAGGTTATGAAGCAACTTCGATTCGCAAAATTGCGCAAGAGATCGAGTTTAGTCCGACTACAATCTACCTTTATTATAAGGATAAAAGTGACATTATATATGCATTACATCAAGAAGGGTTTCTGATGCTTCGTCAAGATTTTCAGCCGCTTATGCAGGTAGAAGATCCTTACGAAAGATTAAAGGCAATCGGTCGCTGTTATCTCCATTTTGCGTTTACACATCCCGATTTTTATGAGGTGATGTTTATGATGAAAGATCCAATGAAGCACTTGGAAATCAATTGTGTGGATGGTGAGTGGGCAGAGGGAGAACGTGTTTTTGATTTGTTGCTACAAACGATACGCGATTGTCAAGCTGTTGGCTATTTTCAACGATTGGAGGCTGTACAGGTGGCTGTGCAAGCTTGGTCTTCTGTGCATGGTCTTTGTGCCTTGTTTGTATCGGGACATTTAAAAAGCATGATGGAGGCTGTGTTGAACGAGGATGATCAAGAAAAAATGATCGCTGATGCTTTTCGTGTATTTATTCATTATTTAGAACTAACGAAGTAAAAAAAATAGACTATAACTTAACACCGTTAATAATGAGAACAGTATTTATATCATTCTTCGGTATTCTTTGGAGCATGGGTGTTACGCAGGCGCAATCTCCAGCTTTAGATAAGTATCTGGAAGAAGGCCTAACCAACAACTTGGTGCTGCAGGAAAGAAATCTTTCCTTGGAACAGGCCTTGAATGCTTTTGCCGTGGCGAAATCGATGTATCTTCCTTCGGTAGATGTAGATGTCGCTTATTCGCATGCTAAGGGGGGGCGTTCCATTCAGCTGCCTGTTGGAGACCTGCTGAATCCGGTCTATAATACCCTTAATGCATTGACCGAATCTCAGGCTTTTCCACAAATTAGCAACGAGACGATCAACTTCCTGCCGCAGAATTATTACGATGCCAAAGTGCGTACGACAATGCCTTTATTAAACACAGATATTGGCTACAACAAGCGTATCAAGTCTGATATGGTGCGTCTGGAAGAAGGGCAGATCAGCATTTATAAACGTGAATTGGTTAAAAATATCAAGGAAAGTTATTACCGCTATTTGGTAAGCCTGAAGATAAAGTCTATTTATATCTCGTCGCTTGAATTGGCAAAAGAGGGGCTCCGGGTTAATGAAAAGTTGGTCGAAGCAGGTAAAGGGTTGCCGGCTTATATCATGCGGGCGAAATCCGAAATTGCGGGTATAGACGCAGACCTTGCCGAAGCGGATAAAAATACAAAGAATGCCCTTATTTACTTTAATGCCTTGCTGAATAGAAACGCAGAAGAACCGATAGAAGAAGACAGTCTCTTGGATGTAGAATCGTTGTGGGCCTTAGGGGATTGGGAGCAGCTGGGGATCGGGCATCGTGAGGAGCTGGAATCGTTGGAAACAGGTTTGGCTATTCGGGAATCTGTGGTAAAGATGCATAGCCAGTATCTGGTGCCAAAAATCAGTGGTTTCTTTGATCTGGGATCACAGGCCGAAGGCTTGAAGTTTAATGACGATTCGCGCTATTTTATGGTGGGCTTAACGTTGAAAATGCCCTTGTTCCAGGGCAATAGAAATCGATTGAAGATTCAAGAATCTAAGATCGATCTCGCTACATCACAAAACAAAAAACTGCAGGCAGAACAGCAATTGACGATCGCTTTAGCACTCGCTAAAAACGAAGTAATTGCCGCTTTCAAAAATTACGAAAAAACAAAATTACAACTTGAAACAGCCGCTACGTATCAGCGTTTGATACAAAGGGGCTATGGCGAAGGTGTCAATACGTATATTGAAACGATTGATGCACGTTCGCAATTTACCCATGCTAAGTTAGCTGAAACAGTAAGTAAGCTTCAGATACTTTCGGCCTTAGCCAAACTTGAACGAGAATCCGCAACCTTCCAAATTCCTCAACCATGAAAAATAGAATTTCCTTTTATATGATGCTAGCCACAGCATTTGGCTCAGGCTTATTGGTCTCCTGCCATCAAGTGGATCGATCCACGGGGATTCCGACTACAGACACGATTCCGGTTGTTCTCCAATCGCTGCAAACAGATGCCACAACGGGCGCTATAGAGGCTACTGGAACATTTACGACGCAAGATGAAACCCTTTTGGGGTTTAAGAGTGGGGGCGTTATCGACCGGATTTATGTGCGTGAAGGTGATTTGGTGAAGGCGGGGCAATTGTTGGCGCGTGTGCATGCCGATGAAGTCAATGCGCGCGTGTCGCAAGCGACATTGGCGGAGGAAAAAGCGCAACGGGACTATCAGCGCGCTTACAGACTTTATAAAGATAGTGTCGCCACCCTTGAACAAATGGAAAATGCAAAGACCGCATTGGATGTTGCTCGTCAAGATCTAAAGAGTATACAGTTTAATCAACAGTATGTAGAAATACGGTCGACGCACAACGGCTATGTGCTTGCACGGCTAGCACAGGAGGGGCAGGTTGTCGGTCCAGGTACACCAGTACTTCAGGTTAATGGGGCGAATGAAGAAAATTGGGAACTAAAGGTTGGTGTTTCAGATAAGCAATGGGCTGCCATTCGAGTGGGGGACAGTGCGACCGTACAGGCAGATGCGCTTGGTGAAGGGCCGTATAGCGCTGTTGTAAGCAAGAAAGCGGAAGGTTTAGATCCGAATTCAGGAACGTTCAGTGTTTTTGTTAAACTGAAAGAACAGCCCAAGGGCAAAATAGCTGCCGGATTATTTGCGAAAGCACAAATCATAGCGCAGACAACCCATCAGTCGGCTTGGCATATTCCATATACTGCCTTGTTGGATGGCAACGGTAAAGAAGGTTATGTTTTTGTGACGGGTGATGGTCGTGTTGCGAAGCGTGTGAAAGTAGACATTGCCGCTATCACGGCAACGCAAGTCGTCGTTTCGAGCGGATTGGAAGGTGTAAAGGCCTTGGTGGTGTCCGGAAGTCCTTATCTGGTAGATGGATCTCCTATTCGCGTTGTTGAAGAAAATAAGTAGACGGTATGAGCCTTATAAAATATCCTATAAAAAATTACCAGTTCACCTTGATTATGGTGTTGATGGTGATGGTTGTGGCCATTAGTACGGTGCTTACTATGCCGCGCTCAGAAGATCCGGAAATGAAGCCTGTGAATTTTCCGGTGACCGTGATCTATCCGGGAACGAGTCCCAAAGATATGGAACAACTTGTTGTTAAACCATTGGAAAGCCGATTCTACGCCTTGGATGGTATCAAACGGTTAAAGACGACAGTTAGTAATGGTGTTGCTTTTATCTTTGTCGAATATGTATATGGAGAGGATTACGATGCGAAATATCAGGAACTTGTTCGGGAGCTGAGCGCTGCCCGAAATGAACTCCCTGCCAATATTTACAGTGCAGATGTTCGAAAGATTGACCCTACGGGAGTCAGCGTTATCCAGTCTGCTTTAGTTTCGGAGAGTGCCTCCATGGCTACCATGAAGAAATTAGCAGACGACCTTAAATCACGTCTGGAAAAAGTGCGCGCCTTGAAAGATGTGGAGATTAGTGGCTTGCCGGATCAATTGGTTCGGATTGATCTCGATCTTCCTAAGATGGCGAGCTTAAAAATCCCTATGGATCAAGTGATTCAATCCATCCAAAGTGAAAACCAAAACATACCAGGAGGGAGTGTGTTGGCTGGTGGGCGTACGTTCAGTGTGAAAACCAGTGGCGACTATCAGAGTATTGAAGAGATCAAAAATACGATTGTTGCGAGTGCACAAGGACGGAATATCCAATTGAAAGATGTCGCGGATGTGTATCCAACATTTGCACAGAAGACACATATTACGCGGTTGAATGGTTATCAGGCTCTTTTGGTCAATGCTGCTCAAAAGAGTGGTATGAATATCAGTAAGACCCAGGAAGAATACCAGCAAGTGCTCGATGAGTTCCGAAAAACCTTGCCGACGAATGTCGATTTTATTGTCAGTTTTGATCAGGCAGATCAGGTAAACACGAGGTTGAGTGGGCTTGGGGTTGATTTTATCATTGCTATTACACTAGTGCTGTTTACGTTGCTACCACTCGGTACGAGAGCATCGTTGGTGGTTATGATCGCTATACCGCTCTCGTTGGGTTTGGGCTTAATAGCCATGAACATTGTTGGATATTCCCTTAATCAGCTGAGTATTGTCGGTTTTGTCGTTGCGCTGGGATTGGTGGTCGATGATAGTATCGTGGTGGTAGAGAATATAGAACGTTGGATGCGCGAAGGTTATTCGAAGGTCGATGCCGCTATTAAAGGGACGAGCCAGATCGCATTAGCGGTTGTAGGATGTACCGTGACGTTGGTTATTGCTTTTTTGCCCTTGATGTTTATGCCGGAGATGGCGGGCGACTTTATCCGGAGCATGCCTACAGCCGTTATCGCTTCGGTGATAGGATCGATGTTTATCGCGCTGCTGGTTGTTCCCTTTCTGTCGAGTAAATTGTTGAAAACACATGGCACAACCGAAGGTAATTTTATCCTAAGAGGACTGCAGAAATTGATCCATAGTACGTATGCTGTTTGGCTGGACAAAGCGCTGAAACATCCGAAACGTACGGCGGTTATTGCCTTGTTTATATTCTTTGGTGCAGTAGCCTTGATTCCATTGGTGGGATTCTCATTGTTTCCGCCTTCGGAGAAGCCGCAGTTTATGGTGCAGATTTCATCGCCACTGCAGGGGAGTATACAAACCACTGATAGTATCACGAAGCGCATCGAAAGTGATTTGCGAGCGATCTCATCTGTCAAATATTTTACCAGTAACGTAGGTAAGGGAAATCCGCGAATCTACTACAACATGAATCAGGGAAATGAAAATGTGGCTTACGCCGATATTTTTGTTCAATTGCATACGGATGTAAAAGCGCGTGAAAAGGAAGCTCTTATCGAACAGCTTCGTCAGAAATGGACATCTTATCTGGGGGCTAAGATTGAAGTGAAAAATTTCGAACAAGGGGTTCCGGTACTATCCCCTGTGGAAGTCCGCTTGTTCGGCGATAATTTAGATACCTTACAAAGGTTGGCAAGTGATGTGGAGGGCTTGTTGAAAGCTACGGCAGGAAATGTGTATGTAAACAACCCCTTGAAGAATAAAAAGACAGATTTGCGGGTGCAGATCAATCGGGAGAAGGCTATGGCGCTAGGCGTACCCACCGCTCGTATTGATCAAACGATCCGCGTTGCTTTAGCGGGCTATGAAGTGGGTATGTATACCGATCCAAGTGTGGACGATAACGAGTATAGGATCACGGTCACTGTTCCGCGGGAGAATACACCAAGTATGCAGGTTTTTGATGCTATTTATGTTAACAATGTGCAGGGAACAGCTATTCCTTTGTCGCAGTTGGCAGATTTATCTTTAGAGTCTTCTCCATCAAATATTTACCATCAGAATAAGCAACGTATGGTATCTGTGAATTCATCCGTAGCGAAAGGATATACCAATGATGAGGTGATTAATGCAGTAATAAAGAAAATGGATTCCTTTTCTTTTCCTGCAGGGTATCATTATGAAATGGGGGGTGAAGTAGAGAGTAGGGAGACTGCCTTTGGTGGTTTCGGGACCATCATTTTGATTACGGTGTTTCTTTTCATTGCTGTTTTGGTGTTGGAGTTTAAGACCTTCAAAAGTACATTGATTGTTTTGTCGGTTATTCCTTTGGGTATTGTGGGAGCGATATTAGCACTTTTGGCCACTGGCAATACCTTATCTTTTGTGGCAACAATTGGTTTGGTTGCTTTGGCAGGAATTGAAGTAAAGAATACGATTTTGTTGGTTGACTTTACCAATCAGTTACGGCGCGAGGGGATGGAACTCAATGAGGCCATTGAACAGGCTGGAGAAATCCGTTTTCTGCCCATTATTTTAACATCGCTAACAGCAATCGGAGGGTTATTGCCTATTGCTTGGTCTAGTAACCCGTTGATATCGCCTTTGGCTATTGTCATGATTGGTGGTTTGATCAGTTCTACGCTTTTGTCTAGGATTGTTACGCCGGTCATCTATAAGCTTATTCCTCCTGTGATCGAGAAGGATTAACAACAAAAAGGGACATTCTGCAGTTGAGAATGTCCCTTTTTTAGGTATATAGCTATACCCAATAGCCTTTCTTAATTAGGCAACGTCGCGCAAATCGACTGGTACAACACGAGAAACGCCTTGTTCCACCATAGTCACACCGTAGATAATATCGGTGCTTGCAATGGTACGTTTGTTATGCGAAACGATGATAAACTGCGAGTTCTTCGAGAAGTCACGTATGATATTGTTAAACTTGTCGATGTTGGTGTCATCCAATGGCGCATCGACTTCGTCAAATATACAGAAAGGGGCAGGCTTCAATAAATAGAGCGAGAATAATAGTGCTGTCGCTGTCAATGTTTTCTCACCGCCTGATAACTGATTGATAGACAGTGGTCTCTTTCCTTTAGGACGTGCAATGATGTCGATATCAGACTCCAAAGGGTTGTTCGGATCCGTGAGTACCATGTCGCAGGAGTCCTCTTGGTTGAATAGCGAACGGAAGACCTGAATAAAGTTCTCTCTTACCGTATTGAAAGCATGCATAAATTTATCATTCGCTGTTTGATCAATTTCGCTGATTGTAGCCATTAGCGAGGCTTTTGCTTCCAATAAGTCGCCTTTTTCCTTGGAAATAAACGTATGTCTTGCATTCATTTCGTCATAGGCTTCTTTGGCCATTGGGTTGATAGAACCGTACGTCTCCAGTTGTTTTTTGAGTTTATCGCATGCGTCGACAAGTTCCTGCTGTGAGGCCTCCACCTCTGGTGTATCTGCTTCAAGAAGGGCATTGAGATCGATGTTGAATTCCACCGCCAAACGCTCCTTTAGGCTGTTAAGATCGAGCTGTAAAGCGTTTTTCTTGTCTTTTAGTTCGGAAAGCAGGAAGTCGTTCTGATCTTTGTTTCTTCTCAATTGGGTCATTTCGTCTTCCAGGTCATTCACCACTTTGCGCGAGCCGTAAAACTCTTCTTCCATCTCTTGCAAACCTTTTTCCAGACCTTCTTTTTGGGCATACATGGCGATAAGATCATCGTCATTGTTTTCCGAAAAATTCAACGCAGCTTGCATAGCGGTTTTAACTTCATCAAACTCTGCACTATTTTTAGCGATTCGAGATTCGAAGGATTCTTGCTGACTTTCACGGTACTCCAGGTCTTTTTGTAGACTGGAGACTTTGTTCTGCTGTTGATGAAAACGGATATTTTCTTGGTTGAAAGCTGTTGATTTCTCGTTCAGTATGTCCGATATCTCGGCGAAAGCTTCTTGGAACTCGAAAATCTCTTGTTGTTGTTTTTCTATTTCCGCTTTCAAAAGCACCAGTTCGGGTTCCGTTCGTGCCAATTCTTCTTCAATGGTCGCGATCTTGTTTTCAATGTCTTGTTTCCGATTTTGACTGTTGGTGATGAAGGATTGATACTGCTCTTGCTTTGTCTTGACGGTAATGAGCTCATTGTTTAAACGGTTCAGTAAATTGCGCAGCTCATCAATGATATCTTTCTGCGAAGAGATACGTAAGGTGGCTAATAAGTCAATATCGGCTGTTTCTTTACCTTGTAGCGTGTCAATCTGCGCATTTAGATCTTTAATCTCCTTACTTAAGTTTTCCAGGTTTTTTGCACGTCCGATACGTTTTCCTTCAAACAAGCCTACGGATCCGCCACTAAGGCCTAGGCAGTTTTTGGAAAATTTGCTTTCCGGATGCAATACCACGATTTTATCTTTTGGAAGTTCCTCTTCCAGGGAATCCAGTTGATTTGGTTTCAGTAAGAAAACATGTTGCAGCAGTTGTTGACAGAGGGCAGCATACTTTTTATCGACTTTAATGACATCCAATGCAGGCGTCAGTTTATCGGTAGGCAATGGCTGTGCTGTCGATTCGACCTGCTGTACGGCGTCTAAAACGAAAAAGTTGGCTCTACCGCGTGAAGCATCACTTAGCAATTGGATCGCTTGTACCGCCTCTTCTTGATTTTCCACAACGTAGTGGTTCATCACAGGCTCTAGGTAGTTTTCGATTGCTACGCGATATTCTTCTTGACAGAATAAAATGTCTGAAAACAGGGGGTATGACTTTTTCCATCCGGCATTTTTGCGTAGAAATTTGATCGATTCAGGAAAGCCCTCTAAATTATCAACCAAAGATTTGGTCAAATTGTATTCATTCTGCTTGGCATCGATCAAACGGGATTCCCGGTTGATCAGATTTCTTGTTTCCACAAGCCTTTCTTCGACTTCTTTTACCTGCCGTTGCAAGTTGTCTTCCGCTTGTACAGCGGCATCATATTGATACTGTTGTTGTTCAACGCGTTCTTCGAGTTCGGATACTGCACGGTTAAATTCCGTTAATTCCTCTTCTTTGGAGCTTGTATCTGTGACATTTCTTAGGGATTCTTGTTGCAAAGCATCCTTCTGAATATGCAATACTGCGATTTCCTTTTCCAAGGCATAGATTTTACGCTGCAATTCATTTCGTAGTTCGCTTATCGCATCCAGTTTGGATTTCGACGATTGTTGTTGGTTACGCAGTTCTTCGACTTCCACCTTATTTGTTTCGAGAGCAGATTGGTAGCCATCGAAGATGTTTTGTTCGGCGTAAAGTTCCTCATGCAAACGTTTCATGGTTTGCACGACATGCTCCAACTGCGTTTTATCGTTTGCTAATTCCGCCGTTAGACGAGCTTCTTTGTCTTGTAAATGACGCATTTGCTCGTTTTTAATCTTTTTATCCGATTCATATGCCCTGATCTTATTGACATATTCGTTTGTGCTTTTCTGCTGTGTGGCCAGATTTTTCTCCTTCGCTAGGATGTCGTTGCGGAGCGTCTGTAATTGATTTTCGTTGGTTTCAATTTTGGTTGCTGCCTCCTGGATCTGCGTCTGTTGGTTTTGTTCTTGCTCGTTGATGCGTTCTAATTCTGTACTGAATGTCTCCAAACGATAGTAAGCAAGACCTATGCTGGCCTGTTTATATTCTTCTTTAAGCTGGAAATATTTGTCGGCTTTCTTCGCCTGTGTTTCCAGTTGTTTTAGGTTCTTATTGATCTCGAACAGCAGGTCGTCTACCCTTGATAAGTCAGCCTCGGTGTCTTTTAGTTTGGCAAGTGTTTGCTTCTTTCTAACCTTATATTTCGATATCCCAGAAGCTTCCTCAAACAAGTTGCGACGTGAATTTTCCTTATTATTGATGATCTCATCGATCATTTTTAGTTCGATGATAGAATAGGAGTCGGCACCTAAACCCGTGTCTAAAAACAGATCTGTAATATCTTTCAGACGACATTTTACATCGTTTAACCGATATTCGCTGTCTCCGTTTCGATACAGTTTACGCGTGATGGTTACGGTAGAGAATTCCGTTGGGAGAAGTTGGTTATTATTTTCAAAAGTGAGGGATACCTCCGCTAGATTTGCAGGCTTACGGTTTACCGTGCCGTTAAAAATAATATTTTCCATCTTTTCCGAACGCAACATCCGCGTGCTTTGTTCGCCCAATACCCAGCGTATGGCATCTACAACATTGGATTTTCCACAGCCATTCGGTCCCACAATAGCCGTCACACCCTCATTGAAATTGATGGTGATTTTATCGCCAAAGCTCTTAAAACCCTTAATTTCTAATTTTGTCAATTGCATATGTAATGCCTTATTCCTCGTAAAAATTGAAGGACGAAAATACAGTTTTTTTTGTAAAGTTGTGAATCGGCTGTGCGCATGTAACGTATAACCTTGCAACCTTAATCGTGGGGATAACCTAGCGCCTAATAGGGAGTGCTGTTGGCAGGTTTTGCGCTGTGCATGAGGGGAAAGTTGATAGGGAAGCTACTGTCTATAATAGAGGTTACAAAGTGGCGTCTTTGTAAAACGATTTTGAACGATCACTTTGTAACCTGTTGTACCATATCTATCCTCAGGGGAGCAATTTTGGATCGAAATTCTCTACCTGCTTAAACAGTTTGTCGATATCTAGGTTCAGATCCGTATACTGCTCGATGTAAATGTTCATGGTCTTGTAGTATTCCTCTTCTTGGCGCTTGAAAAAGCTAAGTGATCCTTTGAAGTCATCTAAATCTCTATCAAAGGCTACTAATTCTACGGCACATTCTTTATAGTTTGCGAATACATGGTCAAACTTCGCGAAAGCGACCTCATTCATCCAGGTTTCGAATTCGGCCGTACGATCATCGTAAGCGTAAAATGCCATGGCTGAATCCGCTAAGTCAGGTACAAATTCATTGAGCGCCTCCTCTATACGTTGAAGAGCTGTTTGAAGTTGGATGGTGACGATAGGTTTATCGGGATTTGTGGGCAACATGACTTCTAAATGCTTGAATTTATCTCTTGCTTGCCTGTAAAATTCGTCTATTTCCTCCAATTGAAAAACGAAATCGCTGGCGGTTGTCCTTGCATTTTTAACTTCCTGCTGCAGTTGATGGGTTTTGTCGTGTAACTCTTCGTAACAGGCCAAAGCCTCTTTCTCATAAGCAGGCGCGGTGACTGTCGTGTTTACGCGAAGTAAGATCGTGCGTAAAGGATGCTGTATCGTGATGTCGTCTATTCGTTCCATGGTTGTATATAAAGTTAGTAAAAAAACGTTGCGTATGCTGGATTTAAAATGATACCCTTGATGTTCGTCGGAATCCAATAACCTGCCTGTATTCTTTCGAGAGTGCAACACTCTTGTGAAAGTTGTAAAAGCTTTTCATGCGGTTCTTGTATTCGAAGCAAAAAAAGCGAAAACAGGAGGAAGTGCGTTGTGACTTCCTCCAATTTGGCTATTAAACAGCAATCGCACTTACGATAGGACTGAAATTCGGTTCGGTGTCTGTACCGATATAAGAAACCCGAAATTCATAGGTCTGCATCATTTCCAATGCGCTGATTTCCAGTGTCGATTTGGAATGAAGAACAGATGTCCATGCCTCTGTGTCTTTTTTGCGGTAATCGTAACGGTAGATACGTGCATATTTCCAAGGATTTACCTTGATCCGGAGCACGCCCGTACCCACTTGTACATTGCTGATCGTTACACCCTGTGCTTGCGGTGTTTTACCTGCATTTCCTCTGAGGCTGGATGCGGTAAATCCCGCTGCTACGATGATTTCTGCATCACCTTTTGCGATGGCATCTACATAATGGGATAGGCGATAAATGATTTCCTGTAAATCCTTACCTGTTTTCCCTTTTATGAGTACGGCTCTTGTATCGCGGAAATTGGCTTCGGCATACGCTTCACGGTATGTCGACAGACTGCCTTCCAAACTGGCTAGAGTCGGGTTAGGCTCTGGAAATAAGGAGATATTTTGTGTCATCTTTAATAAGATGCCTTCTGCATAGCGCAACAATCCGGTTGCGGTACTGCTTTTGAAAATGGGTTTAATCATAACATTTTACTGTTTTAAAATTATTTAATGACGCTGTATCGATACAATACAAAGGTGGGGGATAAAGCGATTGCAAAACAGGAAATTTGTGCCAAAATCAGGGGGGTAGCGAAAAACTTTTTGGCACAAATTTCCTGTTTTTAGAAGGCGAAAAGAAGTTGTTTTTGTCTTTAAAATATTGTTTTTTGTTGTTTAAAGGTTGTTTTTGGACTAATTAATTTAGTTTTTGGGTAAAAGTGTAACTCCTGTGATTTTGGCAAAACCTCCTGTGATTTGGAGAAAATCACAGGAGGTTTTAGTCTGCGCTGCTGTGATTTAGTTCGGCACTGCTGTGATCCTAGGGAAATCACAGGAGGTTTTAGTCTGCGCTGCTGTGATTTAGTTCGGCACTGCTGTGATCCTAGGGAAATCACAGGAGGTTTTAGTCCGCGCTGCTGTGATTTAGTTCGGCACTGCTGTGATTTGGAGAAAATCACATGAGGTTTTAGTCTGCGCTGCTGTGATTTAGTTCGGCACTGCTGTGATTTGGAGAAAATCACATGAGGTTTTAGTCTGCGCTGCTGTGATTTAGTTCGGCACTGCTGTGATCCTTGGGAAATCACAGGAGGTTTTAGTCTGGGCTGCTGTGATTTTGTTTGGCACTGCTGTAATTCTAGTAAGATCAGATGAGGTTTTAGTCTAAATGTTTTAAAACAGTTATCTAATTCAGAGAATACATATTCCGCCTATGATTTGAAAGATATTGGAGCAGTCTACGATCTTATGGTGAAGTATAATCCTAATGATTTAAGATTATGGATGGATGCAATTTATTTTAACGCTAATGTTCTCGATAAGGAGGAGAAGGTACGAGGGATGGCTAGTGAGCTAGCTTATGAAATTAGTTCAATCTTTAAGCAGATAGGTGCTATCAGAAAAGAATTGGGATTGTAAATCGTTCATTGGACTCAGATTATTATCGAGTAATCCGATTAGGTTAAGTACTTTTTGACTTAAAGTAAGAGAAGTCTACAAGCTTAGAAAGAGAAACCTCCAAAGCATTTGCTACTTCAAGCAAGGTATAAAGTGTCGGATTAACTTTTCCGTTTTCAAGTTTTTCAATCGCCTGACGGTCTTTGCTGCAAGCTCTCGCTAAATCGGACTGGCTCCACCCCCTTTGTTCACGAAGTTCGATAATGCGTTTACCTAGTTCTTTTTTTAGCTTATCTCTATCCACGGATCAAATGTCAATTAATTTGCTGACAGTTTTGTCATATAAAAAGTTGACAATAAAGAATGGATAGTTATATTTGTCGTATAATTATACGACAATGAAAAATTCAAGAAAACTCAAAATTCATACGAAACACCAAACTAGAGCTTACGGAGCGACAACTACAATCCCAGAAATCCGACTTAAAGGAAAATGGCTTGACAAGCTTGGCTTCAAGCAAGGACAAATGGTAATCATTGACCAAAAGAAAAACAAATTGATAATAACGGTTGACAAAGGGCATAAATAAATATGCCTAACAAGGCTTTGGTAAGATCTGGCAATGCGTTGGATGCCTATTCCGAACCTTTAGGTAAAATTGCAGATAATCGTTTTGTTGAAATTTTATAATATGATAGCCTCATAACGCCTCATAAATCGTTGATTTGTGGAAATATTATACTAACTTTAAGAAAGGCAATAACAAAAAGCAACGATATATGACAAAGGTTTGGGGAAGTCCTTTTGGAGCCTAGCCCAAGCCTTTGTATGTTACAAGCCGACCTAAAAGACGAGATAGCAAGAAATGGAAATTTGGCAATACATAGAAATTTTAAGACAACCTAACAAGACTTGGTTTTTCTCAATGGACAATACCTCAGAGAAGATTGACGCCTTGACAAAAATTGCCAGTGATGGTTATCCAAGCCTTATATACAGTTTGACAGAATTTTTAAAAGATGACAACAAGGAAATAAGGGAAACCACTTGTCAGACGATCACTCACCTATTCAGAAAAATTGACAGTAAAAAGGGATATTACGACACCCTTAAGCACTGCGGGATTTCGAAAAGTGACATTGACTTTTATGAAGCAAATTTTCCGAAGGAACAATATGTAGAGTTATTGGCAATTAGTTCATTAAACGGCAGTGGTTATGTAAGAGAAAAAGCAGTTAAAAAACTTTCACAGGTTGACAGTTCAAGAGCTATACAATTTTTAATCTATCGTTTAGCTGATTGGGTTTTGTCAGTTCGACAAGCTGCATTAAACGGTATTGACAACTATAAAACAACCAATTACATTGATAACTTAATTGAAAATTTGCCAATTTTTGAGTGGTTACAAAAAGTTGAACGGACAGATCTAAGTGGAATTTACAAAGATATTATTGAGTTCATTGCTTCCACAAATAGGACATATGTAATTGGCAACTTCAAAAAATATCCAGACAAACTTAGAATTTTATTAGCAAAGCACATTTCAAGTTTGCTCAGAGACAATTCGCAAGAATTAAATCTGTTCTTAACCGACAAACATTTTTTGATTAGGAACTTAGTAATAAACCATTTTGACAAACTTGAACAAACTGAAATCGAACAATTATTGAATGATAAATCAGCTAATGTCCGACTTCAAACACTTTATTGCTTAAAAGATCAAAACGGCTTTGAAACAACTGTAAATAAATTTTTAGCGGACTATTCAGCTACAATAAGACATTTTGCAAGGTTTTCGCTTAAACAATCAAATATTGACTTTGCTGAATTTTACAATGACAACTTACAAGAAAATATACAAGTCATTGGGTCATTAAGTGGGCTTGCTGAAACAGGAGGTAAGCAGTACTCAGAAACAGTTAAGTCATATCTGAAAGACAAAAAAATAAGAGTTAAAAAGACAGCGTTTTTAGCTCTTTGCAAACTTGATGAAGAACGTGCTTTTGACTTTGCATTTGCAAACCTTGATAGTAAATATCTTGGACTTAGAAACGTAATCATTGAATTTTTATCACACATTCCGAGACAAGAAGTTTTGACAACGGCAAAAGGCATTTACGAAAGAGGCAATTATGACTTAAAAAAGTCAATGCTAAAACTCTTTAATAAAGTTGGCGGTTGGACAGCAATTCCCGACTTGATGATTGGAACAATAGACGAAAATGAGAACATAAGAAAATTGGCGTTAGGCTATTTGCAAATTTGGAGAACACGAGCAGTAAGACTATTTTCAATACCAAAACAAGACGAAATTGATAGAGCAAAACAGATTTTCACTTTCGTAAAAGAGACACACGAAGACAAGCAATATTTTAAAACAAACCCGGTAGATGGACTTGACTTTTACTTCAAATAAAAGAAGGCCAGCTTGTAACAGGCGTTTGGCTCAATGGCGGATGATGATAAAAATATTGGATTTTTGATAATAGTAAAAACTACACCTTAATAACATCATCCAAAGTAAACCGTGTCATACAGCCAAGTGGATTTTAATTGTCCATATCAAATATTACCAATATACCTACTTCTTCATTCAGGTGTATTAAAAAAAGGTAATCTACATTTTTGGATGAACGTTATTATTGAAAATAATGGGAAAGCTATATATTTAGAAAATAAATAAACGAAATTCATTCGATAAAATTCTTCTAATTAAACTAAACATGAACCATAACTTTTTTTCTAACTTATTTCTTGGGTTATTATTAATAATTTTACCAGAAATGGGCTTTTCTTCAAATATTTGGAAGAGGGCATAAGAGGCAAAAAAATCGAAATTATAACCCGATATTCTTCAATAAACTTCTAAAGATAAAATCGGCAAGAGAAAGTATTACCTCTAAATCTGGGGGAAGTATACGATACAATGGAGGATGAGAAATACTACCTTCTGTATCGTTATGTTTTCCCAGCCTTCCCAAAACGTATTTACATAGGAAATGTCCACGAATGCTTCACACAAACACGAATGAAAATAACCCGGCCATTCCATATGACCTTTAAAAAACAGATAATTTACATATGAAATTAAATCCTTAATCATGCCGTTATCGGCAAAAAACAGGAATATGTGGTTGTAATTTGTTGTATACTTGCCGATAACGGCATCTGTAATCAAAAGCTATGAATTATATTTCAGTAAGTGAGGGAGAACAGCAGGAACATCGACTAATATATTTTAGAAGTAATGATAAATAAAACCATAAGATTATTTATCCTTTTTACACTTGTGAGTTGTGATCTGGAGACTAATACGGTCAATCCGCAGATGTCGAAGACAATATCTGAATCCAGACAGTATGATTTATTGTTGTCTGTTGGTAGTCCAGTCGATGATGATGGTAATGATTTTATAAAAGAAGTATGGCTAGAGAAGTCTTGGAAAAACTCTATCAAAAATGGGAAGAAATACAGGGAGTTATTAGGAAGTATAAATCTGGTCGCATCATTAAATGAAAAAGTTAGTGGGAGAGACAGTACAGATTTTTGGTATATCATAGATACTGTTGGAAGTCGTGCCGGCTCGGGCAATGGAGTTTATGATCTGCACGTTGCTAAATTGGTAGATTCTATTCAGTTATTTTTGCTGAAAGGTCTTGATTCTAAGCCTATTGATTTAGGAGTTTATAAGTTTCGGAAAGTTCAAAAATAATCAGTTACGTATATTAGGCTATGACTTTACGTGTGATCTATCAAGTAAAGGAATATGAGAAGTATATTTAGTATGGAGATGTAGAAAAGGGAAAGCTTTGTAGTCATCAAAGCGGATATAATCAATAATGTCGCAAGTGAAATGTGGAATTGTAACAGGAGTTGCTGTCTTTACCTTAGGCAGATTTAAAAAGCAATTTTTAATTTGTAAGCTCCTTGATGTTAATGGACGTCCAATAAACTATCAGGTCTAAACAGTATGTTATGAAAATATTATTATCCGTGCTTTTTCTGGCAAACTTCTTTTCCTCTGCATCCTATTTTATAAAAGGTAAGGGGTTTGAGGGGTATATCTTTTCGATTGACCATTTTGTGCTTATAGATGTTAAAGGACAGAGTTATCGTCCTGATGAAAAAGATATCAATGCTGCAGAAAGACTGTTAAAAGAAAACCTTAAATCGGTAAATACCCCATCGATTAATCAGGGTAATAAGGGGTGTCCGGTTATTCATAAGAATCTCAAAAAATATGTTAGGCAGTATATTGGAGTCATCAATGAAAACGGTGATAAGGTTCTTTGGGTAAACTTTGTCTGGAAATCGGGCGCAGATAGAAAGAGGCTCTCTGAAGATATTGAAACTGTCTTGGATGGATGTAGCCGTTATTGGAACATCAAAATTAATGTTGATGAAGGGATACTTTATGATCTTCGCGTTAACGGAGAAGCCTAAAAATAGAGCTGCAATTTGAAAGTAGAGACTCTTTATGTTGAACTTTTCTGTTGCAGCTATCTTTGCGTAGTCAACTTTTGTCAAATGTTTTCAGAATAGTTTCATTATCTCATATAGAGATAACAATTTATTCATAGCAATGGTGTCGCTTTATGTTGTTTAATATTGTGTCAACCTGTTAAAGTATAGTTGGTTATGTTGTTTTTTTTTCTGTAAGGCGAAGTGCGTCTATAGAGACATATTGGCCAAATATTTTGTATTTTAGCTTCGCTAAAAAATATGTTATGTGCTATGCTATAGCGACGAACCAACAAACGAAACGACTACTGACAATTTTAGTAACGATACTTCTATTTGGTTGCGGACATACGGAAAAAAAATCTGACGGAAAATGGAAAACTATTGAAGTTGGTTACTACCTTTTTGACTTTCCTGCCGACTTCGAATTAGTTCCTGAGAAAGGTATAGACTCTTATGTCGGGATGATAAAAGGTGACAGTATGTGCTTCGGTTTTGACTTTGGTTATTATTCTAGTGACTTTGAACCAACTGCACAAGAATATTTAGACAATGGCTTTTGGAGAAATGAATTGTCGTATCGTTTTATGAAAGAAGGAATAACATACGATCAGAGAAATACACCAAAGGTTGATATAATGAGTATTCGACCCGCGACAATTCAAGACAGCACAATTGGAAAAGGTTGTGACTATGTTGCAAAATGCAAACACGACCAAACCGAGTTCGATATTGCTATTTATATTCCAGACGAAATCAAACAAACGAATTATAGTATTGATACTGTAGACTACCAATACAGGAAAATTGTGTGGTCAAAAGACCCACGAAAAGGTACAACAGGAATTTATATTCGAGATATGAATGGTTTCAATGAATCAATTAATGGCTATTTGGCTTTATCTATGGCGACATTTAACTTGACAAGCAAACAACAAGAAACAGCATTGAAAATATTTAAAACAGGACGAGTTAAAAATCAATCGGAGTAGAAGCATAGGACATAACAAGGATTTACCTTCGGTGCTGCGCTGTGGTTGCGTCAGGCGGGCTGACGTTCAAACTTGGAGTTTTGTGCTTCTAATGAACTTTATTAATAAATTAAAACTTTTTGCTCCGAAACCCGCCCGAACACAAAGCGGCAAAACGTTACCAGAGCTATTATAGAATGACACGACTACGGCAGAAATACGGACTACTAATTATTGGAATTTTACTCGGCATCGTTTACGGACTTGTGACACGTTTTGTCTTTGGTGAAAAAGCAACTTTGGCTTCAATAACTTATTTGTTCATTATTCCGACAATTTTAGGTATTGTTCCTCTTATGTTTGCAAACAACGACCAACTCAAATCCTACAAGAACATAATTTTTATTCCCTGGCTGACAGTTGCTACTTTCTTTTTGACGATGTTTTTAATCGGAATAGAAGAGTTTATTTGCTTGCTTATTCTTGCCGGGCCGTTTTTTATACTTGGAACGATCGGAGCATTTATTTACCGGCTGATTCAAATTAACGAGGAAAAAAATAAAGGGAAACTCTTAACTCTTGTTCTCATTCCTTTCCTATTTGCTCCCATTGAAGAATATATTAAAAGTCCCTCAGTGACTTTTAACATTGAAAGTGAAGTAATTATTTCAGCAACACCCGAAACGATTTGGAATAATATTGTTGAAGTCAAGACTATTCGAGAAAATGAATACGATGCTGGATTCTTCAATGATATCGGTATTCCAAAACCAATTAGTGCGACTGTTGACGGAAAAGAAAGTGGCGGACAACGTATCGGAAATTTTGAAGGCGGGCTTAAGTTTATTGAAACTATCACTAAATATGAACCAAACAAAATCGTTTCCTTCGACATAACAGTTGACCCGAAATCTGTGAGACCAAATGTTTTTGACCAGCACGTTTTGAATGGCAATTACTTCACGTTTGTTGACGCAACATATGAACTTGCACCTCTTGAAAACGGACAAGTAAAACTGAAACTTTCATCGAATTATCAATTGACTTCAACAATTAACTTTTACGGTAAATTCTGGGGCGACATCATTTTAAAAGACTTTCAGGACAGGCTTTTAGACGTAATAGAGAAACGATGCGAAACGAAAGAATAACTGTTAACAAGGATTTACCTTCGGTGCTGCACTGCGGTTGCGTCAGGCGGGCTGACGTTCAAACTCGGAGCTGTGTGCTTCTAATGAACTTTAGTAATAAATTAAAACTTTGTGCTCCGAAACCCGCCCGAACGCAAAGCTCCAAAACGTCACAAGCAATTATTAACGACAATGAATAAAGTCACAATCATTATTTTGACAATCCTTACATTAGGATTTGGACAGACATTTGGGCAAACGGACAAAAACGGAAATCCCGTGTTCAATTCTGTTTCTACTACCGAAAAATCGTTTGACGATTTTTTGCTTATCTCTAATTATTACACACTTAAAAACAACATTGAGAACAAACAATCTTCGGTGTTCGTTTCTGACAATCCAACATTAGACCAAGTTGAAAAAGCGGCAGTCAATCTTCCTTCGGACTTTTTTATATTGACAAAGGAAAGCAAAATGGTTGTTTTGGTTATGTTGCAGAACGACCCTAAACGACAATTTATGACGATTGAAATGCGAACAAATCAACAATCGACTTTCACTTGCAACCTTATTGGCGACATTACAGAAAATAGAGCCAACGAAATCATTAAAGAAAAATATGACACGACAGCAACTATTGACAACGGAAATTTGAAATTTAACGGCAAAGAATTTAAAATCATTTCAAGCCAAGAAATTGAACAGGCTGTTTCTGTCCTAATCAAAAAAGAGAAATTAGATAAAAAGAAGCCGTCAGACGTAATGGTACCCTCAAAGAATGAAATTAATTCCTTCGTACTTAACGAAACCAAGGAAGGTGGCAAACTTGACTTTTTTACGGAAATCAAAGGGAAAGAATATGACGGAGTTCAAATAAAAGCAGGAGTGTTTACGACAAAACAAAGTGTTGCTCTTTACAAGTGGGGACGGGCTTGCTTTGATATTGGCATTAATACAGTTGAAGACGCTTACGAGATATTTGCCGAACATAAAGGTAAACCTGTAAACGAACGGGACAAAGAATATATTAAAGCAGGATTTTACAAAAAATGGGAAAAATAACTGCTGGTAACAAGGCTTTGCCAAAAGCGGGGTTGAAAAGCTTCTATTGAACTTTTTTGTTAAAAATTTCCGCCTTCGGCAAGCTCCGAAAACGTTATGCAGCATTTTACCGAATGGATACCCTAGCAAACAAACTGACAAATAATTTTACAATATGAAAGAATATAAAATATCAAAAGGATGGGCAATTTTTATATACATCGGTGCTCCATTATTAATTGCACTATTTTGCTGGATTTTAATAATGCCTTTTGTTCCATCAATGAAAGATGATATGAATCCTAATGTATTTTGGTTTCTGATTCCAATCTCATTAGGGATGATTGCGTTAATGATAGTAGGACTTTTAGACACGGTTAAGGGAAAATTCGTTATTGATAGTGACAAAATTTATGCGATCAGTACTTTTTCAAATAGACAGCTAATGTTTAATGAAATCAAAGGATACAGGATAACAGACAAGTATATATTCATAGAATCAAATAACGAGCAGAAAAAGAAAATTAAAGTCAGCACATATGTTGGAAAGGTAAATGAAATTGAAGAATGGTTATCAGAACACTATTCAGACCTTGATATTATACAAGCTAATAAAGAAAAGGAAGAGATATTAAATAATGAAGAGCTTGGGTGGACGACAGAGCAAAGAGAAGAGAAACTAATAAAAGCACAAAAGACCGCTAAAATTTTAAATTGGACAGGTGGAGTAATTGGAGCTTGGACTTTATTTTTAGCTAATCCTTATGAATACGCAATTATTGCATCAGTAACGTTTCCAGTTATTTGTGTAATTGTATTGAAGTATTTCAATGGACTTATCAGAATTGACGAGAGAAAAGACACTGCCTATCCGACAATTTTTTGGGCAATATTTGCAACCAGTATGGGCCTTAGTTTAAGGGGATTATTAGACTATAATATTTTTGACTATTCTAACGTTTGGACACCTTCTATATTAATTACCTTGACCTATATTGCATTATTGACCATTCGAAATAAAGAATTTAAGTTTAATAAGGCGAAGGACTATTTGACCATTCTTGGTTTTTCAGTCTTTATGTTCGGCTATGGTTATGGTGCGGTAGTAACTTTAAATTGCATATACGACAAATCAGAACCTGAAATATTTAATGCAACAGTATTAAACAAGCGAATAAGCTCAGGTAAATCGACCACCTACTATTTAGAGTTGACACCTTGGGGACTACAAAAGGAAATTGACGAAGTTTCAGTTACAAAAGATTTATACAATAAACTCGATCAAAACGATAAAGTGAATATTTACTTTATGAAGGGACGATTTGATATTCCTTGGTTTGAGGTAACAGAATGAAAAAACAATGACCGGATAACATGGTAGTGCCAAAAGTGTGGCTGAAATGCTTCGATTGCACCACGACTGCAAAGCCCCAAAACGTTATGTGCTATCATAAAGACTGAAAAAAACTGAATGACAATACTTTTAGACATAGACGGAGTTTTAGAAACGACACCTACTTGGCGACGGGTAGAGATACTTTCTGACGGATTTATGAAACTGAATGAAAAAGCACTTGAAAACTTATCAATCCTTCTCAAAAGGACAAACGCTTCAGTCATTTTGACAACAACTCATAGAATAAATTATGATGAAGAAAAATGGAAAGCAATTTTTAGATTAAGGGGGGTGAATTTTGAAACAATATCAAAAATAAACAACAAAACAGAATTAAGTCAATTGCTTGATAGAGGAACTGAAATTAAGGAATGGGTTGAAAACAAAGAAGAAGAAAATTATGTCATCATTGATGATGATCAATCCATAAACGCTTTACCAGACTATATAAAAGAACGTTGGGTTACGACAAGACCATCAATCGGGTTTGATAAAGAAGCATTAGAAAAGGCGTTATTAATCTTGACAGTTAACTCAAAATTTGCTTGTCCTTGTTGTGGACATAAAACCTTTACTGAAAAACCAAATGGAACTTACGGCATTTGCCCAGTTTGCTTTTGGGAAGACGACCCAGTTCAACTCGACGACCCAAG
This sequence comes from Sphingobacterium sp. LRF_L2, assembly GCF_965644235.1. Classification (NCBI taxonomy): domain Bacteria; kingdom Pseudomonadati; phylum Bacteroidota; class Sphingobacteriia; order Sphingobacteriales; family Sphingobacteriaceae; genus Sphingobacterium; species Sphingobacterium sp. LRF_L2. Next base: position 155,370 of record NZ_CBFFRI010000009.1, on the reverse strand, counting down.
TTATGAAGGTGGAGCAAATCTAACTTCATTAAAGCAAGCGCAAAAAAACTTTTTGAAATTTGGAGCTTGTGATTTGGATATGAAGCGAAATGTAAGAGCTGCGAGTATAGAAGAACCAAAAGATAAGAATTGGAAACCATATGATTAAAAATAACAGCACATAACAAGGTGTTGCCAAAAGTGTGACTGGACAGCTTCGATTAAACTTTTTTGCTACAAACCCCGCCTTCGTCAAGCGGAAAACCGTTAACTGTTATTTTGAAATACAGACCGTAAAAATGAACGACAAGAAGAATTACATATTTACATCAGACCGACTTGGATTTAGAAATTGGAATCCTACCGACATTGACAAAATGCACGAAATAAACTCTGACGAAAAAGTAATGGAATTTTTCCCAAGTATTCCGACAAAAGAACAGACAACAGAATTTGTTGAACGAATGAAAAATCAATTTGAAGACAAAGGTTTTTGCTATTTCGCAGTTGATAAACTTGAAGATAATGAATTCATTGGGTTTATTGGACTTTCTGAGCAAACTTATAAAGCGGATTTTACACCTTGTATTGACATTGGTTGGAGAATAAAGAGCTGCGAATGGAATAAAGGTTTTGCTACAGAGGGTGCAAAAAAATGCCTTGAATATGCTTTCAGTGAATTGAAACTTGAAGATGTATATTCAATTGCACCGAAAATTAACACAAAATCGGAACACATTATGACAAAAGTCGGAATGAAAAAACAATATGAATTTGAACATTCTCTATTGACAAACAACGACCGACTTAAAACTTGTGTATTATATAAAATTGAACAGAAATAAAAAGACAGCTAACATCGTATTGGAAATAGTCGGGCTGGACGGCTTTGTTCGAAGATGATCCAATACGTTAGAGTTTCCGATTTATAATTTTCTTACGTTCTTCACGCGGTGTCTGATGAAAGTGTTTCTTGTAATTTGAGCTAAAATGACTTACATCGTAAAAATGGAGCTCTCTCGCTATTTGATCAATGGTATGTTCAGGATGTTGTGCTAACAGTTCTCTTCCTTTGTAGATGCGTAAGGTCAGGATGGTTACGTTGATGGATGCTGATCGACCTTCGAATACGCGATGCAAGCTGCGGGTGGAGCAGTTTAGTGCTTCGGCAATACGTTCTGCGGTTAGATTCTTTTCCATAAAGTGCTTACGTATATAGGCCATGGCTGCGTGATACAGTTGAATCTGTGCTTCCTCCTTGATTTGTTCGCTTTGCTGTTGGTACAGATCAACATAATTGCTATAGAGCTTCAACGCGAGTTGGCCGATATGGTGAAGCGAAGAAAAAGGACCGAAAGATAGTTTACGGAGGTTATCTAATAGTTGGCGTTCCCGATAAGACAGACGCACCGTTCTATAATCACGAACTTGTTGTTCTATTCGCGCCCGAAGAGGGGCAATTTCTGCTAGGAGTTGCTGCTGTGCTGCTCCTTTGACTCCAATAAATAGGAGCCACTGTTTTTCGGCAGTTAGGGTTAGACAACTGTCTTCTTCGGGAAGGATAAATGCGGTAAAAGTGCCCGATTCATTGATGCCACCGTGGGGGAGCGTGGAGTTTCCCTGCAATTGGATACCTAGCCATAATATGGCTGTATTGAAAAAAGGTAAGTGCAAGTCGATAAGCGATTCGGTGCTGCCTTTGCATTCATAAAGAACGAAATCTTGCAATTCGTAATAAAGCGCATGTAATTTCTCTCCGGTCATTGATCGGGTTGCTTGTGGCAATACCGAAAAATGCATGCTTCTAACGATATCTTTAGGAATCGGTCTTGCGGCCGCAGTCTCCTGCCATAATTTGAAGATATTGTTTGAAGCCATTAAAAAGTTTATGAATCGATACGACCTTAAGATACAAATTTTAGCTCGTTATTGTATTTCCTTATAGATAATAATTGATCCCGACAGTAGCCCAATTCAGGAAATGGACATTTATGCTGCGGTGGGAGGCGTTATGAGGCCTTGGCAGATGGACCAATAAAAGTCAAAAATGAAAACGGAGCACATTTTAACTAAAATTGCTCCGTTTTAATAGATAGTGAAAATAAAAATGTCTTATGACATTAAGCTCTTGCTAAGATTAGTGTGCGACAATACCGATATACAATGGGTTCTCAGTGTCGTCTTTTTTACCGCTCAACATAATGGTATAATAATAACCTTGGCGGAAACTGTAGCTTTCTCGCGTGGCTAATGTTGTACCGTCAGCATCGGTAATTTTTAACGTCATATTTCCACTGCTTTTCGCTACAAATTCTTGGTGGGCAACAGCGGTTGCTCCGGTTTCTGTGGCGCGGTTGGTAAATGTGGCAGTGGTCTCGCTACCAATGATGAGATTAATTTCTTCCGAATCGTTTGCTAGATTAAGAAAGCGGAATCCACTATTCATCCCTAAGTTTTCGATGCTCTTATCTTGTGTCATCGCAAACCGAGGAGCGGCTTCTGTACCGAATATGAAAGAAGAATAGGCCATGCTATCTTTAATAGTGACCGTTGTATCGAGGATCGCTTTGTTCGTGCCATAGGCATACACCGCGATGTTACGGTTTCCGATGAGCATTGTGGCTGGAGAAAACGATTTGTAAGGTAATGGAATGGTCCCTCGGTCGGTGCTGTAGTATATGCTGCTGGCATCCGGGTAGGAGTTGATAAATGTCATATACCCCATAGGCAGGATTGTCGAGTCGTCATCTTTTAAACAACTAGTGAACGTAAATATGCCTGTAACGAGGCAAAGTAAAAATGATATAGATAACTTTTTCATGCGTTGTTAGTCTTTTCCAAATAGTACGTAACGGTTTCAGGTTTTGCTACAATGTTTAAAAAAAACTTTCAAGATGATAATGAATAATAGACAAAAGCATGCTCTTTTTATGGTTAGAACAGGCTTTTTAAAGGAAAATATTTTTAAATCTCAGGCAGCTGTAGTGTATGAACTACAATATTTAATTCAAAAGAAATACTATTTCTCAAAACTGTTGTTATAGTCGATATTTGCAGTGAATGAGAATGTTGCTAATGAAATTTCATGCTTTCCCCTTTGGGCTTAAAATCTTACTCTGTATGTTTTTAGGACTCCTATTAGGTTGTCTATTAGGAGAATTATTGTTTCGACTTACAGTTGGGAGTGGGGCTCTTTTTTTTCGTGCTTAGAATTAAAATTAAACACCTCGATAATTCTGGGGATACTGCTTTTGGGAGCCATATCACGGAGTTTCTTAATACGTTTGGCACGCTTGTATACCTTAAATTTTTTATTGTCTTTATACAAGTTCCAGTTCATAAGGAGAACACTGCATAAAACAACAAGTAGTCCAATAACTTGAAGTGAGGTCACTTGGTGATTGGTGAAAAAATGTGCTAAAGCCATGGCAACGATTGGGTTGACATAAGCGTAGGTGCTGACTTCCGTTGCGGGGCGATGTTGCAGCAGCCAGATATAACTACCGAACGCCAGTATGGAGCCCATAGTAGCCAGATATAGCATTGCTCCCCAGTCGACTAGTAAGACGTTGCCTATATCGAAACGGGCATATTCGCCATTGATAAGCGCAACCAATGTAAAAGAAACACCGGCAGAAACCATCTGCCACGCTGTTTTGACCATGACATGTAGATCTTCCTGCTCTTCGTTCTCACCATTATTCTTATCCCGCTTTTCTTTGCTGTATTTCGATATCAGCGATCCTATCGTCCATCCTACAGTGCCCAATAGGAGTACAGCCATCGCTATTACTTTCATTTTTTGATCTGAGCCAGCCTCTTCTTGTGTGAAAAGCTGCTCTGCGAAGAGCAGAAATACACCGACAAAACCCGACAACAGTCCCAGTACAATAGGGAAACTTGAAAAGTTTTGTTTCCACTTGGGTTTGTCAAATACAATAAACCAAATAGCTGCTGCAGATGATAAGATGGTGACAATCGCACTGGATATATATTGTTCCGACCATATGATGGCAGCCATATCTACAAATAGGAGTAGAAATCCAATAAATAGCGCATCTTTTACGACAGATTTAATATAGAGCTTGTAGCCGCGTAACCAACAGAAGCTCATCAGTAAAGAACCTGCTATAAAGAAACGGATAGAGCCTAAAACAAAAGGACTAAAGCTCCGCAACGCCTTCTCGATGAAAAAGAAAGTGGATCCCCAAACGATATATACAACGAGGTAAGCGAAAATTATTCCTGTAATCGCAGGATTTGCTTTAGACACTTTTGTCATAATTGTTATTTCTTTGTTGGAATAACCAACTTTTGTTCTTCTTTTACTGTTTCCAAAACGATGGTGGTACGGGTAGAGATAATGCCTTCAATCTTTCCTAAGGAGTTCCGCATCAAATCTACCAGACCTGCGGCGTCGCTGGTGCGGACCTTGATCAGATAACCGTCGTCACCTGCGATATCGTGTACTTCCTGCACTTCGGGAATTTCGGCCAACATAAAACCAACTTTTTGTTCGCCGATAATATCCTGTGCTTTGATGAAAATAAATGAAAGCAATTTTTGATCAAGAGCATTTGGATTTATCTTGGCATTATATTGTAAGATAACCTCTTTCTGTTCCAGTTTTTTTACGCGCTCTAATATTGCCGAAGGCGCCATGCCTAATTCGCGTGCGATGTCCGCATTGTTCGTACGCGCATTATCTTGCATAATCCGCAATATCTGATAGTCGATCTGATCTAAATTGTATTCAAGTTTTGCCATAGTGCTGCAAAGATAATTATAAAAGAATTATGTTCAAAATTTAATAAATAAAAATGAACATAATTCTCTGTTTATTTGTTTTTGTGAAATTTTAGTTCTTTTGAAGGGTTCTGTTTTGTAGATTGTTCTTTTGCATATTTGTGCGTTTTTATGTGGTATTTTTTAAATAAAACGCTTTGCAATGCGGGAAATACTGGCCTAAATAACTAGATTTGTGTTATAAAACTACATAAAACCGTGCACATAGCAGATAAATTAAACCAACTTTCTTCGATTTTACAGGGTGATTTGTTTTTTAAGGCGGAAGAGTCCTTGCATCAAACCATGCGTTTTGCCTACGCGACCGATGCTTCTGTTTATCAGGAGCTTCCTTTGGCTGTAGCTGTTCCGAAAAGCAAGGAGGATCTGCAAGCGTTGATTGGCTTCGCTCAGCAGGAAGGTATCACACTTATTCCTCGAACAGCGGGGACCTCATTGGCGGGGCAGGTCGTTGGAAAGGGGATTGTTGTTGATGTTTCTCTGCATTTTAACAAGATTCTGGAGGTGAATGAAAAAGAACGTTGGGTGCGCGTGCAGCCTGGGGTCATTCGAGATGATTTGAATCATTACTTAAAATCCTTTGGTTTGATGTTCGGACCGGAAACTTCTACTGCGAGTCGCGCCATGGTCGGTGGGATGATTGGGAACAATTCTTCGGGGTTGCACTCTATTGTATGGGGAGATACACGTCAGAATCTGCTCCAGGCAAATGTCCTGCTGGATGATGCTTCTGAAGTGGTCTTCGAGCCATTGGATGAACAGCAGTTGTTCAAAAAGTTGTCTTCTGATTCGCGAGAGGGGGCTATTTATAGGGCTTTTTCTAATTTATTGACAGCCCCTGCACACGTGACCGCAATCCATCATGGGTATCCTAAAAAATCATTGACTCGAAGAAATACAGGCTACGCATTGGATTTTATGGTCGACACATCAACGCCATTCAATCTGTGTCAATTGCTTGCTGGCTCGGAAGGTACGATCGGTATTGTAACCGAAGCGAAATTGAAACTTATGCCGCTGCCGGAAAAAGAGATAGGATTGCTGTGTGTGCATTTTGATGATATGATTTCCTGCATGCAGGGCAATATAGTTGCTTTGCAGCACCATCCGGAGGCATCGGAATTGGTGGATAAATACATTCTAGATTTCACCGTTGGACATCCTACTTATCAACATAATCGATTCTTTATTGTGGGTGATCCGCAAGCGTTGCTTATTGTGGAGTTTAGGGCTGCAGATGCTTCGACCTTGCAGGTGAAGGCGCAAGCTTTGGCGGATGAATTGCAGCGTAAGGGCTTGGGATATGCTTATCCCTTCGTAACAGGAACCCGGGAAACAAACCTAGTTTGGGACGTGCGCAAAGCGGGTTTGGGATTGATACGGAATCTTCCGGGGGATGAACAGCCTGTCAATTTGATTGAGGATTGTGCTGTTTCTCCAGAAGACTTACCGGCATACGTTGCGGATGTGCAGCAGCTGTTGCGCGAGGAGGGGGTGCATGCTTCTTATTATGCGCATGCTGGTGCAGGTGAATTGCATATTGAGCCTTTTGTCAATTTGAAGACTGCCGACGGAAAAAGGAAGTTTCGCCAAATTTTAGAACGGACGACTGATTTGGTGTTAAAATACAACGGCTCTTTGAGTGGGGAGCATGGCGACGGTCGTTTGCGTGGTGAATTTATTGGGAAGGTGCTTGGCGAAGATGTTTATAAGCTTCTGCAACAAACGAAGGCTATTTTTGATCCAAAAGGCGTATTTAATGCCCATAAAATTGTCGATACACCACCTATGGATACGGCGTTGCGCTACGATCAATTGGCGGATGGAAAAGCTATTCGTACGTATTTTGATTTTACAAAAGACGAAAGTATTCTGCGTCTCGCTGAAAAATGTTCGGGTTCTGGTGACTGTAGGAAAACAGAAATGACCGGTGGAACAATGTGTCCTTCCTTTATGGCAACGCGAAATGAAAAGGATACTACCCGGGCGCGAGCTAATATGCTAAGGCAATTTTTGACCAACTCTACGAAAAAAAATCGGTTTGATCATGAGGAGATTAAGGAGGTGATGGACTTGTGTCTAAGTTGTAAGGCTTGTAAGAGTGAGTGCCCCTCGAGCGTAGATGTGGCTAAGATGAAGGCCGAGTTTCTTCAGCATTATTACGATGAACATGGTGCTTCGTTTCGATCAACGTTGATCGCTAATTTTACAAAAAGTCAACAGCTAGGGGCTTACGTGGCACCACTTTATAATATGGTTGTCAATACAAAGTTATTGGCGAATACCGTTAAATCCATTGTCGGGTTTGCGGCAGATCGTTCATTACCTACTGTGCATTATCCTACGCTTTCAAAATATATACGGGGGCAGCAACAGCCTGTTCAACAACGTAAGGTATACCTCTTTAGTGATGAGTTTACTGAATATAATGATACGGCCATTGGTATAACGGCTTTCAAATTGCTATCAGCACTGGGGTATGAAGTGATTGTGCCCCGGCATGTAGAAAGCGGCCGGACTTATTTGTCTAAAGGGTTTGTGAAAGAAGCGAAAAAGATTGCCAATAAGAATGTAAGCATGTTGTCCGATGTGGTTACGGGGGATAGCCCGCTCTTGGGAATAGAACCGTCTGCAATTTTGACTTTTCGGGATGAATATATCGACTTGGTGGAAGAATCGAAGAGGGCTCAAGCACAAAACTTAGCCCGTAACACGATGATGATTGATGAATTTCTTGTTCGTGAGATGGAGGCTGGTCGAATCCATCGGGAACAATTTACAGCAGCTGAACAACGAATCAAACTACATGGTCATTGTTATCAAAAGGCTTTTCATTTGGTAGGATATACAGAGAAATTGCTTTCTTTTCCTACGAACTATTCGGTAGAGGTGATTCCTTCGGGATGTTGTGGTATGGCCGGATCTTTTGGTTATGAGAAAGAACATTACGCTGTGTCTATGCAGGTTGCTGAATTGGTGTTGTTGCCTGCTGTACGTGCTACGGATGAAAAAACACTGATAGCAGCGGCTGGTACTTCTTGCCGTCACCAGATTAAGGATGGAGCGCAGCGTGCTTCTTACCATCCGGTAGAAATATTGTATGATGCATTGTTGAAGTAAAACATTTTTTACGATCTTTTGTTATTCAAGCGGAAATAAATCCATTGATAATTATTGAACCAAGAAAAGTATTAAGAATATATCGTTGAAATAGTCAAGTTTTTACGAGTGAAATGAGCTCATGTATTCCAATGAAATCTAACACGCATAAATAAAAAAACATATGAAGAAAATATTTTTAAAAGGCGCTATGTGCATTACCGTTGCCGGTCTACTAGCTAGCTGTGGAAATGGCGCTAATACGGAGAATAAAGATCAAAAAGAATCGGCAGCAGATAGAAAGTTGGAGCAATATGTCTTAGATGCCAAAGCGGAAAATCCATCGGTATTTCTGTCTATTGTGGATACGGAACAAACGGACTCTTCGGCTGTCTATACGGTAAAATCGTTGCGTGATCAGGATACGATTGGCTTGAAACTGGAAGTGCTGAAGAACGTTCCGCCAGGAATCACGGTTGATGGAACGCCAGATAACGATGCTGGATTTACGAAAGGAGCGGTTAAATTTACATCGCTTGGTAAAGAGTCCGATAGTTTCTTACAGGCTTTGCGTGGTTTGTACAAGCAGTCTGGCTCGGATAAGATGACGGATACGACTTTGCAGCCACTGGTTTTCTTCTCGAGTAAAACGGAGATTGACCTGACTAAAAATGGTACCTATAGCTTTAAACTCTTTTTTGGTAATGGAGTTGGTGCAGAGGCAGAGGCCTTTTTGGTACTAGATTTATATAAACGCCTGGTCGAATTTAAATCCAAAGATAGTACGCAGTACCCACGTCTTATCGCTGCCTTTGAAGGGAAATAGGGCGTATTACTCAATTTTATATCGTCTTGAAATGTAGGTTGTATGACCTAATTTTCAGACCGACTGAGAGAAACTGTCGCTTGCTTTGCAGCGATGGTTTCTTTTTTTTGCGTCTTATTGTCGCTTTGATGTACCTTCGTACTATCCGGTGAGGGGATTAGCGTAGATGATAAGTAAAAAGCGAAGCTGGTGAGCAAGGAGATGACTATTTTTTGCATGATGTTTGTAGATGGACGTGAAAAGATTTTATTCTTTTGATTTTGCGTTATTCAAAGATAGATGCTCCCGGAGCGTCGCCACAGTTGGATTAGGCTGGAGGCCGTATTTTGTCGGTGAAATGTTGTGATTTTTCGGTAAAGCAAAAATGATATTTAGTAAAATATGATCAATCGTTTGTTTGTAATTGTTGGTTTGACTGTTTGTGTGCTATTGGTGCTGGGACAGGAAATAGCCACAGAAAGAGTGACGCTGGGTAAATTAAAGGATAGCCGACTGAACGAGCTATCGGGCCTGATAAAATCGTCTAAACAGTCCGATATGTTTTGGACGCATAATGATAGCGGGGATAGTGCCCGTATTTTTTTGATAGATGCAAAGGCGCAGTTAAAAGGGATTTATTATTTGGAAGGAACGCATCTTGTGGATGCGGAAGATATCGCTACTTTTCAAAAAGATGGTAAATCTTATTTGCTGGTCGCCGATATTGGGGATAATCAGGGCAAACGCAAAGATATCCAGCTTTATGTTTTTGAGGAGCCTGATTGGACATCGGATCAATTTATCTATCACATTCCCAAGAAGAATATTAAAAGGATAAACATGCAATACGAGGATAAAGCGCGTGATGCGGAAGCTATTTTTGTAGACCCGCTTGATTTGAAGGCCTATTTGATTTCGAAACGTGATTTCCAGGTTGGTATTTATCCCATAGATCTCAGCGCGGATACGAAAGATCGGCATTTTGTGTTGAAACCGTCGCTTCATTTACCGTTGACTTTTATCACAGCAGCTGATATTTCGCGGGATGGCAGCACTATTTTAATAAAAAACCTTGCACAGGTTTTTTTATGGCGACGCAATGCAGGGAAGTCCATCGCGGAAACGTTAGGGGCTAAACCAGAGACGGTTGTATACACCCCCGAACCCCAGGGGGAGGCGATCTGTTTCGATGAAAAAAATACTTTTTTTTATACGGTAAGCGAACGTCCTTTAGGTTTAGATGCTTATCTTTATCGCTATCACATACAGTCAAAACTTTAAAAAAAGAATATACATTTTGCTATGAAGTATCCATTATTGCTTGTGTTTTTTTGTTTCCTCTCTCAAGTTTATGCCGCTCAAGTTGATACAATTGCTGTTTTCAGTAAGAAGATGAATAAAGATGTGAAAGTGGTTGCGATTTCGCCAGAGAAGGGTAAAGCATCATCTACGCTTTATTTATTGCATGGTCACTCTGGAAATTATTCCAATTGGGTAACAAGTGCGCCACAGATCAAAGAGCTTGTTGATCGTTTTGGCTATTTGGTCGTATGCCCGGATGGTGGATTTGATAGTTGGTATTGGGATACGGAAGATGCGAATTATCAATATGAGAGTTTCATAACGAAGGAACTGTTGCCTTTTATTGAAAAACGTTTCCAAGTTGGATCTACCCGTGCAAATCGGGCAATCACAGGGCTCAGCATGGGTGGGCATGGTGCGCTTTATCTGGCATTTAAACACCAGGATTTGTTTGCCTTTGCCGGCAGTACGGCTGGAGGGGTGGATATTCGTCCTTTTCCTGATAATTGGGGAATGAAGAAACGCTTGGGGGCCTACAGTGAGAATCCGCAGAAATGGAACGAGCATACCGTTATGGAGTTGACGCATTTGGTGCAGCCTGGCGCTTTGCAGTTGTTTATAGATTGTGGAACAGGCGATTTTTTTTACGAGGTCAATAATAAATTACATGAAAAGCTGACGTATCTAAATATACCTCATCATTATTTGACTATGCCGGGGCGACACGATTGGAATTATTGGTCGCGCTCCATCGCTTATCAAATGGAGTTCTTTAACCAATGTTTTCAATCTAAATTTTCCACCAAATAGACCAATAGATTGATCGGATGTTAAGAATTGTTTTTGCTTTTATTGTTGTGCTGTTTGCTGTCCCAGCTTTAGCGCAACAAGTTGTATTGAGTGGCGTATTGCGCGACTCCCAATCTGGAGAGACATTGATCGGTGCTGTTGTCGCCGTAGAAAATGGAGGGCCTTCGACGAGTACCAATGCTTATGGGTTTTATTCTTTGTCTTTGCCTGCTGGTAAATATCGGGTACAACTGAGTTATGTCGGTTTTCAGAGCCGAGTGGAAGAAGTCGATTTATCTTCCAATAAACGTTTGAACGCAGAGCTCACACCACTGGATAACTTACTCGATGAGGTGGTTGTTTCGGCGAAAAAAAAGGATAATAATGTACGTGACGCTCAAATGGGCGCGATGAATTTCAGCATGGAGGAAATTAAGAATGTACCTGTTGTTTTTGGCGAAAAGGATTTGTTGAAAACAATCCAACTTTTACCAGGGGTACAGAGTGGAGGGGAGGGGAGCTCGAATTTCTATGTGCGTGGTGGTGGTTCGGACCAGAACCTCATTCTACTTGATGAAGCTACAGTGTATAATGCATCGCATTTGTTGGGATTCTTCTCTACATTTAATTCTGATGCAATAAAGGATGTGGAGCTCTACAAGGGGGGCATTCCCTCACAATTTGGAGGTCGTATATCTTCTGTATTGGATATTGCCATGATGGATGGAAATCAAAAAAGATTTTCGGCGGAGGGAGGTATTGGTTTAATCGCCTCTCGCTTAAAGGTGGAGGCACCTATCGTCAAAGATAAGAGCTCTTTTATGATCAGTGGACGACGTACATATGCAGATATGTTTTTGAAAGTGTCGAAAGATGAAGACATCAATAAAAGCAAGCTGTATTTTTATGATCTCAACGCCAAGTTGAACTACAAGTTGGACGATCGGAATACGCTTTATATTTCGGGCTATTTCGGGAAGGATGATCTCGGTTATTCGGACCTGTTTAGTTTTGATTGGGGGAATACGACTGCGACTGTACGATGGAACCATATTTTTAACGAGAAATTGTTTAGTAATACCTCGTTGATATATAGTGATTTTACCTATAATGTTGCCGTTAATAGCGATGATACGGATTTCACTATTGCTTCAAAAATTAGAAACTGGAATGCAAAGCAGGACTTTTCCTATTATGCAGGGCCTAATAGTACCGTCCGCTTCGGCTGGAATGCCTTGCATCAGGCTATACATCCGGCTAGCTTAGAGGCATCGGAAAGCACGAGTGTAAATTCCATCTCGTTGGATAGTAGACAGGGGTTTGACGTATCCGCGTATGTTTCGCATGAATGGAAACCGTCTGATCGTCTATCTTTGATTTATGGGTTGCGCTTGAACGATTTTATGGTGATGGGACCGGGTACTTTTTACGATTTTGATGATGAAGGGGAGGCTATCGGTGAACAATATTATGGTTCCCAAATTGTAAAACACTATTTGAATATCGAACCTCGTTTTTCTGCTAGTTACCTACTCAACGAAAAAAGTAGTGTGAAAGCATCTTACAACCGTATTGTACAGAACCTGCACCAGCTCACTAATACGACCTCGAGTTTGCCTACGGATCAATACATGGTGAGTAGTATAAATATAAAGCCACAGATTGCAGATCAAGTCGCCGTGGGCTATTTTAGAAACTTTTTTGATAATAGTTATGAGTTCTCTGTAGAAACGTACTACAAATACATGGGGAATCAAATTGATTTTCGGAATGGCGCCGATTTACAAGCAAACCGTTACTTGGAGGGAGAATTGCTTTTTGGGATCGGCCGCGCTTATGGATTGGAGTGGTATCTGCGCAAAAATGAAGGAAAATTAAGTGGTTGGATTAGTTATACATTGGCCAAGAGTGAACGAAAATTTGATGGGATAAATAATGGCGATTGGTTTAGAGCGCGTCAGGATAGAACACATGATTTGTCTATTGTGGCGATGTATGCTTTGTCAAAGAGTTGGACGCTGGGAAGTACCTTCACTTTTCACACAGGAAATGCTGTGACATTCCCAAGTGGAAAATATGAGGTCGGTGGTCAGTCGATGTTTTATTATACGGAGCGTAACGGCTACAGAATGCCGAATTACCATCGCTTGGATTTGTCAGCGACTTATGAACCTGTACAAAAAAACAAGCGTTTTAATTCGAGCTGGACGTTTGGGGTTTACAATGCGTATAATCGTCGAAACGCTTATATTATCGACTTTAGAGAAAAAGAAGGTAACTCCAATATAACCGAAGCCTATCAAGTGGCTCTTTTTGGAATCATTCCTTCTGTAACCTGGAATTTTAAGTTTTAATCCGCATGAAAGTTCATCACTATAGTTTTGTTTTTTTATTCTTTCTTCTCTTTGTGTCTTGCGAAGAAGTTATTGATGTCGATTTGAATGAGGCTGACCCGCGCTATGTTATCGAGGCACAATTGTCTGATTTTGATAATGAACAGCGTATCCGGGTTTCCAAGACCGTGGCGTTCACGGAGGCGGTAAATTCTTTACCTGTTGAGGGAGCAACGGTTGTTGTAATAGACGGTAGAGGCCGCTCGTATAGGTTTTCTTATGATGAAAATGGTTATTATGTGAATCGAAATTTTAGGCCAACAATTAATGATACCTATACATTGAATGTGGATATTGATGATGAGCATTTTGAGGCGATTTCTACGATGCCTGAATATGTGGAGGTGGATTCGATCGGTATAATGGAGGAAAATATTTTCGACGAAACGTATTATTTCGCGACTTTTAAATTTAATGATCCGGCTGAAGTGTCTAATTATTATAGATACGATATCTCCATTAATGGTGGTAATTTTCGTTTTGCTTCTGCATTAAGTGATAAGTTTAATGATGGCTTATATGTGACGCATCAGATTTCGGATCTCGATACGGATTTGGTTGTTGGGGATGAAGTGCTGGTGAGAAGATATTGTGTGGACAAGCCTGTCTTTGATTATTGGAATGAGTACCAATCTACTAATCCTGGAACAGCGGCACCGGGTAATCCGACATCGAATATATCTAATAATGCCTTAGGTTATTTTTCGGTAGCTACTGTTCAGGAATTTATGCTTCGTGTGGAGGAAAGTGTGCCTGCGTTGGAGCCTTAAGCGCTTTAGTTGGCTTATTTTAAAGTACGTCGAAGCTGTATCCTTGTTGCTTCAAGTAGATTATTGCTTTCGGAAGTGCATACGTTAGCCTTGCGGTTGCTTTGATGTTGTCGTGGAATACGATTATAGCGCCATTTTTGGTATGTCGTACAACATTTTGATAACATTTTTCTGGGCTAAGTTCGGTGTCAAAATCGCCGGAGAGAACATCCCAAAAAACGACTTCATATTGATGGTGTAATTGGCGTAGCTGTGATTTTTTTGCGCGGGCATAAGGGGGGCGAAATAAGTTCGTCTTTGTGAGCTCTTGACATTTCTCTACATTTTCCAGGTAGGTGATATCGTCGGTCTCCCAGCCTTTTAAATGATTGTAGGTGTGGTTTCCCACCTGATGTCCCTCCTTTAGTATGCGTTCAAAGATAGATGGATGTTTCTGTATATTTTCGCCGACGCAAAAAAAAGTGGCTTTAATTTGATGTTGGGCCAAAGTCTCCAGTACAAATGGTGTTACCTCCGGAATAGGACCATCGTCGAAAGTCAGGTATACTTTTTTTTCTTTCCGAGACTTGTTAAATAAGACTTTGGGATACATCCACCGTAAAAAAAAAGGCGCGTTAACGAAATACATATTGATATTCTCAGATTTTTATCTCAAATTTAGGAATCATTTATTCTTAAATTACGAAATGATAAGAAAATTATTTCTTTCTTTATGCTTATCGCTTATTCTTTTAGGAGCAAGTACGTTGCATTCTTTTGCACAGGTGACTTTAGAAGAGGCGGTTAAGACAACTTTAGAACGCAATTTGCAGATCCGTCAGGCGCAGTTTGGGTATGATCTAAGTGAGCAAGATCTGAAATTGTCTAAAGCAGATCGATTGCCTGATTTGAGTTTGCAGACTTCATCGAGTTTTAACTATGGCTATAGCTTTGACCAGATAGCGGGACAGGTATATCGCAATTTGTGGACGAATTCGCTTCAAGGTGGTTTATCTTCTAATGTGGCTCTTTTTCAGGGGTTTCAAAAAATCAATCAAATAAAGGCAAATAAGATTCAATTATCGATTGATAAATCGGAAGTGGAACGTGTCAAAAATGACTTGATTTTGAGTGTGATTACCACCTATTTGGAAGCGGTGACGAACGGCGAACTACACGAGGCTGCAATACAGCAGGTGAGCCTGTCTAAAGAACAATTACGCTTGGACAGTATTCAATATGCTGTTGGAAATAAAACGTTAGCGGATCTGTCTCAATCGGAAAACCAGGTGGCATTGGACGAGGTGAGCGTGATTACGACCGAGAATGCGCTTGGTTTGTCTATGTTGAATTTGAAACAGCTGATGGAAATCCCTCAGGAAACAGAAATGGAATTGGTGCGTCCGCAGGTTGATGAGGTTGTTGTGGAGGCTATTTCTACGGATTTGCGCGAAATCTACAATAAGGCACTTGCCGTACAGCCACAGATCACACAGGCGGAGCAAAAAAAGGATTTGGCCGCGCAAAACATCAAGACTGCAAAAGGGGGGTACTTGCCAACGTTATCGCTTACTACCAGCTATGGGACAGGATACTCTTCACAGAATTTTGAACGGGTGGCGGTTGATGATGACCCTCTGAATGTTGAGTTGCGGAAGAAGACGTTTGGAGATCAGTTTAATGAAAATAGATCGTTTAATATTGGTCTCTCGCTTAGTGTGCCTATTTACGATAAGCAAAGGACGAAAGTGAGTATAGCGAAAGCTAAAATTAACCAGCAGATGGCCGAAACAGAATCTGTATTGGCACAACGTAACCTGGAAAAGATTGTAATCCAAGCTGTTTTGGATCTGAAAGCAGCGAACAAACAATATATATCGTCTCGTGTGTCATTTAACAGTAGCCAAGTTGCTTTTAATGTAATTAAAGAAAGGTATGAGGTGGGTATGGCCAATGCAATGGAAATGTTTACTGCGCAAACGAATATGAACAAAGCTGAATTTGATATGATACGTGCAAAGTATGAGACCATCTTTAAAAGCAGGATCATAGATTATTACTTGGGTAATACGATAGATTTCGAAAATTATTAATTCATAAAATAAGGCATTCATGGCAAAGAAGAAAAATAGACTTCCAAAGATACTGGTTATAGCTTCGGTTTTAATCTTGATTATCGTGGTGGTAGGAAGTAAACTGGGCTGGTTTGGCGATGGGGGGGAGCAGAAGGTTGCTGTGGATGTGGTGCAAGAGAAGACGATATCGGAGCTTGTTTCTGCCAGCGGAAAGGTGCAACCCGAGTTTGAGGTAAAGCTCAGTTCTGAGGTCTCTGGCGAGATTATAGAACTGAATGTTCGGGAGGGGGATATTGTAAAAAAAGGACAAGTGCTTTGCCGTGTCAAACCTGATTTGCTTCAATCAAGTTATGATCAGGTGGCTGCCATGGTAAGCCAACAAGAGGCTAATCTCCGTGTGTCTCAACAAATGTTGAAGCAGCAGGAAGCTAATTTTGTCAATATCGAAGCTATATTCAATAGAAGTCAGGAGCTTTTCGACAAGCGTGTTATTTCTGCCTCGGAAATGGACAAGGCGCGTGCGGATTATGAAGGTGCTCGTGCGAGCTTGGAATCGCAACGGCAGCAGGTGGTTGCTTCGCGATTTGGGGTGAGCCAGTCGCAAGCGCAATTGCAGGAGGCGGGAAATAGTTTGGCTAGAACAACCATTTATGCACCGTCTGATGGTGTTATCTCGTTGTTGTCGGTCGAACTTGGTGAACGTGTGGTCGGTACTGCTCAAATGGCTGGAACAGAAATTATGCGTATTGCCAATATGTCTACGATGGAGGTAAATGTCGAGGTGAACGAAAATGATATTAATCGGGTGAAGGTTGGAAATGAGGCTGTTATTGAGGTGGATGCTTTCCAAGGGCGGAAGTTTAAAGGAACTGTTACCGAAATTTCGAGTTCCTCTACGGCAACGGGTTCGACAAGTACTGCTTCTACGACCGCTGAACAGGTAACAAATTTCAATGTAAAGGTGCGTATCGAGGTGTCTTCTTATGAAGATTTGTTGGCGGATGCGCCTGCTCATTCTTCTCCATTTAGACCAGGACTTTCGGCTACGGTACAGATTCATACAAAATCTGATCAGGGGCTTATCGTGCCGATTCAAGCTGTAACAGTTCGTAATAACGAGGATAAGGGTGATTCTACAACGACAAGAGACGCGGATGTGAAGGAGTATGTATTTGTGCTTCAGGAGAATACGGTAAAGATGGTGGAGGTGACAACGGGTATTCAGGATGATAGTAATATTATTGTGAAAACGGGTTTGAAAAAAGGAGAAGAGGTAGTGTCGCGTCCGTTCAATGCGATTTCGAAAATTCTTCAGGATGGTACTCGCGTGAAAAAAGTAAATGCGAGTGAATTGAAGTAAAAAAACGACAACGATGAAAAGGATAGCGCTGTTTTTTGAAATGACAGAAAATGAACGCAAGGGGTTCTTATTTTCGTTGATTTTAATGAGTGTAGTTGCTATTGTCCCTTCTATTTACCGTTTTTTTATCCGGCATAATGCTGTGCCTGCGCAACTTTCCTGGTCAGAAAACAATATAGATCGTCCTACGGAAACCGATTACCCGAATGCTGTTGCAGCGTTGAAAGGTACTGCTGCAGTCGAACGACGAGAGTTTCCTTTTAACCCCAATAATTTGCCTGTGGAGCGCTGGCGCGATTTGGGATTCTCAGATAAGCAGATTCGTGTGATAAAGAATTATGAAGCGAAAGGTGGGCGCTTCTACTCGCCGAAGGATGTCGAGAAGATGTATTCTATATCGGCAGCGGAATTTAAACGGATTGCCCCTTATCTGCGCTTTGATACGATAGCAATTTTGCCTGCTGTCGGCAAAAAATCGTTTGAAAAATTCGAAAGGGAAAGTAAACCTGCCTTTTTGGAGGTTAACATCAATTTGGCTGATACGAGCCGTTATAAAGCACTGCAGGGCATCGGTTCTGTTTTGGCTTCCCGTATTGTGAAATTCAGAGACAATTTGGGTGGTTTTTACAGTGTAGACCAAATTCGCGAGGTTTACGGTATTTCTGATGAGGTCTTTTTACAGATTAAAACACATTTGCGGTTTACGGGTGAGCCTGTGCAAAAGCTCGCTATTAATGAGCTGTCCGTGGAGGAATTAGCGAAACATCCCTACATTTCCCGCAAAATAGCACTGTTAATCGTTCGTTACCGTGAACAACATGGGGCTTTTCAAACGTTGGACGATCTTTCGACAATTTATACCTTGGATAGCGATTTTTTGCGTAAAATTGAACCATATTTGAATTTTAATAGGTATGAGTAACGTAGAAGAACGTTTAAAATCTATCATTCGGGATATTCCCGATTTCCCACAACCGGGGATTGTTTTTAAAGATATTACACCGATTCTGAAGGATCAGGGACTATGCAATGCTGTGGTCGATGAATTTGTAGAGCGTCTGCAAGGGCAGGAGATTGATGTTATTGCTGGCGTGGAAAGTCGTGGGTTTCTTTTTGGAATGATGTTGGCCAACAAATTGAATATTCCTTTTGTACCAATCCGCAAGCAAGGAAAGTTACCTTTTAAAACCATTTCCGAGTCGTATAAACTGGAATATGGCCAGGCAACTATTGAGGTGCATGAGGATGCCTTTCCTGCAGGAAGTAAAGTGCTTATTCATGATGATCTTTTGGCTACTGGAGGAACGGTCGTTGCTGCTTCCAAGTTGATTGAGAAATTAGGGGGGCAGGTGATGGGGTATGCATTTATCATCAGTTTGGATTTTCTGCACAGTGGGGGACGTCTGACAAGATTCAGCGAGAATATCATTTCCCTCGCAGGTTATCAAGAATAGAACGTATAAAATGGATCACAGGTGTCAGCACATATATTGAATGCTGATAACCTGTGATCCATTTCACAAATTTGGCATGTTATTACCTTCTCTGGCCAACTGAAGAATAGTTTTAAAAGTTGGCTTGAATTTGATAATGCTTGTCGCCTAATAGAATAACCGATTGGTTCTTTTCAATACTATACGATTGGTTTTTTTTGTATATCAACACTTCATTTGTTTGATAGAGCAAATTTTTAATACGACGCTTAATCAAAAATACGCTTGCTGTGTTTTGCTCGTCGTATTGAATCTCGACTGATGTGAGGTCGATTTTCGGGTCGTTGGTTGTATAAATAACGCGTTTATCGGTGCTGTCTTTTTTTATTAAACCGTTATAGGCGGGCTTATTTAAGTCTACAGTAGAAAAACTTGCGAGTTCATTGCTCCAATCCTGTATAGCCATTTTCTTGGTTTCGGAAGAGCTGTCTTTCACTACCGTTTTCTCGATCTCTGGATTTTCTGTTGCCAATCTTTTTATTTCCTGCTGAAAAAATTGGGGAATATCGATATACGTTGTTTTTTTAACAGTGGACTTGTCTTCTTGCTGTTGACAAGAAAAGAATAAAGCAGTAATGAACGCTGTCATTACTGCTTTAAAAAATAATTCTTTAGTTTTAAACCAATACATTTCCACTCATTTCTGCAGGAATGCTTGCGCCTAACAAAGTAAGAACAGTTGGAGCGATATCTCCAAGCTTTCCATCCTTTATTGCTTTATAGTCGTTGTCAATTAAGATACAAGGAACTAAGTTTGTGGTGTGTGCTGTATTGACCGAACCATCTTCATTAACCATAAACTCGGAATTTCCGTGATCGGCTAAGATAATAAATGAGTATCCATTTGCTAAACCTGTTTCTACGACTTCTTTTGTACATCTGTCTACTGTTTCTACAGCTTTCACGACAGCACTAAAAACCCCCGTATGGCCTACCATATCTGGATTAGCGAAATTAAGACAGATAAAATCCGGTTTATTATCAACGATATCTTTGCAAATAGCAGCTGTAATGCCAGCTGCACTCATTTCCGGTTGAAGATCGTATGTGGCTACTTTGGGCGAAGGAATCAATAAGCGACGTTCGCCTTCGAATTCATTTTCGCGACCGCCCGAGAAAAAGAAGGTAACGTGTGGGTATTTTTCAGTTTCGGCAATACGTACTTGTGTTTTATGCTGTGCAGCTAAAACTTCACCCAAAGTATTGACAAGATTGTCTTTTTGGAATACGACAGTAACACGTTTAAAGGTGTCATCGTACGAAGTCATTGTCACATAGTGAAGGTCTAGTGGCTGCATGTCAAGCTGCGGGAAAGCTTCTTGTGTTAAAGCAATGGTTATTTCCCTTCCACGATCTGTACGGAAATTGTAACAAAAAACAACATCACCCGCTTGTACTGTTGCTAATGGCGAGCCGTCGGCTTGTGTAACAACGATAGGTTTGACAAATTCATCTGTCACTCCATTTTGGTAGGACTCTTCTACAGCTTGAACAAGGTCTGTGGTTGGAGAACCAACGGCTTTGGTAAGTAGATCGTAGGCTTCTTTTACACGCTCCCAACGGTTATCCCTGTCCATTGCGTAATAACGGCCTATAGCACTTGCAATTTGTCCTACGGAATGCTGTAAATGCTGTTGTAAATCTTTTACATAGCCCAATCCTCCATTTGGATCTGTGTCACGTCCATCGAGGAAAGCGTGAATAAATACTTCTTTATCTAAGCCTGCTGATTGTGCTGCATCACATAATGCTTTTAGATGATCGATATGTGCGTGAACACCGCCATCGGAGAGTAGACCAATAAAATGAACCTTTTTTCCGTTGTTTTTTGCATAGGCAAAAGCATCTTGAATTACCGGATTCGTTTTGAAGTCACCTTCTTTTGCGGCTTTATTGATTCGCCCTAATTCCTGGTAAACAACACGACCTGCACCCAAATTCATATGTCCCACTTCGGAGTTACCCATTTGTCCTGCAGGTAACCCAACAGCCTCTCCTGAAGCCTCTACGCGAGAGTTTGGATAGCTATTTAATAAATGGTCTAAAAAAGGGGTTTCTGCAGCGCGTACCGCATTGGAATTATCGTCTTTGCCATATCCTAAACCGTCTAGGATCAATAAGGCAACTTTTTTGTTTTCTAAATTACTCACACACAAACTTAGATAATTTGCTTTTTTTATGCAAGATAAATACGTCTGCTAAAGATCAAAATAGCAACATTATGTGTCTTCTCTTGTGGTTTTTATTAAAATTATTTATAGCCTCTTTATGGTTTGTGGTTGCAAGGGGGCCAGATCACAGCGGACTTGGCATAGTTTTCGTATAAAATTTGAAAAAGAAGGGAGAGCGTTAATTGAAAAGTATACCAAGAAAATATATATTTTGTGATGATCCTGTCCGCCTTGTTGTCTTGTTTTTTGTAGCTATGCTTGTTTATATTCCTTTAATAGCGGCAAATTCCTTTGAGGACCTCATTAACAATGTTTCTACCTCGTTGAAGGCTGGGGATGCGAAGCGATTGAGTGCATCGTTTGATCAGACTATTAATCTTTCTGTAAAGAGGGAAGAAGGGGTATACACCAAGTTCCAGGCAGAGGTCTTGTTAAGTGAATTTTTCCGTTCTAATAAAGTTCTTACGATCAAGGAACTGCAGCGGGTGAATAGTCTGGCAAATTCTTTTCTTGTTTTTTCGTTGAAGTCGAATAACTCCACTTATCGTGTCTTTTTTAAAATAGCGCAATCCGATAAGGAATACAGGGTCACGGAACTTCGTATCGAGTAATGATCTACTGATAAAATTGACCTTAGATTTTATTATGACATATATTTTCGTCATCTTCGCTAATAATTTATTTTAGAATACATGGCAGTTGAGTTTACTAAACTGGAGAAATTTGTAGAATTGGCGTTGGAAGAGGATGTGCGGGAGGGAGATCATACCTCCTTATCTACTATTGCAAGGGACGCGAAGGGAGAGGCTAGACTGCTGATTAAAGATACAGGTGTATTGGCTGGTGTCGATGTGGCAAAAGATATCTTTAGTTTGATTGATGCTGATTTGGCTGTCGATTTACACCTGAGTGACGGCAATGCTGTTCAACCTGGGGACATTGCTTTTCACGTAGCAGGAAATGTACACAGTATATTGAAGGCGGAGCGCTTGGTCTTAAATGTTATGCAGCGAATGTCGGGCATAGCTACGCGAACGAAAGCGTATACAGACCAACTTGAAGGAACGAAAACAAAAGTTTTAGATACGAGAAAAACTACCCCTTTATTACGATTCTTGGAAAAAGAGGCTGTACTAATTGGTGGTGGAGCAAATCATCGATTTGGATTGTATGATATGATCCTGATTAAGGATAATCATGTTGATTACGCCGGTGGTATAGCGAATGCACTACAACGGGCGCATGCTTATAGATCTGCACAGGGGCTGGATATTGCCATTGAGATAGAAGTTCGAAATATGCAAGAGCTTGAACAAGTATTGGCAAGTGAACATGTGGATCGTGTGATGTTTGATAACTTTACGCCAGAACAGGTACATGAAGCTGTTGAAGTGGTGAATGGGAGACTGATAACCGAAGCATCCGGTGGAATTACGTTAGAGACAATCCGTTCTTATGCCTTGGCTGGTGTAGACTTTATCTCTGTGGGCGCATTGACACACTCCGTTCGCAGTTTGGATTTAAGCTTAAAAGCAACTATTTTATAAAGACTATTGAAGAAGAGCTTAGATTAGATATGATTTCAATTTATTTAGTAGGGATAGTCATATTAGCTTATCTTTTTGGATCCATTCCTTCTGCTGTATGGTTTGGTGAAGCCTTCTATGGTGTCGATGTTCGAGAATATGGAAGTGGGAATGCAGGAGCTACGAATACTTTTCGCGTGCTGGGTAAGAAGGCTGGTTCAATTGTGATGTTTGTTGATATCCTAAAGGGCTGGACAGCGACCAATTTGCCTCATTTATTGGATTCGACTATTGTCGGGGTTCCTAATTCCGTACAGTTTGTGAATTTTCAACTCGCTTTGGGCGTGATTGCTGTGTTGGGACATCTTTTTCCCATTTTTGCGGGATTCCGTGGAGGGAAGGGGGTTGCGACGCTTTTTGGAATGGTTATCGCTATTCATCCGCAGGCTGCACTTTGTTGCGTTAGCGTTTTTCTATTGACTCTTATTTTTACGCATTATGTGTCCCTAAGTTCGATTCTCGCGGGATTTACATTTCCTTTTAGTATCGCATTTATTTTTCATACTTCTGTGCCTGCAGTTCTTCTTTATGGAATTGCGATTTGTGCGCTGATACTGGTGACCCATCAGAAGAATATAGAACGTTTATTGAAGGGGCATGAATCGAAAATCTATTTGTTTCGGCGGAAGAAAACCTAAGTTTAGGCATAAGATTTGCATTATTTTTGAAAAGGAGTATGCAAGATATGAAAGGATTCGCATTTATGAAATTACAGAAATGAATGGATTGGAAAGCGGTGTCAATATCGAGGAATACACCTTGTTTAATAAGCTTACTGATGCTAGTGAATTCTCTATCCAATATAAAAATTTATACAGATGAAAAATTTAGTTAAATATACGACCTTAGGACTTCTTCTTGGAGCACTTGCTTCTTGCTCTACAGTACCATTGTCTGGAAGAAAGCAACTTTCGTTGGTGAGCGATGATCAGATTCAGCAACAGGCGGCTGTTGCGTATAAGGAATTTCTTACATCATCTTCTACGAAGGTTATTACGGGAACTTCTAATGCTGCATTGGTGAAGAACGTAGGAAATAAAATTGCTACTGCAGTCAATAGATACCTTGCTTCAGAGGGGCTATCTGATCAATATAATTTTAATTGGGAGTTTAACTTGGTGGAAAGTTCTGATGTGAATGCATGGTGTATGCCGGGAGGAAAAGTGGCTGTTTATACCGGTATACTGCCTTTTACGGTGAATGAAGCCGGATTGGCTACGGTAATGGGGCATGAGATTGCTCATGCGATTGCCCGTCATTCGATGGAGCAAATGTCTAATCAAGCTGCGGTACAATTGGGAGCTCAGGTATTAGGGGTTGCTACGTCAGGTAAAAATTCAATCGTGCAAGGTGTCGTGAATAGTGCTTACGGTGTAGGGGGGCAGCTGGCATTATTGAAATACTCTCGTAGTAATGAGTCGGAGGCGGATAAACTCGGGTTAATTTTCATGGCTATGGCTGGTTATAATCCTGAGACTGCAGTATCCTTTTGGGAGCGTATGGCTTCGGCAAAGGCTGCGAGTTCGACACCAGAGTTTTTAAGTACACACCCTAGTGACACAAGACGGATCAGCGATATCCAGAAATTGATTCCGGAGGCGATGAACTACTACAAAAAATAGTGTAATATACGTTTAGGTATTCTCGGTTTTAGATTGACGATTGCTGCTAAAGAAGCTTCCAATTTCTGAGATCGAGAATGCATTCAAACAACGAGCAGCCGAAAGTCCCCCTTTTCGTGCCACATGAATTCCATAATGCATGTCCAGTAATCCTTCTGTTCGATGTGCATCTGGATTAATCGATAGAAGTACTCCTTTTTCAAGAGCATACCGTTGCCAACGCCAATCCAAGTCCAAACGTAGTGGGTTTGCGTTGATCTCGATAACAACATTATTCGCGGCACATGCGTCAATGACTTTTCTATAGTCTATAGGATAGCCGGCTCTACTTAATAGTAAGCGGCCTGTAGGATGTCCTAAGATAGTCGTATAGGGGTTTTCAATAGCACGTATCAAGCGTTGTGTCGCTTTTTCTTCGTCCATACGTAAATTGCTATGTACGGAAGCTACCACAAAATCGAATTTGGAAAGGATGTCGTCTGCATAATCTAAGGATCCATCGCCTAGAATATCGGATTCTATGCCTTTAAAAATTTTAAATGGGCTTAATTTGATGTTGAGTTCATCGATTTCTTTCCATTGTTGTTCAAGCCGATCTTCCGAAAGCCCATTGGCATATACCGCTGTTTTAGAATGGTCACAAATGCCAAAATACGATAAACCGAGTTCGTCCTTGCAAAATTTAGCCATCTGTTCCAAGCTGTGTACGCCATCACTGTAGGTAGAGTGATTGTGTAAAGTCCCCTGGAGATCGTTGAAGGAAATCAATTCTGGCAACTGATGTGCTTTTGCTAATTCAATTTCGCCCATTCCCTCGCGTAATTCAGGCTCTATGTAGGCAAGATCTAGCTTTTGGTAGATTTCTTCTTCGGTAATGCCTGAAGGAATTACGCCTTGGATATTTTTGAGTTCCTGAACGTGATTTTCGCTTCCGGTGGTTTCTAGTAAATCGAATGCGAAGGTGTTTACCGAAGAGGGCAGTACTTGATATTTAATAGAAAGCTCATTACTTAGTACAAGAGCTCCATTGGATGATTCCAATACGGTATAGGCATTACTCTTTGTTAAAGAAGCTTGTATATCTTCTAAAGGAGCTGTGGTAAGGATATCGATACTGGAGATTATCTCACTTTTTCTACGAAATTCTCCTGTAAAGCTGTGTTGGTATTCCTTAAAATCAGTAACTAATACATCCAATAGATGCTGTGCCGGTTTTTCTGCCTTTGCGAAGAGAAAGAGACCTTCTGCAGCACTAGCGAATTCAATAGCTTTACGAATCTCTTCTTGTGTTTTTAAGCCGAAGCCTTTGGCTTCTACTAAACGGTTTTCATTACAGGCATAGCGTAGTTCGCCAACAGACTCAATACCTAAGTCTTGCCATATAATTTGGATTTTCTTAGGGCCAAGGCCTTTGATAGAGAGCATCTCCAAAAGTCCTTTTGGTGTTTGCGCGACGAGTTTATCAAGCTCATCAAACGACCCTGTTTGAAGGATACTGCTTATTTTTTCAGCCGTACTTTTTCCTATTCCCGGTTGTTCGGACAATTCCTCTATGGATGCATCTGCTGCTTGAAAAGGAAGTTTATCAATCTTAAAGGAAGCGGAAGCCATAGCTTTTGTTCGAAATGGATTCTGATTGTGGAGCTCCATTAATTGACTGCATAACTTAAATGCTTTTGCTATGGCTTTGTTTTCCATGTGTATCGTTTATAGTTTTTCGTATTCTAATTTTTCTTTTTCTACATCCGGACGTTCATATTTGTTGAAAATAAGACGGATGCCACTGTTTTTTGTGAAAAATTTGATAGACCAGTTTACAAAGGTTACCAACTTATTCCGGAAGCCAAAGATAGAAACTAAATGCACAAACATCCAGGTCATCCATGCTAAAAATCCTTTCATGTGGATGCTTCCCATATCGACTACTGCTCGGTTACGTCCTACTGTAGCCATAGACCCCTTGTCGAAATATTTGAAATTTGCTACGGTTTGGCCATTCATAATGCTTAAGATATGATTTGCCACGTATTTACCTTGTTGTTGTGCTACCGGTGCTACACCTGGTAAACCTCTTGGTGTGCTTTCGGTTATCATTGCTGAAACGTCGCCAATAGCATAAACGCCAGGCATTCCTTCTACAACACACTGACCATCGGTTTTGATTCTATTCCCCCGTTGGATAAGTTCAGGATGTAATCCTTCTGGAAATTGGCCCATGACACCAGCACCCCATATAACTGTTTTTGTCGGTATCGATTCTCCGTTTGAAAATGTAATAGTGTTTCCGTCATATCCCGTTACTTGTGTGTTTAACATGACGGTTACGCCTAGCTCTTTCAGGTATCTCTCCGCATCAGTTGAAGATTTTTCGGATAATGCGCTCAGTATTTTTCCTGTGCCTTCTACAAGAAATACTTTCATTTCGTTACGAGAAAGCTCTGGATAATCTTTCTTCAACATGTGCAGTTGGATTTCGGCGATAGCACCTGATAATTCGACTCCAGTAGGGCCACCACCAACAACAACGAAGTTTAGATAACGCTCGCGGTCGTGCTGATTTTTTTTGAGCACTGCTTCTTCCAGATTTTGAAGGACGTAGCTTCTTATATTTAAGGCCTCATGTATGCTCTTCATAGGAAGTGCATATTTTTCGACCTGTTTGTTGCCAAAAAAGTTTGATGTCGCGCCTGTAGCGATGATCAAATAATCGTAATCATAATCACCTACAGACGTTTTTACGATCTTTTCCTGATGGTCTATCTCCAAAACATCAGCCATCCTAAATCTGAAGTTATTTTGGCTCTTGAACATTTTGCGGATAGGAAAGGAGATGGCGTCAGCTGCTAGGGTGCCGGTAGCAACCTGGTACATGAGAGGCTGGAAGGTGTGGAAATTATTCCGGTCAATCAATAACACTTCAACTTCTTTGTCTTTGAAGTGCTTTGCTGCTTCTACCCCTCCAAAACCACCACCAATGATGATAACTCTCGGAAAGCTTCTTTCAGAACGATCTAATAACATAATAAACTAATTTTGTTCAATATTTTGAGATAGGTTACAAATATCTTAATAGTTTCTTTATGCTAGTATTAACTTTATCTAATATTTGTGCAAACTTATACTACGCTGATAGCTATCTCTTCTCTTTATTGCAAAAATACGAAAACTTAGTGTTCTTTGTACACTAAAGCTGTTAACATTTATGCAATTGTTTGTTTGACCTGTAAACAAAAAAAGCTTGGAGCATTACCCCAGGCTTTATTCGTATATCCACTTAAATTTATATTGAATTTCAGGGATTTTAATGCGTTCTGCTAATCTGGTTAAACGGTCTGGTAGTTTCATGAGGTAATCCCTCGCTTTTTCTCCTTTCTCGTTTAAACCTCCAATTTTATCGATTGCCCATTCTTCGTTGAGTGTTTTCAAGATGTCAACGTAGTCAAGCGCTGTATAGACTTCTAGTCGTTGTGCTGCATCTGAAAAATGAGCGAAGGCTTCACCTTGTGGCTCACCTGCTTCGCGAAGGAAATGTGCAGGCATCACAATTTTTTTACGCATCATGTCTTCAAAGGCAATCATGACTTCGCTTTGATCGACGGTCATCGCATGCGAAATGAATGACATGTATGCTTTTGCGTGTCTTGCTTCGTCGGCCGCAATCACACCACACATCTTTGCCAACAGTTTATCGCCGGTCTTTTTTGAAATACCTGCTACACGCCTGTGTGAAACATTGGTAGCCAATTCCTGGAAGGATGTGTAAATAAAATTTCGGTAAGGATCTGCTCCTGTACCAATGTCAAAACCGTCTTGAATCAAGTATTGCGTTGATATTTCAAACTGACGCATGTTGATACGGCCTGATAGATATAGATACTTGTTTAAAAGATCGCCGTGACGATTTTCTTCAGCTGTCCACGCTCTAACCCACTTCATCCAGCCACCTTGTTCGTTCTTTTCTACATCTTCTACCATCGTTAACCACGATTCATAAGTCGGTAGTGCTTCTTCCGTGATGGTATCACCTATTAGTACGGCAACTAAATCATAAGGTAATTCTTTAGCGCTTTCCTGTAGGTCCCTTACCTCTTCAAAAAAGGTGTCACGGGAGGAGTCTGGCAAGAAGTCGGCGGGTTGCCACATTTGCTCCACTGGCTTTAAATAGTCGCTCATTTCATTTAACATGAATGGCTCTAGATAAGTCATTACCTCTTTTCTCGACCCCTCTGGAATATTTAATGGTACTTCTTGCATATAATGCAAAGGTAACCAATTGCAAATTAATATTGGATTTATAATTTGATAAAATATAGAAATGTAGCTAAATAGCAGAGCTGCGCTGAAATAGTTGAGATCGAAAAAGAATACACTTGATTGACCTATTTTACGGCTTAATATACTAAATTTGTAGGATATTTTTATAAGAGGTAAGATTTGGAGACTTTTGATATACAACGTGTAAGAGCGGATTTTCCCATTTTAGGGAGAGAAGTGAACGGTAAACCGCTGGTTTACTTTGATAATGGTGCCACTACACAGAAGCCTAAACAGGTTATCGATGCAATCGTAAACTATTATGCAGATATGAACAGTAATGTGCATAGAGGTGTACATTATTTAAGCCAGATATCGACGGATGCTTTTGAAGTGACCAGAAGAAAAGTGCAAAGCTTTATCAATGCGGCGCATGAACATGAGGTTATTATTACCAAGGGAACGACAGAGTCTATCAATATTGTGGCTTCTTGTTTTGGCCGTACATTTATCGGAGAAGGCGATGAAATTATTATTTCGGCTATGGAGCATCATTCTAATATTGTGCCTTGGCAAATGTTAGCTGATGAGAAGGGCTGCGTATTGCGGATTATTCCGATGAATGATCGGGGGGAATTAGATATTGAAGCTTACAATGCGCTGTTTTCTGAAAGGACGAAGTTGGTTTCTTTTACTTACGTTTCTAACTCGCTGGGGACAATCAATCCGGTGAAAGCGATGATCGACTTGGCGCATCAGCATGGCGTTCCTGTATTGGTCGACGGAGCACAGGCTATTCAACATATTCCTGTGGATGTGCAGGCATTAGATGTGGACTTTTTTGCCTTTTCGGGGCATAAGATGTATGGCCCTACCGGGGTTGGCGTTCTCTACGGTAAGGAAGAATTGTTGAATAAGATGCCTCCTTATCAAGGTGGTGGAGATATGATAAAGGACGTGACGTTTGAGAAGACGACTTACAACGAGTTGCCTTTTAAATTTGAAGCCGGAACTCCGAATATCGAAGCTGGGATTTGCTTGGGTGATGCGATTGACTACATCAATTCGATTGGCTTAGACGCTATCCATGCTTATGAAGAGGAACTGTTAGCCTATGCTTCGGAAAAGTTGGCTACAATTGAGGGCATTCGTTTTATTGGTACCGCTGCCACAAAGTCTTCGGTGATATCTTTTGTTGTCGATGGGATACACCCTTATGATATTGGTGTCATTTTGGACAAACTGGGAATTGCGGTTCGTACGGGACATCACTGTGCGCAACCTGTGATGCAGGCTTTTGGTATCCCTGGGACGGTGCGTGTTTCTTTGGCTTTGTATAATACAAAGGAAGAGGTGGATTTATTAGTTGCTGGATTGGAAAGAGCTGTCCGCATGCTCAAATAAAGATAAAAATGACGATAAACGAAATACAAGACGAACTGATTGAAGATTTTGCTTTTTATCAGGATTGGATGGAAAAATATGAATATATCATCCAGTTAGGGAAAGAGGTGCCGTTGATTAAGGATGAATATAAGGTTGATGATTATATTATTAAAGGTTGTCAATCTAAGGTTTGGTTGTTTCCCGAATTGAAAGATGGCAAGGTTTATTTTACTGCCGATAGTGACGCTATTATCACAAAAGGCTTGGTCAGCTTGATGGTTAAAGTGCTTTCAGGGCATAAACCTGAGGAGATTGCACAGTCTAATTTATATTTTATTGATCAAATAGGACTTAAAGAACATCTTTCCCCTACACGAGCGAATGGTTTGCTTTCTATGGTGAAGCAAATGAAATTATATGCTTTGGCGCTTAGCGTATAGTGCATCTTTCTTTGCTTTCCCAATTTTTCTTCCATAGGGAAAGCAAAGAGAATGTCGTCTTTTACACTTTAACGTGTGTTGCGGATACGTCTTCGCGAAAAAAAATCTTTGCTTTTTCTTGAAAATCGACTGGATCATCGGTGGTTGTAAATAATGTTTTTCCGTTTTGGGAACAATATTGTTCTACTTCTGGGTGTCGTTGGAGATAAGCTGTTAAGCTTTTGGCGATCAGATCTCCTTGCGCAAGTATTTGAATATGCTTGGGCGTGTACTTTTGGATAACAGGAAGTAATAAGGGGTAATGGGTACATGCCAAAACAAGGGTGTCAATGTTGGGGCTTTTTGCCAATATTTCTTGTATATCCTTTTGCACGATATATTCGGCCGCAGGGGTATTAATTTCGTTGTTTTCCACTAGTGGAACCCAAAGCGGACAGGCGTGCTGATGAACGGTAATGTGTGGGTGAAATTTATTAATCTCAATTTTGTATGATTCAGACAACACCGTGCCTTGTGTTGCTAAAACGCCGACCTCATTAGATTTCGTGAAATGATTGATCGATTCTGTGGTCGGACGGATAACCCCTAGTACTTTTTTGCCTTCGGGAAGATCATTTTGCTGAATAGTGCGCAAGGCTTTGGCCGATGCTGTATTACAGGCGAGAATGACTAGATTACAGCCTAAATCGAACAGCTTGAATACGCATTCCTTCGTAAATTGATAGACGGTTTCGAACGATCGTGTGCCGTAGGGAACCCGTGCATTATCTCCAAGGTAAATGTAATCGTATTGGGGAAGAGCATCTTTAATCTCCCGGAAAACGGTTAGTCCTCCGAAACCAGAATCAAATATGCCTATTGGGCCTTTTAGTTCGTTGTTGTCCATAAAAAAACGTTAGAAAGGAGGCCCTTCTAACGTTTTTAGAAGAGTCTTTTTTGCTTTACTTTAGCAAAGATGGCTTTTCTTTATATGTTTTCCAAAGGAGTTCGCCGAATAAAGTATTGGTCCATGCGAACCAGTGACGTGTGAACTTTTTTGGATCGTCTTTGTGAAAGGATTCATGCATAAATCCTGTATCTCCGTGGGTTGTACGTAAGGTTTCGATACAGTTTTTAATTTCATTATCATCTGTCGACGTGAAAGCTCGCATAATGATTGCCATTGGCCAGATCATATCCCTGCCGATGTGTGGTCCTCCAATACCTTCGGCGTATTTTCCCTTGAAGAAAAATGGATTTTTTTCGGAGAGTATAAATTTACGGGTACGTTGATATACTTCATCGTTTATATCGATGGCTCCTAGATAAGGTAGTGCAAGCAATGAAGGGACATTGGCATCGTCCATCATGAGGTAACTTCCGTAGCCGTCAACTTCAAAAGCGTATACGCGTCCGTGTTCAGGATGGTCTATGATACCGTAACGATTGATTGCTGTTTCGACTTCCGTCGCAAGGTCTTCCATACGTTTAGCGAGGTCTGTATTACTTTTTACCTTACGTAAAATTTCTGCAGATTGACGTAAACTAACAACTGCAAATAAATTGGAAGGAATTAAAAACATAAAAATGGAGCAGTCGTCGGATGGTCGGAATGCGGAGCAGATTAATCCTACGGGATTAACGGGGTAGCCTAATCCGTCTACTTGTAGGGTATCCGACCCTCGCGATGTTGTTCTCGAAAAGACATAGGGACCTGTGTTCTGTTTACGTTGCTGTTCGACGAAGGTTTTATAAATGTTTTCTTGTGCTTTCACCCATTCGTCGTCGAAAGGTGTACTATCATTGGTTTCCTTCCAGTAGTGGTAAGCTAGACGTATGGGGTAACAAAGGGAGTCGATTTCCCATTTGCGTTCGTGGATACCAGGCTTCATATCCGTATGATCGGAAAACCATTCTCCTTTTTTGTGTGGGTCGTTGTAAAAAGCGTTAGCATATGGATCAATATTGATACATAATGCTTGCTTGTTGATCAAACCTAAAATTAGGTCTTGTAATTTACGGTCTTTCTTCATGAATTGGAGATAAGGCCATACCTGTGCACTACTGTCGCGTAACCACATTGCATCGATGTCTCCTGTGATAACATAAGTTAGCTTTTTTGCTGCAGTAGACTCGTCATAGATGGTTGTATCCAATGTGTTGGGAAAGCAGTTGTTAAAGAGCCATCCTAGCTCTGGATTTTTGATGTTTTTTTGAAATTCACCGATTACTCCTTCAATGACTTTGCTTGAAAAATGTCGTTTTTCTGCCGCTACACGTACAGTGGGGAATGTGTTAAAGGATTCCGCAAAGGAAAATTGAGTTGCCATCATACCTGCACTGAGTGTGCCTGCGGTTTTAAGAAATGTTCTACGTTTCATTGACGATTTTATGTTGGTTATTAACGACTAATATAGGAAATAAAGTGGAATTATAGCAAGAGATAAACGTTTTAGCATAGAGGTTTTGAAATTTGTTGATTACCGTTAAATATAGTTACCTTTGTCTATTGTTATTTTGGGAATAATAATTGTTCTATAACGCGGAATAATAGTTAAGACTTGATGTGAAGCAACGCAGCAAACTTTTCCTTTTATCAGGATTGTTTTTCATTGTTGTACGTAGTATTTGACTTCGATCTAGTTTCCGTAATTTCTATGGAGATATATAGGATATTCCTATCTTTAGGCGATTAGCGTCTGATAGGGTATTCTTGGTTGTAAGGTATGTGATTGTTGATGTATCCCGATGAGATCCTATACTTTTAATGATTCGTTGCAGATGAATCCAGTGTGATTTGTATATCCATTAAATACACAGTTTAATGGATAGGTTGATTACCTAAGTTTCGATCTGAAAGCAAAAAATAAACAGATGAAAAAAATTCTCATTCTTAATGGTCCTAACTTGAATCTGTTAGGCGTTCGCGAAAAGTCGATCTATGGTGATCAAGATTTTCTTACTTACTTTGATACGTTGAAGTCTCGTTATGATGCTGTTGAGCTGTTTTATTTTCAAAGCAATCATGAAGGGGGCATTATCGATAAATTGCATGAGATTGGGTTTTCTTATGATGGCGTTGTTTTAAATGCAGGGGCTTACACCCATACTTCTGTGGCTATAGCGGATGCTATTGCTGCTATTAATACCCCTGTAGTTGAGGTTCATATATCGAATGTGCACAAACGGGAATCTTTTCGGCATCATTCTTATTTGTCTAGCGTCTGTGTAGGCGTCATATGTGGTTTTGGCTTGGATAGTTATAGGCTTGGTTTGGAAAGCTTCCTCTAAAATAAAGAAGGCGCATTGTAGAATGCGCCTTCTTTATTTTAGAGGTTTCTTTTTGGAGCAGACTCTCCAGCAAAAATGTGAATAAGTAATGAAAATATAGCAGCAATTGCCATGACGATAACCATTGGATAGGCTGTATTATTGTGGAAAAAGCTGACTAAACCTGAGGTTAATGCACCGATAGCCATCTGAATACAGCCGAGTAATGCGGAGGCACTTCCGGCTAAGGCTTTAAACGGTGATAATGCTATTGCCGATGTGTTTGGGAATATAAAACCGTGGCCTAATAAATAGCAGAAGATAAGACCGAGTAAAACCGGAAAGGTAAGGAGGTTGCTTAACAGGCAAATCAGCATAATTATAGAAATCAAAGATTGCCAGATGTTTGCTATCTTACTAATCTGAGAACTGGTCCAACGCTTGAGGACGAATCGGTTTATCTGGGTTGCTACGACCATAGCGGAGGCAACAAAAGCAAATGCTAATCCATATTGGGTTTGATTGAGACCGAAATATTGCTGCATAACAAAGGATGATCCCGCGAGGTATGCATACAGTCCAGAGGATGCTATAGATCCCACTAGGCAATAGCTTATAAAGGTTTTATTGGTTAATACTTCTCCAAATTTTCCTAGTATAGCAGTTGGCCGAAGGGAGAAATTCTTATCGCCGGCATAGGATTCCGGGAGGTAAAAGTAAGTTGCTATTAAGATAATGAGACCAATGACCAATAAGGATACAAAAATGTAATGCCAATTGAGGTGATTGAGTAGAAATGCTCCTGCAGTAGGCGCTAGGATGGGCGATATGGCAATGACAAGCATCAGTAGACTGAATACCCGTGCCGCTTCCCTGGGTTCGTAGTAATCTTGTATCATAGCTCTGGAAGCAACCATACCGGCACAGCTTCCCAAAGCTTGTAAAAAGCGTAAGGCAATTAAATGTTCAATATCACGTGCTACAATACAAAATAAGGTTGCGGCTATG
Source organism: Sphingobacterium sp. LRF_L2 (assembly GCF_965644235.1). Lineage (NCBI taxonomy): Bacteria > Pseudomonadati > Bacteroidota > Sphingobacteriia > Sphingobacteriales > Sphingobacteriaceae > Sphingobacterium > Sphingobacterium sp. LRF_L2. Next base: position 120,804 of record NZ_CBFFRI010000009.1, on the reverse strand, counting down.
TAGATTATTAGTCCGACTAAGAGTGGTTTTTTCCGGCCGAATTTATCGAGTAATGGACCATAGATGAGCTGCCCAAAAGCAATACCGATAAAAAAGCTTGTCAATGAAAATTGTACTTGATCTACGGAAGTGTTGAGGTCTTTTGCAATGGTTTGGAAAGCGGGTAGGTACATGTCGATGGAAAAAGGTCCTACGGCAGATAGTAAACCAAGAATTAATAAGATAATTGTTCTATTTGTTGTTTTTTGCATAGTTGTTTTAAAAAAAGAACCCATCCTTTTGAGATGGGCTTTATTTATTTTTTGATTTGCTTCGGTTTTCGAAAAATTAAATATAACCCAACGAGCATAAATGGAATACTTAGAAGTTGTCCCATATTGAATTTCATGCCGTCTTCAAATGCTTCCTGATTTTCTTTGAAGAATTCTAATACAAAACGGGCTCCAAATAATAAGACTAAAAAGATACCAAAAAGATAGCCTGTTTTTGGTTTCGAGTTTTTCTGATACATCGCCCAAAGGATGAAGAAAATAATAACATAGGCTAAAGCTTCGTAGAGTTGTGCCGGATGACGAGGTAACATATCTTCTTTCTCGAAAACAACAGCCCAAGGTAAAGATGTTGGTAGGCCGATGATTTCCGAATTGAAAAAGTTGCCCAAACGAACAAATGCTCCAGCTAAAGGTACTACAATAACAAGTCTATCTGCAATCCACATGAAATCGACTTTTGCTTTTCGAGAGAAAAGCCATAAAGCCGTTAATATTCCGAGCGCTCCTCCATGGCTAGCGAGTCCTTGAAATCCCGTAAGTTCAAAGCTTCCATTCACCATTCTAAATGGTAAAATCATTTCTAACGGATGACTTATATAGTAATCAAATTCATAGAATAGACAATGGCCTAATCGCGCTCCAATTAATGTACCTAAAAAGATATAGATGCTTAGCTGGTCTAATAATTCCTGGGTTTTCCCTTCTTTCTTGAAAATTTTCAGCATTAGAACATAGGATACCACAAATGCAGCTAGAAAACATAGTGCATAATAGCGTAAACCAAATGATCCCAAGTGAAAGATTACAGGATCAATGTTCCAGTGTATGGCATTTAGTATTGAAAGCATAGTCATAAATTGTGTGGTAAATATAAGCTTATCATTTATAAAATCCATAGGTCAAAAAAAACTTCACTTCAAGAGGACGATTTTTTAATGTAAATTATTTTTGTATAACAGGATAATAGGGTGAAGGATAGGTTGTCGTGGGTTTTTAACTCATATTTATTTCCTAGACGTTCGTTCTTTATGTTTGATATGGTCGCAAAATTTATATATTTTGCTAAAAAAATGGATTATGGCGAACAAAAAAGAGAAAGAAGATAGAAAGCATGTATCTGTCGTTACAGATCAATCGTTGCATTTTTTTGAACGATATATTAATAATCCTTCACCTACGGGGTTTGAATGGGAGGGACAGCGTCTGTGGTTGGATTATCTAAAACCTTATGTAGACGATACCTATATTGATCATTATGGTACTGCTGTAGGGATCATAAATCCGGATGCTCCTTATAAAGTTGTGATCGAAGCACATGCGGATGAGATTTCATGGTTTGTGAATTACATTACAAAAGATGGTTTAATTTACGTTATCCGTAATGGAGGTTCAGATCATCAAATAGCGCCTTCTAAAAGAGTGAATATCCATACCGATAAAGGTACTGTTAAAGCTGTTTTTGGCTGGCCTGCTATACACACACGCTCGGGAGAGAAGGAAGAAGGACCGACATTAAAGAATATCTTTTTGGACTGTGGTGCAACATCGAAGGAGGAAATAGAAGCTATGGGGATTCATGTAGGTTGTGTAGTTACCTACGAAGATGAATTTATGGTGTTAAACGACAGGTATTATGTGGGAAGGGCTTTGGATAATCGTGCCGGAGGTTTTATGATCGCGGAGGTAGCTAGGCTTTTGAAAGAGAATAAGAAGACGCTTCCTTTTGGTCTCTATATTGTGAATTCTGTACAAGAGGAGATCGGTTTACGCGGGGCTGAGATGATTGCAAATTATATTAAGCCAAATGTTGCTATCGTTACCGATGTTACACATGATACGCAAACACCGATGATTAACAAAATTACCCAGGGTGATCTCGCTTGTGGACAAGGTCCGGTCTTATCTTATGCGCCAGCGGTACAGATTAATTTAAATCGTCTATTGGTGGAGATAGCAGGCAAAAATGATATTCCGTTTCAACGTCAAGCGTCTTCGAGGTATACAGGTACGGATACGGATGCTTTTGCATATTCGAACAGTGGAGTGCCTTCGGCGTTGATTTCGTTGCCTTTGCGCTATATGCATACGACGGTTGAGATGATTCATAAAGAAGATGTGGATAATGTCATTCGATTAATTTATGAAGCGTTATTGGCTATTGAGGACGGTCAAGATTTTCGAACTTTCACGCATTAATCTTTTTTTTTAATTTTATTAATATATTTAATCAACGGATAAGAAAAATAATTTTTAGCAATGGATGTCAATTTTATGGATTTGAAGAACAAGAATAACGAAGGACAAGAAAATAATGAGCTGAGTATCGAATTAAGTGAGGAAATAGCAGAAGGTATTTATAGTAATTTGGCTATTATTACACACTCTAACTCTGAATTCGTATTGGATTTTATCCGTGTTATGCCGGGGATTCCGAAAGCAAAGGTGAAATCGAGAATTGTGCTTACACCTGAACATGCGAAAAGGTTATTGGGGGCTTTGCAGGATAATATTAACCGCTTTGAGGCAATCAATGGAACCATTAAGACCAATGATGCGGCGCTTCCTTTGAATTTTGGGGGACCAAAAGGAGAAGCGTAAGCTTTCAATAGATTTAAAAAAAGAGAACAGAACTGTTCTCTTTTTTTTTGGGCCTATTTGAGAAGAAAGGATTTTGTTATAAACGACTGTCGATGGACAAAACCCTATATTGTACTGCAGGAAATGGAATCAGTCGATGGGTACGAGGTGTAGGTTTCTTATCTATTTTTGCTTTTATTTTTGTTGTTTTTCAATGTGTTTTTTAAAACTAAATCCGTTGTCGAGTTGTTGTCTTGTTGTAAAGTTTAAGTACAAATATGGATATACAGGTAAGGAATTTGACGGCAAAGGATTATAAGGATTTGAAAAAATCAATGGAAAAGGCTTATGGTGCAGATGGTGAGGTGTGGACAAGGGAGAATATTGAAGATTTGATCCGTTTATTTCCCGAAGGACAACTTTGTGTGGAGCTCAATGGTCGTGTTGTTGCTTGTGCACTATCGTTGATTATTGATTCGAAGAAAACCAATATATACAAGAAGTATTATGAAATTATCGACGATGGGAAATTTACGACCCATGATTACGACGGGGATACGCTATATGGGATAGAGGTTTTTGTACATCCCAATCATCGTTCGTTGCGCTTGGGGCGTCGACTCTATGATGCCCGAAAGGAGCTCTGTGAACAAATGAACTTGAAGAGTATTGTCGCTGGTGGACGAATTCCTAATTACCATAATTATTCAGATAAAATGACTCCGCGAACTTATATTGAAAAAGTGAAACGGAAGGAGATCTATGATCCTACATTAACTTTTCAACTCTCGAATGATTTTCATGTAAGCAAAATATTAAAGAACTATTTGCCGGAGGATAAGGAGTCAAATGAATTCGCTACATTATTGGTTTGGGACAATATTTATTACGAACCAGATGCAAAATCGAACTCTGCAACACGACAAACTATTCGTTTGGGACTGGTACAATGGCAAATGCGACTGTTTAAGGATATCGAAGAGTTTTACGATCAGGTGGAGTTTTTTGTCGATACAGTAAGTGATTATGGAACAGATTTTATTATGTTTCCTGAGTTTTTCAATACGCCTTTGATGAGTCCTTATAATGATCTTCCAGAGCGGGCGGCAATGGAAAAATTAGCTGAATTAACCAACGAAATTGTGGATAAAATGCAGCAATTGGCTGTTTCCTATAATGTAAATATCATTGCTGGCTCCATGCCCGTGATGGAATATAAGAAGCTGTATAATGCTTCTTACCTCTGCCATAGGAATGGAAAACTGGACGTGCATAAAAAGATCCATATAACGCCCAACGAAAGTAAATACTATGGTATGGTGGGCGGAAATGATATTCAGGTTTTTGATACCGATTGTGGAAAAGTTGGCTTGTTGATTTGTTACGATGTGGAATTTCCAGAGGTGAGTCGTATTATGGCCGATCAGGGTATGCAGATGCTTTTTGTTCCTTTTATGACGGATACGCAAAATGGCTATATGCGTGTTAGGGCCTGCGCGCAGGCACGTGCTATTGAAAATGAGTGTTATGTGGCGATTGCGGGTTGCGTAGGAAATCTTCCTCGGGTAAATAACATGGATATACAGTACTCTCAATCTGCTGTGTTTACACCATCGGATTTTGCTTTTCCAAATAATGGTATAAAGGCGGAAGCGACACCGAACACGGAGATGGTGCTTATTGCTGATGTTGATTTGTATGCACTTCGTGATTTGCACGAGTATGGAACGGTGAAGATCCTTAAAGATCGACGAAAAGACCTTTATACGGTAAACTTATTGAAATAAGCATATGGAAAATCTCATAGTGATTGTACTGCGCTCTTTGGCTGTGTACTTTTTCATGTTGTTGGCTATCCGATTGACTGGTAAAAAGGAGTTGTCTCAATTAAATACCAGCGATGTCGTATTGATCTTGCTAATTAGTAATGCCGTACAGAATGCAATGGTTGGACCGGATACCTCATTGCTCGGGGGATTGGTGGCGGCGGCGGTCCTTTTCTTGATGAATTTTCTGTTGAAAAACTTTTTATTTAAGCATGAAAAATGGCGTAACCTATTCAATCAAAAACCTGAAATACTTATTCATCATGGAAAACTGGATTTTACGACATTAAGCCGATTGAAAATAACAAACGAAGAGCTGCAAGAGGCTATGCGCGAACATGGCGTAGCGCATTATCGTGATGTTCGTCTAGCGATGTTAGAGATCGATGGTAATATTAGCATTATTACTAATGAAGATGGTATGAGACAGACCATCTTCAAAAGAAAACACCCACACAAACACTTGGATGTTAATTGATGAGGGGGATGAAACAGGATATTATTCTGTTACTTCTTGGTAATCTTCTGATTTTGGAATATGTGCGATAATGGGGATCCATTCCTCGGGCACAGCGGTTAATTTACGCGCTTGTAAATTTAGCCAAGCGCCATCAACATTTACTGTCGCAGCCTTTATGCCGTTTTCTTTGTAGATTTCATGCCGAAAAGAAAATCGAAAGTTTTTGGTGTTCAATTTTGTCAACTCAACACGGACATCAATAAACTCATCAAGGCCAATTTCCCGATGGTAGATGAGCTCCTCCCGGAACAAGATTGGCCCAATATGTTTTTTTGCAAATTCATCAAGTGACAGGCCCAAGCTTTTTAGCATGTTTGCGCGGGCTTGCGCACAAAAGTCAGCATAAGCCGAATGTCTTAAATGCCGGTTGGGATCGAGCTGCGACCATAGTACCTGACCTTCAAAGAAGCTGTTTTTCTTGTCCATACGTTATATAAAGATAAGAAAATCTCTTTTATTTTTCTCTTTAAAGGGGAGATACCATTTGCATAAGAATGGCCGTGAGCCAACCTCCATAAGTTCCTATGGCATATCCAAAAACGGCTAATATGACACCTACGGAAACGAGAGAAGGGTGGAATGCTGCTGAAGTTACCGTTGCTGAAGCTACTCCTCCGACATTGGCCATACTTCCCACAGCGAGATAGAAAAAAGGAGCTTTGATAATTTTACCCACAATGATAAGTAGTAAGGCATGAAAGCTAATCCAAAGAAAGCCTACTAGAAATAATCCAGGATTACTCAAAATTGACGATATATCCATCTGCATGCCTATTGTTACGATAAGCATATATAAAAGTGTTGTCCCAAGTTTGGACGCGCCGGCATGCTCTAGTTTTCGAGCTGGTGTAAAAGAGAGTCCGATGCCAATAATTGTTGCAAAAAGAATGATCCAAAAGAAGCCATTGGTAAGTGAAAATTTTTCCAATTGAGGAAAATTTTCGGTCATATAGGTTGCTACTGGTGTAGATAACCAGGTTGCTAAACCTGTTCCCGCTAATGCTAAACTAAGCATGAAGATGAAATCTTTGGTTTCTGGTATTCGGCTATGTGTTTTGCTTTGTTCGTCCATTCGTTTGGTGAGCTCTTGCACATCCGATGCATCCGCTTTAAAAAAGCGATCCAATAACTTCGTTTTATTAGCTCCATATAGTAATAAGGCCATCCATATGTAGGCAATAAATACATCGACAGCTATAATGGCTGAAAATAAGGAAGGAGAAGGTTGTAGTATTTCCCGTAACGCGACTTGGTTGGCACTTCCTCCAATCCAAGATCCTGCTAGTGCACCTAGCCCACGCCATACTTCATCAGGACCGGCACCACCAACAGCCTGTGGAGCGATAAGAGAGGTAACCCACACGGCCAGTGGACCTCCTAGGATAATACCAACTGTACCAGTGATAAACATGAGTCCTGCACGTTTGCGCAGGTTCCATATTTCTTTGAGGTCTAGGTTGAGTGTAAAAAGAATCAAGCAGGAGGGTAAAAAATAGCGACTTCCTATCCCTGCAAGTGGGGAATTTTGCCCATCAATGATGTGTAGAGAATTTAAAATTCCCGGTAGAAAATAACACATGAGTAACGGTGGAATGACGGCGTAAAATCCTTGGATATATTTATTTTTTAAGCTGGAACTGTAAAAAACTAAACCCAGTACCATCATTAAAAGCCCGAAAACGGCCGCATGATCGCTGATGAGAGGGGTGACTTCGTTGCTAGTAGCTTGCATAATTTGATGGTTATTGCTATTTTGGAAGTGAAAATAGATAAATATTTCGGAACAACCATCTTTTTATTGCTTTTTTTGCATGAAGTTGCGTTATTTGTTTTAAAATATGGGTATAAGTGCAGTTTTATTGGTGTATATTTATGTTTTTATAGGCAAAATTGTTAAATCGGTTTAAGGAGAAGTTAGACGAGTGAAGATTAAGAATAATTGCGATAGTCATATGGATAGAATTAAAGTTTTGGTTGTTGGTTGTGGGAATATGGGGGCATCGCATGCCCTTGCCTATCATCAAATGGAAGGATTCGAAATCGTGGGGCTTGTCGCTCGAGGGGCTAGTAAAGATCAGCTCAATGCTCGGCTTGGAGGGGCATATCCCACCTTCGATGACTACGAGCAAGGTCTATCGCAGACTAAACCTGATGCTGTTTGCATCTCAACTTATCCAGACACCCACGAGGCCTACGCCCTACGTGCATTCGAAAGTGGAGCACATGTTTTTTTAGAGAAACCAATAGCGACTACAGTGGAAGGGGCTGTACGTCTTGTAGAAGCTGCTAATTTCTATCATAAGAAGTTGATTATTGGTTACATATTGAGATACCATCCCTCTTGGAATAAATTTATTGCGGTTGCACGTACATTAGGAACACCACTCGTGTTTCGGATGAATCTAAATCAGCAAAGTCAAGGATATATGTGGGATGTGCACCGAAACCTGATGAAGAGTCTTAGTCCCATTGTCGATTGCGGTGTGCATTATATTGATGTAATGTGTCAGATGACTGACGCGAATCCTGTTCAGGTATCTGCTATAGGAGCGCGATTGACGAATGATATTCCAAAGGATAATTATAACTATGGACAGCTTCAAATTCGATTTGATGATGGTTCCGTAGGATGGTACGAAGCTGGTTGGGGACCGATGATAAGCGAAGCTGCTTTTTTTGTGAAAGATGTCATAGGACCTCTCGGTTCCGTTTCTATTGTTGCCAAAGACGCTGCCGCTTCAGGTAATTCGGATCTTGTCGAAGCGCATACAAGAACAGAATCTATACGCGTACATTATGCCGATATGGATGAGAATAATAGTTTTATTCGTGCCGATGAGTGGATTGATCTCCAAGATGAACCAGATCATCAGGGATTATGCAACCGTGAACAAGCTTATTTTCTTCGCGCAATACGAGAAAATATTGATCTTTCTAAATCGATGCAAGATGCTGTGAATAGCTTGCGAATTGCTTTAGCTTGTGATGAGTCTATTAGAGTTGGGCATGCGATATCTCTTTAGATGATTGTTATGTCACGAAAGAGAACGTAACTATGGACTATTTAGGATACGAAATGAGGTTCGTCTATTGATGCGTCGGCCTTCGTCATCATCATTTTTTGCAAGCGGTAAGGAGGAGCCATATCCTTTTACTTGGAGTCTGTTGTCGTTGATTCCGGCAGAGGTTAAATAGTTTTTTACCGCTAAAGCTCGTTTTTCGGATAAGACCTGATTACTCGCATCATTTCCTGTATTATCTGTATGCCCCCCAATTTCTATCCTGATTGTGGGATTGTTTCTTAAAAACTGTTGGAGTAACTGAAGGTCGGATAGGGACTCAGGCAGAATATCATATTTGTTTAGTGGAAAATAGATGTTGTTGAGTGTGCCCACTGCGTCTTTTTTGATGGGGTGAAGAAGTATTGTTGTTTTAAATTTTTCATCGGTAAATCGATCGTCATCGAGCGCGTATTGTTGTGACTCGAACATATAGCCAGCTTTCAGCACTTGTAAGGCATAATTTTGTCCGATGGGAAGGGATATGAGGAAAGTTCCGTCTTCGGGGTCACTTATGTCGTCAATGATGATTTTACCTTGTGATGTTTCAACGACTTGTATTTTGGCTTGTATGGGCTCTTGGGAGATGGCATCTGTTACGACTCCCTGAATATAGGCTATGGGATAAGGTCTAGTTTCTGTGGCGAGTGCAAATGAAAAAATATCGATCTGACCGGTGCTATCTTCTGAAGAAAGGTGTCCAATTTTTCCATTCATGCTCACATGCAGGGAGGTTTGGTTTCTGAAGTTATTAATCCGATTACCCATATTTAAGGCTGTACTCCAGTTTCCAATACTGTCTAGTTTGCTCATGAAGATATCCTTCTGTCCAAACCCCGGCCAGCCATCTGATGTGAAATATAATGTTTTAGAATCTGCGTGAATATAAGGTGCTGATTCGTCAAAAGGGGTGTTGATTTGTGGTCCTAGGTTTTTTGGAGCTGCCCATGTACCATCGGAGTTCAGTGTAGACTTATAAATATCATATCCTCCGAAACCGCCCAAACGATTGCTGACGAAGTAAAGTGTTTTTCCATCAGCGGAGATGGCGGGTTGTGCTTCCCAGCCTCTTGAATTTATAGGTTGGCCAATGTTGTGTGGCGTGGCCCAAGCGCCGTTTTCAAATTTTGACACATAGATGTCGCAGCTCCCTAGTCCGTCGGGCCAATTGCAACCTGTAAAAAAGAGGTGCTTTCCATCTGGAGAGATGCAGTGGGCACCTTCGTTGTAATTATCAGAGTTCACTTGGCCCACTAGTTTTGTGGCTTCACTCCACCTGCCATCGCGCCATATGCTTTCGTAAAAGTTTTCTTGTTGTTGCGTTTTTCTTGTGAAAATTATTCGTTGATTGTCCGCAGTCAATTTAGGAAAGTACTCATCATCAACGGTGTTGATGCTGGTAGGCAGCAGCGTTAGTTGGTAAGGGAAGTCTGTTCCTATATAGTTTTTTGCAAATTGACAATCTGCTAGGTATTTGTTTATCTTAACTTTTTGCTTGTCATCTAATTTGGCAGATGCGATATAACGATGGAGCATCTTTTCAGCATCCGCGTACTTTCCCGTGAATAGGAGTGATTCACCGAGCCCAAAGTACGTGAAATGCGTGAGGTTAGGATCGATCGATAGAACGTTTAAATAGGCTTCTGCTGCATCTTTATATTGTTCTTGCTTACGATATATATCACCCAGTTGCTGTTGTGCAGTAGCAAAATAAGGGTCATAGGCTATTGCAGACTGTAACTCTTGAATGGCTTTTTCAAAAGCATTGATACGTAAAGCTTTGTTGGCTTCGACATAAGCAGCTTGTGCACGTCTATTGGGCGAAGGTTTCTGACCGAAAGCATTTGTCGTACAGAGATAAAGGCATAAAAGTAAAAATCTCCAATCCATGATCAAAGATGCTTTATCTAAAGAAAACTACAAAGCGCGCAAGGAATAAATTTTTCTGCGTTAGGGAATATTGAGATATTTATGCGTTTGTAAGGAGATTTCCCATTGTGGGTTTTCTTTCACGTAATCAATAATAAGTGGCGTCATTTCCGCTGCTTTTGACCACTCCGGTTGTAGGTAGAGCTTACATGATTTTCCTACAAATTTGGCATGTTCTTCAGCCCATTTGAAGTCACTGTTGTTAAAAACGATAATCTTTAACTCTCCTGCCGCATTTAAAACATCTGGTCGGGGGCCTTTGAATTTTTTAGGTGATAGGCATATCCAATCCCAATAACCAGATAGGGGATAGGCTCCTGAAGTTTCGATAAACGTTTGTATTCCCTCTTCTTTCAGGCGTCTTGTGAGGTGATCCAGATTGTAGATTAGGGGTTCTCCTCCAGTAATGACAACCGTTTTTGCTGGATGTAATTTTGCATTAGCAACAATTGTTTCTGCAGCTGTCAGTGGGTGCAGTGCCGCGTCCCAACTCTCCTTTACATCACACCAATGACAACCGACATCACAACCTCCTAAACGTATGAAATAAGCTGCTTTTCCTGTGTGATATCCTTCGCCTTGGATGGTGTAAAATTCCTCCATTAGAGGAAGTAAAGTGCCGTCTTCTGGGACTTGATTTGACATGTTTTAAATTTTGAGAGTACAAAGGTACGAAAAATAGGTCGATAAAAGTGTGACGAGTCTTTTTTGCAAAAGGAAATGACGTTAAAGTGAAGAATTTTAGAGTGCTGGTGCTTAGCCATATCCGGTACGATTGCAGAAATAAGAGCCGCTTATTGGAAAGACTTACTTTTACAATGGGGCAATACCTCATTTTTACTTGTCTTTCAATAGCGGAATATGTCATCTTAAAATAGCGTAAAACGAAACATTAAATTTTATTTTACCTGTCTAAAAGGTATCTTTGAAAAATTGTCAACGTGTTATTACAGCTGTTTTTGTAGGTTCATGTATACTGATCGTTCAAATACTTAACAGTGCGCTTGTTTGTACTGGTGTAATTATCACATTATTAACATATTAATTTATATAAATCATAGTCGTAGATGATTAACATTACATTGCCTGACGGATCTGTACGTCAGTATGAAAAGGGAACTACTGCCATGCAGATTGCCCTATCAATTTCAGAAGGTTTAGCTAGAAACGTGTTAGCTGCCGAAGTTAACGGTGAAATTTGGGATGCTTCTCGTGCTATCGAGGGTGATTCCAATGTGAAGCTTCTGACATGGAATGATGAGAAAGGTAAATCTACTTTTTGGCATTCTTCCGCCCATTTGTTGGCCGAAGCTTTGGAAGCTTTGTATCCGGGAATTAAATTTGGTATTGGCCCGGCTATTGAGACAGGCTTCTATTATGATGTAGATTTTGGGGATCGGGAATTTTCTTCGGATGAATTTAAGCTTATTGAAGACAAGATGCTGGAATTGGCGAAGCAGAAAGAAGTCTTTGCCCGTACCGCCGTTTCAAAAGCGGATGCGCTTGCATTTTTTACAGAAAAAGGGGATGAGTACAAACTAGATCTTATCAAAGATCTAGAGGATGGTAAGATTACCTTCTATACACAAGGGAATTTTACGGATCTATGTCGTGGCCCGCATATTCCGAATACAGGATTTATTAAAGCAATAAAACTGACAAATGTTGCTGGCGCTTATTGGCGCGGTGATGAGAGCAGGAAACAGTTGACTCGTATATATGGTGTCACTTTTCCAAAGGCTTCTGAGTTGTCGGATTATTTAAAGTTTATTGAGGAAGCGAAAAAACGTGACCATCGTAAGCTGGGTAAAGAATTGGAACTTTTTGCGTTCTCTGAAAAAGTGGGAGCAGGATTACCATTGTGGTTGCCAAAAGGAGCTGCATTACGCCAAAAACTGCAGGATTTTCTACAGCGCGCGCAAGTGAAGGCTGGATATGAGCCGGTGGTTACACCACATATAGGCCATAAACAATTGTATATCACATCAGGACATTACGAAAAATATGGCGCGGATGCTTTCCAACCTATTCATACACCGGTTGAAGGGGAGGAATTTTTCTTGAAGCCTATGAACTGTCCGCATCACTGTGAGATTTATAAGACAAAGCCTCGTTCTTATAAAGACTTACCTGTACGCTTTGCCGAATTTGGTACTGTGTATCGTTATGAACAGTCGGGAGAGTTGCATGGATTGACTCGGGTACGTGGATTTACACAAGATGATGCCCATTTATTCTGTCGTCCTGATCAGGTGAAGGAAGAGTTTAAGAAAGTTATCGACTTGGTATTGTATGTGTTTGGTGCTTTAGGATTTGAAGATTTCACTGCGCAGGTATCGCTGCGGGATCCTGAAAATAGATCGAAATACATAGGTTCCGATGAGAATTGGCAGCTTGCAGAGTCTGCGATTATAGAGGCAGCGGCAGAAAAAGATTTGCCAACAGTGGTCGAGTATGGTGAAGCAGCGTTTTATGGACCGAAGTTGGATTTCATGGTGAAGGATGCATTAGGTCGTAAGTGGCAATTGGGAACAATTCAAGTAGACTACAACTTACCGGAACGCTTCGAATTAGAATATACAGGTAGCGATAATCAAAAACATAGACCGGTGATGATTCACCGTGCGCCGTTTGGGTCGTTGGAAAGATTTGTTGCCGTTCTAATTGAGCATTGTGCGGGGCAATTTCCGTTATGGCTTGCTCCAGAGCAGTTTATCGTCTTGCCAGTGTCAGAAAAATATGAAGATTATGCAAAAAATCTTTTAGAATCTCTAAATAATTCCGATATTCGCGGACTGATTGACCTTCGAGATGAAAAGGTGGGCCGTAAGATCCGTGATGCGGAAGTGAAAAAAATCCCATATATGTTGATTGTCGGGGAAAAAGAGGTGGAAAATGGCACAGTTTCTGTTCGTAAACATGGGTCTTTGGATTTGGGTTCATTGGATCCACAAGCATTTAAGGAATTATTAATTAAAGAAATAACCGTTTAATTTTTAAACATTTGGCATTAACAAGAGGTGGTGGTCCTAGACCGCCAATGAGAAAGAAAGAACCAGAACATCGCATTAACGAATTCATCAGAGTGCCAGAGGTGCGTCTGGTAGGCGATAATGTAGAACAGGGAATTTATCCTACTCGCAAGGCATTGGAACTTGCTGATGGGTTGGAACTTGACTTAGTGGAGATTTCGCCAAATGCAGTTCCTCCTGTTTGTAGGATTATAGATTATAGTAAATTTATCTACGAGCAGAAGAAGAAACAAAAGGAAATTAAGGCTAACGCTAAGCAAACTGTTATCAAAGAGATTCGTTTCGGACCTAATACCAGCGACCACGACTTTGAATTCAAGTTGAAGCATGCCATAAAGTTTCTGGAAAGTGGAGAAAAGGTACGTGCTTATGTTCATTTCAAAGGACGAGCTATCGTATTCAAGGAGCAAGGTGAGATATTATTATTGCGTTTCGCCCAAGCTTTGGAAGACTATGGTAAAGTAGAATTACTCCCTAAATTGGAAGGAAAGCGTATGTTTTTAACGCTTGCTCCAAAAGCAGTAAAGAAATAAAAGAGTCTAACAGGTTGATATAAAATTTAATAGAATTATGCCAAAAGTAAAAACCAATTCCAGCGCGAAAAAACGCTTTAAATTGACTGGAACAGGTAAAATTGCAAGAAAAAGTGCTTACAAAAGCCATATCTTGACGAAAAAAACTACAAAACAAAAACGTAATTTGACACAAACAAGTTATGTTAATGATGCTGATTTGGGCAACGTAAAACGTATGCTTGCAATTGGTAAATAGTTTTATTTCAATTTTTTTAATAAATATTTTTTAACCGGGGATTAGGTTGTAAGATTGCTGAAAAACGTAACACCTCATGCCAAACTAAATTTTAATACATATGCCACGTTCGGTTAACGCAGTAGCTTCTAGAAGAAGAAGAAAAAGAATCTTGAAATTAGCTAAAGGCTATTTCGGATCAAGAAGCAAAGTTTATACTATTGCTAAAAATACAGTAGAAAAAGGTTTACAGTACGCTTACCGCGACCGTAAAACCAAAAAACGTGAGTTCAGAGCTTTATGGATTCAGCGTATCAACGCAGGTGCTCGTCAACATGGAATTTCTTATTCTCAGTTGATTGGTAAATTAAATGCTAAAAATATCGGTTTAAACCGTAAGGTATTGGCTGACTTAGCATTGAACCACCCAGATGCATTTAAAGCAGTTGTTGACGCAGTAAAATAGAGTTTTTAACCACAGTCAATTTGTTAGATATTTTTTTAAAAGGAGCCTCGAGGCTCCTTTTTTATTTACGTTAAAAATTGTTAATTGTAATTTTTTCTATGGTTACTTGTTGGAAATTAGCTAGTTTTGAATAGCTAATCCATCAAATAATGTCCTAAAATGGTTCTTAAAAAGAAATATATATCTGCTTTTTTTCTATTAATGGGGCTTTTTACAGCCACAGCGAGTAATGCAACTTCTCTCTCTTGCCAGAAAGGAATAGATCCTCCGAAAAATGATCTCATTGTTATATTTCAACATGGCAAAGTTATTAAGGTAGAAGGAGAAAGTAATGAAAAATCAGTCCGCACTACAGGAGAGGAAACTTTACAGATTGCAGGTTCTAACAATATAATATACGCAAAAGGCGGCTTGAAATCCTTGATCATTAACGGTATGAACAACGAAATATACGTAGATCGTATCAATAATGTGAAAATTGAGGGGGGAAATAATCTTGTTAGTTATAAGATGACTGCAGACCTTTCAGGAAAACCGCGTGTAGTGTCGAAGGGCTATAATAATGATATCGTAAAAACAAAATAGCTTTTTATTTTCTGTTTTATTTTTTATATTGTAAAGACTAAGATGGAGGCTATTTATGGAGAAGTTAACGATTTCAATTGTCTTTCAACCCTGTGAAAAAGGGATTCGCTTCATTGCGTCTTTAAAGCAATTGGTGCAGCGTTTATTGAATCAACGGTATCCAAGTTGTAACTCCAAAGCGCATATTAGTATCTGTAAAATAGAGGTTTCTGAACAGGAACTGCAACGTATTATTGGCTTGTTATCAGAACGACTGCGGTTCGAACATGCACAACATATCTACTTTGATAATTTTGCGACTTTTCCTTCGTCTGGTACCTTTTTTATCGACCCTACGGCACAATCCAAAGCTTTCCTGAAAAATAAAATGCGAAAGGTAGCGGAGGAAGTGCAGAAAGTTGTTTCTGCAAAGCGAATAGCTGAACCCCATTTGACTATAAGTCGAGGTCTAGATCCTCAAAATTTGGTTGCTATGCGCTCGGCGGAAGAATTTCAACAGATCGATTTTGATTTCTTTTGTCAAGGGATAACGCTACGTAAGTTTAACCCTACTATAATGCAATATGAAGCTTTCCTAGAAATTCCTTTCGGAAATGAAAAGGCAAGTAGTTTCGAGGGTGGGCAGCTTAGCTTTGGGTTTTAACGGGCTATCTTGTCAATCGCTTCTTTCAATATTACCAAGCTAGTTTCCATTTCCGTAAAATCCAAATGTCCAAATCCAATTCGCATAGCTGTTATGGTTTGGTTTTGATATAACGTGTTTCTAGGAATAAAGAGGTTTTTCTTTAAGCAGGATTGGTGTAGGAGAGAAAGATTTACAGCGGTATGAAACGGCATCCAGATGGCGAGTCCGCCAGAAGGAACTAACACCTGAGACCAAGAAGCAAATTCATTATGCAATATCGTGGTCATATAATCTCGCCTTTCCTGATATATTTTTAAGGATTTTTTTAAATGTCGATCGATTCCGCCTTCTTCGATCATCTCGCCCAAGGCTTGTTCCATGAGGATATCACCTTGGCGGTCGATAATTCCCAATTGTTTACGCATTTCTACCATAATGTCGGCGGGGGCGACTATAAATCCTGTTCGGAACCCGGGAGCAAGTGATTTTCCAAAGGAACCTACATAGATTACCATGCCTGTAGAATCGGCAGTCACTAGCGGTAGAATCGTCTTTTTTTCATAATGAAAATCATAATCATAATCATCTTCCACAATAACAAAATTAAATTCTTGGGCGAGCAATAAAAGGGCAGCCCGTCTTTCGGCACTTAATGTTACTGTGGTGGGATAGTGTTGCTGCGGCGTTACGTACAACATTCGTATCTTCGTTGTACGGCATATGTCCCTTAGTATGTCTGTGTTTATACCTTGATCGTCAACTGGAACGGTGCGTATTAGAGCTCCATTTTTCTGAAAGATCATATTGGCTGAAAAGTATCCTGGAGCCCCTACGACCACAATGTCGTTTGTACTCAGTAAGATTTCGGAGATAATGAATAAGCTCATCTCCGTGCTGCGTGTAATAAGAAGATTTTCTGAAGCAATGGACAGGCCGCGAGACATACGAAGGTAGATCGACAGTTGATCTTTAAAATATTCGCTGCCTTCACTGTTGTGATAGCCCATCTTTTTTCGATTTCCTTTTCTCTTTAACACGGCACTGTATAATCTTGATAGTTCACTCACTTGTGTTAGACGTATGTCGGGTACGCCATCGTTGAATACATGTTCACAGTTATGTCTGTCTGGTGGAATATCCAATAATATGGAACGCTTATAGGAGAATCCAGTTTTCTTTGGGTATTGTACCTGTTCTGATGAGTTGATGTCTTTTTGAGGAAGGATTGTAGCGACGAAGGTGCCTTCATTTGGCTTTGCTATAATCCAACCTTGCGAGGTGAGTTCGTCATAGGATGCAACAATGGTATTGCGATGTACATCCAACAATAGGCTCATGCTTCTCGTGCCTGGAAGTTTTGTGTTTGGCGGTAGAAGATTTCTTTGAATAGCTTTGATCAGTTGATTTGCAATCTGTATATAGATCGGCGTCAATGCGTTTCGATCAATGTGGATAAAGTTTCCAAATGGAATTGCTGCTGATTTAGCCATATGATAAACAGTCTTCTTTGCTTGCGCTTAATATAACATATTTACTTCAAATCGAAGAAAGTGAATCTGTGAAAAGATACATCCTTTAAGCAAGTGATAAAAGTTTGATGTATGCAATATCCCCATTTTCAGGGATTGAGTCGTTTAAGAATTGTATCTATTTTTGGAATAATTAAAGTATATAGTATAGTAGTTCGTGCTCAAACTGTTTTCTATTTTGTGTTTCACAATGTAGGAAACAGTTTTTTGCTTTTTTATCCGAAAGGGAAATCTATCTCTACAGTTGTTCCCAATTCCTGAGAGGATTGTATCTGCATGTTACCTTTTAAGAAATTTACACGGGATTGGATATTGATTAGTCCTGCAGATTTTTTTTCGGTCGTTGAAGGTACATCGAATCCCTTGCCATTGTCTTCCACAGTCAGATGTATTGTATTCTCTTCTTCAACCAATTGTATTAATATTTGATCGGAATCTGCATGTTTAACAGCGTTGTTAACCAATTCTTGGATAATACGATAGGTTATCAGTTGTTGTTCTTCCGATAATCGTCCTGTGTAATGTAAAAATTGTGCACTGACATCCAACGTTGCGTGCGACATTCTTTGGGCGTAGTCTGATAAGGATTCTTCAAGACCGTATTTTTTCAGTAGGTCAGGCATAAGGTTGTGAGCAACTCTCCGGAGTTCGTTTACTGCGATATCGAGTTGATCTAGGGATTCTTGTACTTCTTTTTTAGCGGGGACATTGATTCTATCTACAACTTGTGATAAATTTATTTTTGTGCCAGATAATAAACCTCCTAATCCATCATGTAAATCACGTGCTAAACGGCCTCTTTCTAATTCCTGTCCGTCCAACATCGCTGTCAACGTAGAAATTTTAGAATTTTGTCGTTCTTTCTCTAAAGCGAGAAGATGAAGCTCTTCTTTTTGGAGCATGCTTTTCGAACGTTCTCTGTAAGCATAACTGAGCGCTAAGATAAATAAGAACAATACTGCGGCGAGTATACTGTAATTTCTGTTTAGTTTATCCTTATATGATAATTGGTTTTGTACATTTAAAATATCCTGTGCACGTTGTTGTGATTCTAAACGGGATAATCTCAGTTCCTGTGTTTGTTTTTCACGTTCTAGATCGGCCAGTTCTAATTGTTTTCTTTGGTTATCTTCGTTTAATTTCGAGTTCTGAAGTTCTTGCTTTTGCTGTAAGGCTAGCACTTGCATGAGTTTGATCTGTTGCTCTTTTTTTTCTGACTCAAGTTGTAACCGTACCATATGTTGTTCTTTCCGCTCTCCTTCAAATTGCGCTTCGATACGTCTTCCTTGTTCCATTTTTTCTGTATCATATACCGATGAAAAAAGCTGTATATAATCTTTGTAATAATGAATGGCTTTCGTTAGATCTCCTTCTGTTTCATAGATCTCTGATAAATTTAAATTGATGTTCATGAGAATCTTTTCATCAGCAAGTGGATCCTTCATGATTTCTGAAAGAGATTTTAGCAGGTAATTCTTGGCATTGGCTAAATTATTCTCTCTTAATTCTATTTCAGCTAATATGCCGTAGGCCGATGCGATTTGTGTGTAATGTTGTGTCTCTTCGGCTTTGGCTATAGCGAGATTAGCATAATAAAGTGCCTTTGTTTTGAAAGTTTCTGGATAGTAGCGCATGTACAAATTTGCAAGGTTTAGTGCTGCGAAGGATAAGTTTGAGCCAAAAGGAATACTTGTTTCGTGTTGTTGATGAAAACTAATCGCCTTGTTGTAATATTCTTCAGCTAGATCCCGCATTTTGATCTCGTTCGTATTGTTGATGTAATGCTGCTCGTACATGTTGCCCATTAACATGTAGCTACTGAAAATGGCCGATGGTTCGTTTTGTTTGATAGCGACATCTAAAGCCAATGTGGTGTATTTTTCTTGAAGACCAAATTCTTTCCAGTCGGAATATATAGAGGCCAGTTCTGTTAAAATGGAGGACTTTCTAGCATATAGTGTTTCGGATACAGGAGCTTCTTCCAGCCATTTTAGTCCCTCGAGAAAGGATTTGACGGCATCGTTTTCCTCTCCGTTGCGAACATGCAGCCAGCCTATGGTATAACATACATACCCTCTAATTTCGCGGTCAGTAGATCTTAAGCTATAGGAAGTGGCTAGTCTGCTGTATTTCTTTGCTTGAACAATATCGTCCATAATACGGTAGTTCATCGAGAGAATGGCCGATAAATAAGCCGCATATTTACTGTCTTTGAATGATTCTGCTGCGTTTAGATTGTCCTTAAGGATATGAAGAGCTTTGTCTGTTTGCTGATTAAAAAATAATGCCTGCGCGTATCTACCTGCTATCTGCGCTCGACTTTCACTTCCAGCAGCTGTTGCTGTATATTTTTTCTCCCAATCTGTAATAATTTGCTGTGCTTGGCAAAAGCTGTGGGATAGTAGTATTGTCAGGAAGATGCAAAGAATTTTTATCGTGTTTCTGTCCATATTTTTGTGTAAATGTGCATAGGGTGACCACAACCTTGCTAAGATACAGAATATGGTGGGAATCTAAATCTAGAGCAAATCTAAAGATGCTTTGAAAAACATCTATAGCTTTGCTCTAGATGATGGCTTAATCGTTGAATTCAAAATAGTTCTTTTTACCGACGCGGATTTTCATGTTTTTTGTTGGCTTGATCAAAAACTCGGGATCGGTTTCTTTTTTGTTGTCGACTTGTATAGCTCCGCTTTCGATAAGTCGGCGTATCGCTGATTTAGATTGATTTTCTGCGAGTCGAAAACAAATATTTAATAATGAATTCTCTTTTTGGTAAGTTGGATTAGCTTTTATGGATATTGGTGTAAATACCTTATCGAAGAAATGTTTTTGCTGAAATTGTTGTTCAAAAAAGGCTTGTGCTGATTCTGCCAGCTCTTTTCCGTGATATTGCTCAACAATATTTTTTGCTATGCTCTTTTTGCTGTGTATAGGATTTTCTCCCGATGAGAGTCTCATCATTATTTCTTCCCGTTCTAATATCGTAAAATCGGTAGTTAAGCGTAAGAATTCTTCTATAAGATGATCTGGGATCGACATCGTTTTGCCAAACATATCATTGGGATGATCTGTGAGACCAATAATGTTGTTTAAGGATTTGCTCATTTTCTCTTTACCGTCAAGGCCTCGGAGTAAAGGTAAACACATTATTGCTTGTGCAGGGAGGTTAAAACTTTCCTGAAGCTGTCTGCCCATGGTACAGTTAAAAAGTTGATCTGTGCCTCCCATTTCGATGTCGCAGTTAATCTTTAAGGAGTCGAATCCTTGTAGGATAGGGTATACTAGTTCGTGCATGGCAATCGGAGTGTTTTCGGTGAATCGTTTATTAAAGTCATTTCTGTGCATGAGTTGTGCTACTGTGACATTAGAAAGAAGTCTGATGACCTCTGTAAAAGGCAAATGATCTAACCAGTCTGAATTAAAGACTATCTGTGCTTTGTCAACATCGATCACTTTAGATAGTTGATTGATATAGGTTTGCGCATTTGTTTGAACGTCGTCAAGACTGAGTGGCTTTCTTGATTTGTTTTTACCTGTAGGATCGCCTATTCTTGCCGTGAAGCTTCCCACGAGAATGACGATTTGATGGCCAAGATCTTGAAACTGTTTGAGCTTTTTCAGCACCACGGCATGTCCTAAGTGCAAATCGGGAGCAGTAGGATCAAACCCTAGCTTGATTCTTAGCGGTCTTTGTTCCTCTTGCGCTAATTCTAACTTTTCTAAAATCCCCTTTGTGGGAAGGATGATTTCGACATTTTCAGTCAGCTTTTCTATGATTTCCATAACTATATAAACAAAAAAAGCCCGAGCGGAATTGCTCGGGCTGCTATAAAACTAAGTGTAATTTCAGAATGTAGTAGGTCTAAACGTACACAACAAAGCGCCGAGCAACTATTAGACGATAATAAGTGCTAAAAAAAGGAAGACGCAATATGTGGTTTAATGTTTTCACCTCCGCAAAGGTAAAGAAATATTTTTATCTATTGTATATCAATTGTTGTTATCTAATGAAATAATGACTTATTTCGGGTTGTTGTTTTTTTTATTGTAAAGGTTGAATAAAACTATTGGAATTATAGATTATATTTGGTAACTATACCAATGAGAAGCATTTATGGAAAAGGAAAGATATACGAAAGTAGTATTTGCTGACGATTCGGAAATTCATCATCTGATCCTTGAAAATTTAATAAAGAGGTATTTAAATCTAAAGCTTCTTTATCAAGCGAAGGATGGATCTTTGCTTTTAGAAGCGCTGGAGAATGAAGAGGAAGTTCCGGACGTGGCCATCATTGATTTACATATGCCAGAGCTTAATGGCATTTTAACAACTAAAGTGTTATTAAAGCGGTACCCACAGATTACCGTTTATGGCTTTACGTCCTCTAGTGATGAGAAGGAGAAGGAAATGATGCTCGCAGCAGGTTTTCATAAAATATACGCTAAGAATGAACTTACAGCCTTATTAAGGGAAATATCTTGTAACGCTTGTGTCAAATAAAATATTATAAAAAAAGGTTTTCAAACGGGGAGAATGAAAACCTTAAATAACCAATTATAAACCTAAATTATGATCCTGCAAAGGTAGTAATTCTTTTTAATTTTCCAAATAGAAAAAACTATTGTTTTACCGCTTCTTTTTTAAGATATTCTTATTTTTCATAAGTGGACGGAATGTTCTTATTTTTGGCGAGGTGAATGTCTATGATTAAAAATTGATCGATAAGAAAATCATCGATTGAACTTACAGATGTACTATCGCTAAACTAAGGATAGCTATGTATGCGGTATCAGTACTTATGTTTCGTGAAATAAAAACAGTAGTGAGTTCTTCGATTAGATTAGAAGCGAGATATTCCATATGATCTTTTAAAATAAATTTAGTGTATATGAATAAAATTAACGATGTTAATGCTTACATAGCCGAAGAGCGCCAACAGCTTTTAAAGCACCCGCTCTATAATAAGATAACGCGTGTCGAACATCTTCAGAAGTTTACGGAAACGCATGTGTATGCCGTATGGGATTTCATGTCTTTATTGAAGGCGTTACAAATAGGGTTAACATGTGTAGAAGTTCCTTGGTTTGCAAGCCAATTTCCTACAACACGTTATCTAATTAATGAAATTGTTCTTGCGGAAGAATCGGATGAATATATAGATGGTCGGCGACTGAGCCATTTTGAAATGTATTTAGACGCTATGTTGGGGATTGGTGCTGATACACGTTCTATTCTTATGCTGTTGGAAGATTTGAAGGCGAAAAAAGAATTAAAGGAAGCTATTGATAATTTATCGATAGATCGACGAGTAAAAGATTTTTTAGACTTTACTTTCTCTACTATCGAAGAAGGTAAACTCCATAAAATAGCTTCTGCATTTACCTTTGGTCGTGAAGATCTTATACCAGATATGTTTACGTCTATTTTGAAAGGAATTCAAGGAGGAGCGCCAGCTGTAGATTTAAGTAAATTACTGTATTATTTTGAACGCCATATTGAGCTTGACGCTGATGAGCATGGTCCGTTAGCGATGAAAATGATCTTAGAGTTAGCTGGAGACGATGAGGAAAAGTGGTTGGATATTCAAAAAACAGCTAAAGAGGCATTAAAGAAACGGATTGCTTTCTGGGATGCTATTGAAGAGGTAATCATTCGCGAAAATGCTTTGGGCAATATTTAAACCAACTTTTAACTAGAGAAGTTATTGTTATGAAAAGATTTGAAATTGTATTAAATGAACATAGAAGAGGGGAATTAAGATTGTTGGCCGACGATGTTGCTGCGGGTAAGATGGATATATCCATACACTCCGATGTGTTGACAGTCTATCATACAGAAGTCGATCCCCAATTTGAAGGTATGGGCTATGCGAAATTATTGTTGAGTGAGCTGGTGAGAACTGCGCGGAACGACGGTTTAAAAATTAAGCCTTTGTGTCCGTATGTACATGCA
Source organism: Sphingobacterium sp. LRF_L2 (assembly GCF_965644235.1). NCBI lineage: Bacteria > Pseudomonadati > Bacteroidota > Sphingobacteriia > Sphingobacteriales > Sphingobacteriaceae > Sphingobacterium > Sphingobacterium sp. LRF_L2. Next base: position 97,678 of record NZ_CBFFRI010000009.1, on the reverse strand, counting down.
CAGTTCAAGCGTCATCCTGACGAATATCAGGATATATGGTTGAAAGATGAATAACACATAATTTGGTGCTTGATTAACCAAGACTGACTGGTCTTTGGCGATAGAGGTATTTTTGTACACTTTTCTTGCGGGCTTTTGGGAGCAAGACATGTGATATTATGTACACGAATAAGAATTGAATGATAAAATTAAGGGCTAAATTCATCAAATGGAATATAGAACACAAATAATCAAAACTTTGAAGTCCTTGGTTCATACGCGAAATTTGCTATTTGGTAATGTATTGAATATTGCTACTGCAGGTGAATTACGTGATATTATGGATGCTTTTGAAGAGGGCGATAGCTACGATTTTCAATTGGAACATGTTGCTGATCTCAAAGATCCAAATATTAAGAAATTAGTACACCTGATCAAACAGGTTGAAGAGCTTTATGAGGAAATTAAGGATACCAATAACATTCTTTCAGAGGAATTAGAGGAGCAGGAGACTGGAGAGGATTCGGATAATACCGATGAATGGCAAGGGGAACTTCCTTTTTAGTGGTAAAAGGATAAGTCTTTCTAATTATGCGCATAATTACACTTCCAGATCAATTCGGTTTTGATGCATTATGTCACGTGCAAGTTTACGAGTACATTAGCTCGAATCCGATTTCAAAGCAACAGATTACACTAAACAAGAATACGATTAGTTTTCTTTTAGAAGGTACAAAAGAGGTTATTTTCGACAACGCCTTGCTGTCTATCGATAGTTCTAGTTTCGTCATTATGAAATCTGGACATTGCCTTATGACAGAAAATCTGTCCTTAGGTGCGAATTATCATAGTGTTTTGTTTTTTTTCTCCACAGAAATGTTATTGGAATTCATACGGAAGTTTAATTTTGATAGAACGGAATTAGACCATTATAAGTCTGTCTTTTCCTTCTCTTATGATACATTTATTCAACGATTTGTGGCAAGTCTAATGGATGTTTCCCGTCTTTCTAAATTTTTGCAGGAAAAGTTATTAGCTGTGAAATTTGAAGAGATTATGCTGTATCTTATAGGTTTGTATGGAACCGATTTTCTTGAGGAATTAAGTAATAATGCCCACAGCGCAGGCCAAAAGTTTACGACCACCATTGAAAGCAACAAGTTGCGGAAATTATCTTTGAAAGAGCTCGCGTTTTTATGTGATATGAGTGTGTCTACATTTAAACGGGAATTTGAGAAATACTATACGGAGTCTCCAATGAAGTGGTTTCAAAATAAAAGATTGGAGTATGCCGATTATTTGCTTCAACAAGAAGGTCGGCTCTCTTCGGAGATTTATTTGCAAGTGGGGTATGAAAGTTTGTCGAGCTTTATTCAGGCTTACAAAGCTAAATATGGTCTTACTCCCCGTACCCGAAGAAAAAGTTGAACACTTTTCAACACTTTCTGAGCCAAAAGGAATAATTTATACAGGGTTGTCTCCATTAACTTTGTGGTATATATAACTATATACACAAATGAAGAAAAAAAACTTAATCTTAATTTTGTTCGTTGCTTGTTCAACGTTTGTTTTTAGTCAGACGACTTTCACTTTGACGAGTAGTGATTTAGGAGGTGAAGCGACTTTGACACAGGAATTTGGAGGATTTGGATGTTCAGGAGAGAATAAATCGCCTCAGTTGTCGTGGAAAAATGCACCCAAAGAGACGAAAAGTTTCGCTGTGACAATGTATGACCCTGATGCACCTACGGGGAGTGGTTTCTGGCATTGGGTTGTTTTTGATATTCCTGCAAACGTAAATGAATTGGTGACAAACGCAGGAAATATAGCGTTGCATCTAGCTCCAAAGGGCGCTATCCAAAGTGTAACTGATTATGCAATCAGAGGATTCGGAGGTCCCTGTCCTCCTGTCGGACATGGTTTTCATCAATATATCATAACTGTTTATGCGTTAAAAACTGATAAATTAGGATTGAATGAAAATACAAACCCTGCAATAGTGGGCTTTACTCTTTGGAATCAGACGTTGGCGAAAGCTAGTATTGTCACATATTACAAGCGATAGTACTATTGTAAAGTCTGATAAAGAAATTTATATAATTACAGTTGCCATTAAAGAGAGGGCCTTCAGTGATTTCGATGAAGGCCCTCTTCTTGATTAGGCAACAATTTTTCTATAGGCCGAGGTTCAATTCTTTCAAAACAGAGGCTTTCTTGTCAATTTTTTTAAAATAATTTGGTGTGCTAATTCTACAGCATTAATCTTTCAGAAGGGGCCTTTGATTTTTTCAAGAAGGTCTTTTTCTACTTGCTTTTTGATGTGTTTATGAAAGGTTGTTTTTAATAGAATTTTCATTCAAATTTGATGATTAAAACAGAATTAAATTCTGAAAAATACCTGTTTTCTTGTTTTTGTTTATTTTAATTCGTAGTTTTGCAGCACATCATCGGTATTGTTGTTTAAAAGCCTTCTCGAAAGCACCATATTTTAGACAACAAAGGGACTTGCTCCCAACCTTGTTTTATCCATGTGAGATAATACTCTTTAACGTTTACAGCAAACTATATGAAGGAAAATAGACAAGTAAAAATAAAAGTCGAAGATCTTACTTTGATTTTTGGTAAGAATAAAGAACGGGCACTCCAGATGCTCAAAGATGGGAAATCTAAAAAAGAAATCTTAAGAGAAACGAATTGTACTATTGGTGTAAATCGCGCGAGTTTTGAAATATATGAGGGTGAGTTTTTTGTTATCATGGGATTGTCGGGGAGTGGTAAATCAACCTTGCTACGTTGTCTAAATCGTCTAATAGAACCTACTGCCGGAGATATCATTATTAATGGAGATAATGTAACGCGAAAGAATAATAAGGAATTGTTGGATTTGCGGCGAACCGAGATGAGTATGGTGTTTCAAAAGTTTGGGCTGTTGCCACATCGTACTGTGTTGGAGAATGCAGCATTTGGATTGGAAATTAGAGGAGAGGAGAAAGATGTGCGCGAGGTAAAGGCACAAAAAGCTCTGGATACTGTAGGTCTCCGTGGATTTGAACATCAGTTGCCAGTTCAACTCTCTGGAGGTATGCAGCAACGTGTAGGTTTAGCTCGTGCATTGACCAATGATCCTGAAGTCCTACTGATGGATGAGGCTTTTTCTGCCCTCGATCCGCTTATAAAAACAGAAATGCAAGATGAACTTCTTGGACTTCAGGATAAGCTCTCGAAGACCATCGTATTCATTACCCACGATTTGGATGAAGCGATTAAACTCGGTGAGCGTATTGTAATTATGAAAGACGGGGTCATTGAGCAGATTGGAACAGCGGAAGAGATCTTAACCAATCCTGCCAGTGACTATGTAGAGGCTTTCGTGAAGAAAGTGGATCGCAAAACGATTATTACCGCTGGCACACTTATGTATGAAAAGCCTACTGCTGTACGCTTCAAAAAAGATGGACCTGAAGGAACATTGCGGAAGATGCGAACCACTGGTCTTGACGTTCTTCCTGTAGTTGATGAGAAAAACACTTTTTTAGGTTTCGTGTGGTTGGCTGATGCTATACAGTCTGCTCTAAATGAGGAGCCTACAGTAGCACGTATTATACAAGACAGTGTTCCGTCCGTTACGACGGAAGCTACAGTGGAAGAAATGTTGCCGTTGATTGCCGCAACAAAGTCACCGATTGCAGTAGTCGAGGAGGCTAGCAAAAAACTTTTGGGAATAATAGCTCAAAGTGCTTTAATTATCGAAGCTACACGTTTCAACCAGGAAGATATTCATAAGCTAAAAGAGCAAGCGAACAATTTTTAAAATAACATGGAGAAAATTATAGATATAGGACAATACGTTACAGAATTCGTCAATTGGTTAAGATTACATGGTAGACCCTTTTTTGATTTTATTAAAAATACAGGAAATGCATCTATCGAAGGAATAGAATGGATATTTGTGAGCATCCCGTTTTACCTTATGATCCCTCTTTTTACTCTTCTCGCTTTTAAACGTGCAGGGAAAGGAATTGCAGTTTTTACCTTATTGGGGTTAGGATTGATTTATTTAATGGGGTACTGGATTGCAACAATGCAGACGCTGGCACTTATTCTTTCTTCGACGGTGATTGCATTAGCATTGGCCGTTCCACTTGGGATATGGTCTGCAAAGAACAGCTCCGCACAGCGAATTATAAGGCCTATTTTGGATTTGATGCAAACGATGCCGGCCTTTGTATATCTTATTCCCGCGGTATTGTTTTTTAGTATAGGGAAAGTTCCAGGCGCGTTTGCGACGATTATTTTTGCTATGCCGCCGGCTGTAAGGCTTACGTCACTGGGGATTCAACAGGTGCCAAAAGATGTACTGGAGGCGGGTAGATCACTTGGTGCAACAAATAGGCAGGTTTTACTTAAAGTGGAACTACCTCTGGCCCTAAGAACGATATTAACCGGAGTTAACCAAACCATTTTGTTATCGTTATCGATGGTCGTGATAGCGGGGATGATTGCGGCAGGGGGGCTTGGTGAAAAAGTCTTGGAAGGAATTAGTAACCTCGATGTAGGTTTGGGATTTGAGTCTGGAATATCAGTGGTCATACTCGCTATTATTCTGGACCGTATCACGCAATCATTTAATAAACCCAAAGGTTTAACGAAGTAGGAAAGGAGATAAATGAAGATAAAATCTATATTGCTATTTATTGTTGTTGGTGTATTTACTATGGGATGTCAGGATTATCATAGGAAGCGTATCACGATCGGAATGGTAAATGGATGGGCTCAAAACGAAGCTATGACACTTGTTGCAGAAGAGATATTGACAAGACAGGGATATCATGTTGTGATTCAACGGGCATCTGCTGATCTGATATTTGCATCAATGGACAATGGAGATACGGATCTGTTTATGGATACATGGCTTCCGGAAACCCACGGACATAAAATTGCAAGATTTAAAAAAATACAATCAATTAGGGTCAATTATGAAAATGCCCGAATCGGATTAGTGGTTCCGACATATGTTACGATCGATTCTATTGAGGAATTAAACTTACATCGTGAGGCATTTCAAGATCGTATTGTCGGGATAGAGTTAGGGGCAGGGCTTACCAAAAGCACAAATAAGGCTATCGAAGATTACAAGTTGAATTTAAATCAGCTGAATTCTTCGTCGGTTGCTATGATTGCGGAACTAGATAAGGCGATAAAGGAACGACGTTGGATTGTTGTGAGTAGCTGGAAGCCCCATTGGATGTTTGCCAGCTATGATCTCAAATTTTTGGAAGATCCAAAAAAATCTTTTGGAGATGCCGAGCGAATCGAGACTTATGCTCGGCAAAATTTTGAAAAAGAACAGGCGGAGGTTTATGGTATATTTCAACGTATTTATTTTGATGATCTTTTATTGACCGAGTTGTTAGATAGGATGCAAAAAAATAAAAATAAAAAGACTGTAGCGAAAGAATGGGTTGACGAACATACAGTATTGGTTTCACAATGGATCGGCTCTTGATTGGCAAATCGGTCGTTTTGCAATAGGATTGGTTGTGCATTGAAAAACAGTTAGTCGATAAAAAAAAACAATTTTAGATAAAACAATAGCATAGGATTTGTTATCTTTAATACGATAGGATTTACAGGATGACGTGTTTATGATAGTAAATCGAGGCTAACGCACTCATTCATATCAAATAAATTTCATATTCCTGCAGAAGAATGCCGTAGGAATTGATTTGTTAAATGGCTACTAATGAATAAATAATTATTGACAAATGAAAGGATCATTGCTTGTTTTGTTTTTCGTATTATGTATTGTACAGGATATTACTGCACAGTCTGCTGTTGTGTCGTTTGCCAAGATAAAAGAGGTGACGGTGTTTACGAATGGCGCGGAGATGGTGAACACGGTAGATGCGAGTATTCCTCGGGGAAATGTGAAGCTGGTAATACATAATATAGCGAATGATCTGGATATTCGTAGTGTACAATTAGGTGGTCCCTCAGATATAACTGTTAATTCCGTTTCTTTAGATGAGGCTGCTACACCAGTCATAGCGAATGCTACACATAAGCAGTTGCAGGATAGTTTAGATCTTTTAAATAAACAAAAGCAACTATTTATCATCAAGAAATCTGCTAATGAAGGTGCGCAACGAATATTAAACAATGATAAATTGATACCCAATGGGGAAACGAAGCTAGATATTAGTTCAATTTCTGGCCTGTTAGACTATTACCAAAAGAAAAGCGTAGATCTGGGAAGTGAATCCAGTACTTTGGATAAGAAAATTGTGTCGTTAGATAGCGTTATTGCGTTGCTCGCTACACGTATTCAAAGTTATATTGGAAGCAGCAAACAGCTTATTGTTTATTTGAATAGTCAGATTGCTGGCAATATCTCAATTCGGCTAAGTTATCAAACCCAGGAAGCACAATGGACTCCTTATTATGACATTCGTGCGAAATCTATAAAGGAGCCCCTATCTTTTATCCATAAAGCTTATATCTACCAAAACACAGGTGTCGATTGGAAGAATGTGAAACTTATCTTATCGTCTGCGAATCCGTCGCAAGGTGGAGATGCTCCTGTTTTGAAACCCAGTTATGCAGGTTATTTCGTTGAAAGGCGGAATGCCGAGATGCAGGTCAACGATGCCTTGCAAGGACGTGTTGCTGGTGTAATGGTTAATTCGAAAGCTACTCGATCAAAAGAGGAAAAGGAAACAGTGGATCTTTTAGCTGTTCCCGCTGCTACTGCATCGGAAAATCAATTGAGTAAAAATTTTGAGATTGAAGCCTTACAAGATATTTTATCTAATGGGCAATCGCATAGTGTGTCTTTGAATGCATTTACACATCCTGCCGAATTCAAGTATTATGCTGTCCCAAAACTTGATAAAGATGCTTTCTTAGTAGCAGAAGTAAAAGACTATGAAAGATTGAATCTTATTCCAGGAGAGGCCAACGTCTTCTTCGAAAATATGTATGTAGGGAAATCTGTGATTGATGCTAATATCACCTCTGATACCTTACGTGTTAGTATGGGAAGAGATAAAGCAATTAAAATTGATCGGGAACGGATTGTGGAAGAGCGGAATAATCAAACGATTGTAGGGGGTAAAAGGCAGCATTATAGTTATCAATTGACAGTGAAGAATAACAAGTCTGTACCGGTACAATTACTTTTGGAGGATCAATATCCTATTTCTACAGATAAGAGTATAGATGTTAGCTTGGATAATAGTGGAAATGCGGAAGTAGACAAAGAAACCGGAGTACTTTCTTGGAATCTTAATCTTCAGCCAGGAGAGAGCAAAACGATTAAATTTAGTTTCCAAATTAAGTCTCCTAAAAACAGTAGAATTATTTTTTAAGTAAATCATTTATTAACTGTGCCATTCTTTCAATTTTAAGATCTTCACTCTTTGCTGAATATATCCATTCGACAATTGCTTTTTGCTTATTGTCTTTGTAGGAATAAAAAATTGAGTAAGCGTTCGGTTCAAACGATAAACATAGATTTAGTTCTTCTGGTATTTCAAATTGCTTGTTGTCTTCATACAGTAGGATATGAACAAAATCGCCTTCTTGTTTCTTGATTTTCTTCTTTAAGTGGGCATTCAACGATAGAAAAAGTACGCCATTTCCCATTGACTGCAATTTGAAATTTCTGATTTCAACATTATCAATTTGTCCCTTTACGGTCAGCCAACCAAAGGCTACTTTCTTGATTATCTTAATTTCTGGAAGCTTTACAATGGTCCAGCCTCCTTTTCCAGCGAATTTTTCTATTTTATAAATTTTGTCTGTTAGTAATTTATCTTTCATGCAATCAACTAATGAAATACCTGACCCTTTATTTTGTTGTTTGCCCATTTGTACGTTATGCGATGATGCAAAATTAATAATGTCGAGGGACAGCTTTATGTCAGCAGGCATTGTTTTTTTTTTTTTGCGCGTGTTTGGGTATTTAATAAAAGGAGATTTTTTATTGTTGCTCGTGGAGGGGCATTTTTCTTTTTCGAAGAATACGTTACCGAATTTTGGTGTGTAAAACATAAGGTAGCAGGATGCAGACTGTATTTATTTGTATTTTTATGAAGAGACAAAAGCAGAGCTGTACTAAAAAAAGTATCGGTTAATATCCTGTAATTATTAGCTAAAATAGACCTATAGAAGTATACGGATTCTATCTAGTTTTATAAAAAGTTAGCGAATGATAAATTATGTTTTTCAATTCAGTGATATCGATAAACAAGATTGACATTGTGCCATGCTGTTTTTGTGGATGAAAAAATACTATTGAATAAACAGGCCATTTCAAGAAGGTTCTGTTGAAAATGATATAATATGAAAATAAATAAATTAATCTTCCGTGTCCTCTTTCTCGCAGTTGTGTTTGTGGAGAATATTGATATTGTTCAAGCACAAAATGGAGATCAGATCTTGGACGGTATTGGAGAAACAGGGATGATCGCGCGTTACGTATTTGACGGAGACCTTAAGGATTGGTCTCGGAATGGTTTACATGGTAAAGCGCAGGAACCAAAATTTGTCCATGATGAACAGTTTGGGAAGGTGTTATCTCTATCGGGGACAAGTCAGGATTTTGTTTCTATTCCAGGTGAAGCACTCAACGACATCGAATCACTTAGTATTTCGGGATGGGTATACTTGCGCTCGGCTGCCGTAGGACAGCGATTCTTTGATTTTGGAAAAAATTTGACAACACATTTCTTTGCTGCGCCATTTGGTACTAAAAATCAAACAGGTTTTCAATCGTCTATTAATCGGCAAGGAAGTTCCAATAAAAGCGCTATTTCTTCTGCAATTGCGTTGAACAAATGGGTTCATCTTGCTATTGTGGTTGATGTCGCCTCGAAATCGCTCAGGACATACGTGGATAGTAAACCGGTTGGGGAAGCAAAAGATATAACTTTCGAACTGTCACAAGTACTGGGACAGAAAAGTGGAGAGAAAAATCTATTTTATATTGGACGATCTTTAGCAGCAGATGATCCAAACCTGAACGCATTGTTCCATGATTTTAGGATCTATCGGGTTGCTTTAAGTCCAAAGCAAGTGACAGGAATTTATGCCAATGCATTGAAAGATGTGCATGAGGACACTGCCAATATGGGAAAAGCAGAAGATGATCTTCCGACATTTGCGCTTACACAGGCTCAACTGTACAATGCCTACTTGTTGGGCGTTGCTGATGTAGAGGTGGAAACGGAAATTGGCAATCTGCCACGTTTACCGAGTTATGTACAAGGTACCTATCGGGATGCGATGGTAGGGCCTAAAGTCCGTGTTTTGTGGCCTTCTGCTATTGACAACGATGCGGTACTTGAGGCAGGAAAATATACAATAACAGGACGTATTCCCGGTACAGATTTGCAGCCTAAAGCTACAATTACCGTAAAGGGATTTGAAAAGCCGACTTCGCCTAGTTCCAAGCTAGAAACATTCCATCTCGATCAAGTTTCCTTAGATAATGATAGTCATCAACATGATACAAAATTCATAGAAAACCGCGATAAGTTTATAAATACACTTGCTCAAACAGATCCGAACTCTTTTTTGTATATGTTTCGTCATGCTTTTGGTCAGCAGCAACCATCCGGGGCAGAGCCGCTTGGTGTGTGGGATAGTCAGGATACGAAATTAAGAGGACACGCTACAGGACATTATCTTACCGCTATTGCACAAGCATATGCTAGTACGGGATATGATAAAGCTCTGCAGGCAAATTTTCTGAATAAAATGGAATATATGGTTAACACCTTATATGAGTTGTCGCAATTATCTGGAAAAGGAAAAGATGGAGGGAGTACATTTGTAGCTGATCCAAGCGCAGTGCCTTATGGTCCAGGAAAGTCCGATTATGATTCAGATCTTAGTGAAGAGGGGATTCGAACAGATTATTGGAATTGGGGCGTAGGGTTTATCAGTGCATATCCGCCTGATCAGTTCATTATGTTAGAACGAGGAGCTAAGTACGGTGGACAGAAAAACCAAGTTTGGGCACCTTACTATACTTTACATAAGATTTTGGCTGGCTTGATGGATGTGTATGAGGTAAGTGGTAATAAAAGAGCCCTAGAGGTAGCGAGAGGGATGAGTGACTGGGTATATACACGCCTCAGTAAAGTTCCGACAGAAACATTAATTAAAATGTGGAACACCTACATAGCGGGAGAGTTTGGTGGAATGAATGAAGCTATGGCCCGACTTTATAGAATAACGAACGAGCCGAATTATTTGAAAACCGCTCAGTTGTTCGATAATATCGATATGTTTTTTGGCGATGCAAAACATACACATGGATTAGCGAAAAACGTCGATACATTTCGCGGTTTGCATGCGAATCAGCACATTCCTCAAATTGTAGGTAGTATAGAGATGTATCGTGTTTCCAACGATCCTGATTATTATAAGATTGCTGATAACTTTTGGTATAAGGCTGTCAATGACTATATGTATAGCATTGGAGGTGTCGCAGGTGCCCGTAATCCAGCCAATGCTGAATGTTTCATTAGTCAGCCTGCCACTTTATATGAGAATGGCTTCTCTGCAGGAGGACAAAATGAAACCTGCGCAACATACAACATGCTGAAGTTGACGAGTAACCTCTTTTTGTTTGATCAGCGAGCGGAATTAATGGATTACTACGAACGTGGATTATATAATCACATCTTGGCTTCCGTGGCGGAGAATAGTCCTGCAAATACCTATCATGTTCCGCTTCGGCCCGGCTCTATCAAGCAATTCGGTAATCCTAACATGACAGGCTTTACCTGTTGTAATGGTACAGCAATCGAAAGTAGCACCAAATTACAGAACTCAATTTACTTCAAAAGTAAGGATAATCAAGCCCTATATGTCAATTTATATATTCCTTCGACACTGCAATGGACCGAAAGAGGGATAACCATAGAACAGACTACAGCTTTTCCAAAGGAAGACCAGACACGGTTGACGATAAAAGGGAAAGGAAAATTTGATGTACATGTCCGCGTTCCCGGTTGGGCGACTAAAGGATTCTTTGTGAAAATAAATGGTAAATCTCAAAAGATTCAGGCCACTCCAGGTAGTTATCTAAAGCTTAGCCGCAAATGGAATGATGGCGATGTGATTGATCTACAGATGCCTTTCCAATTCCATCTTGATCCGGTGATGGATCAACAAAATGTGGCTAGTCTATTTTATGGGCCGGTGCTGTTGGCTGCACAGGAATCTGAAGCTCGTAAAGAATGGCGTAAGGTTACGCTCGATGCGCAGGATATCAGTAAGTCAATTCAAGGTAATCCAGAATCTTTACAATTCACTATTGGCGATGTGATGTTCAAACCTTTCTATGAAACCTATGGACGTCATTCTGTTTACTTAGATGTTACCTTAAAATAAAGAAATGATTTTTCGTTGAAAAGGCGTCCTCTTAATTCAGAGGACGCCTTTTTGCATTTCTATTTGTATTGTTTGAAAATGTCTTGTTCATACCTGCCTATTCAAGGCGAAGCTATGTTTTCTTCTATGTTGAAGAGAAGTCGATGAAAATCGAAAACATTTAACTACTTCAAATGTTCTTGTATATTTGTTTTAACCACTTCGTTAAATTACGAATACATCACACTACCAATTGAAAATATATTATGAGCAAGAAAACAGAACAAACACTTCGTTATGATTGGGGCTATCGTTTATTCATCTTAGCTTCTTTATTAGTCATAGTCACTTTTGTTGCCTATAGACCTTTCCATTTAAGTACGTTAAACTCAAGTAGCGGATTTATTGGATTCTCTCAAATTGCTATTTTAGTTTTAGCAATTGCAGTCATTTATTTCTTAGCGAAATATGCTTACTATGTCTTCACATGGAAAGCTATTATCAACGAGAATGGATGTACTATTATCTTACCTGTTCGCAGTAACCAGGTGTATTATTGGGACAGAGGAGATATTGTGTTAGGCAAAATGCATCAGTTAGCGTTAGCCGCTAAATTAAAAGATGGAAGTTTTAGGACTTATCAGTTAAGTCTTTGGGTGACAGGTAAACAGCAACTTATTGATTCCCATTTTAGATATTTACATGCACGGTGGAATGATTTAGCTCAGAAAGCAGGTGTTGCTGTAGCATCGCCGTTTAGTGATGCTCTTGAGGTAAAAAGAAAAAAACGGTTCAATTATGGGCTGATTAGGCGTTTATTTATTGTTCTGTATACCTTTTTTATTACACTATGGCTTGCTGCACTAGTGTTTTTAGGTTCAGTTCCCGATAGAGTTTTTGTACAGATACTGATTTGTGTTGCACTGGCAACGCAAATCCATCTTGTCGTTCGGTATTGGAAAGTATTCGAGTCTATATGGTTTGGCTTGCTGATAGGCTGTGCGAGTTTTTCTATTATTCTCTGGAATATCTTGATTTTTGATTTAGTTCATGTCGAGAGTGAATTCTTCTTTCTTCGCTGGGGAGCTGTATTTGCATTTATAATGACTTTAGGAATTCGATGTCTTTTGCCTTCCGATAAAAAAAGTAGCGTTTTAACTTCTCGTATCAGACTGTATCCAATCTTGTTCCTTTTGTTAAGTATGTACTTTATTCCCGCATTAAAATTAGGTAATATGATTGATGCGGAACGTGATTCTTCTGCGCCAAAAAGCCATTCGCAGAATTTTTGGCAGCTGAGTATACCTGATGAAGCGTCGTATCGTGGAGAGGAATCATCTCCAATAGATGGGAAGGCTGTACGGATGTCGCTATTTCAAGGCAAGCTAGGAATTGGTTGGTTCTATGGTGAAAAACTTCATATCGGGGTTGAAAATGCGATGCTGATAGAGCCTTGATTTTTAATCGTATAGCGTGGTTTGTAGAAGTTTGAAAGATTGTTCTTCAAGAGAAATTGTTTTCGTCTTGGAATTAATTTTGAGTTAGCAAGGAGGGAATAAAAAAAACCTGAAGTGGGGAACTTCAGGTTTTTACTAACTAACCAATTATTAACCTAAATTATGAATCGATTATATAACGCTTCTCATTTCGCAAAGTTGTGCCGGAAATATTTTTTAACGGAACTTTAACGGAATGATCAGAATTCTTTCTGACATGATGATACAATTTGGTGATTTATTGATACTATAAGTGGATGATTGCTCGATAAGTTTGCAGAAATTGCAATTGATTTAACGCTGATCAAATTAATAAACGGGCAGGCAGCTGTGTTTTCGCTGCGAGGCATTATCGTTCAATTTTAATAACCCAAAATTAGTTATGATGAAAAAAAATAGCATTTTATTTTCATTCGTATTATCTGTTATGCTGGTGTCTGCACAGACAAATGAGTTTAAGTTTTTAAAATCTTTTGATCCAAAGGTTGTTGGAAAAAAATTGGCATATCATTTTGTTGACGATAGACACGATCTCTATGCAGGACGATGGATACATTATGCGGAGGTATGTACTTGGAACGGAGCGGTTGAGTTCGCTTTGAAGACAAAAGATCAACAACTCTTAAAATTGTTAGTCAATAAATTCGAGCCCTTTTTTTCTAGGGAAGCGGCGCTATTACCTCCTAAAAATCATGTCGATTACAACATGTTTGGAAGTCTTGCGCTAAAGCTCTACCGAGTAACAAAAGATCAACGTTATAAGGATATGGGGCTTGCTTATGCCGATTCCCAATGGATTTTGCCTGAAAACGCGAAGCCCGAAGAAAGAGCTTGGGCAGACAAAGGTTACTCTTGGCAGACTCGTTTATGGATAGATGATATGTATATGATTACTGTTGTTCAAATGGAAGCTTTTAAAGTGACGGGCGATAGAAAATATATCGATCGGGCGGCAAAGGAAATGGTTTTGTATCTCGACGAACTTCAACGACCAAATGGTTTATTTTATCATGCTCCTGATGTTCCCTATTATTGGGCAAGGGGAGATGGGTGGATGTCTGTTGGTATGGCAGATCTATTGTTTCACCTGCCTGAGGGGCATAAAGATCGTCCACGGATTATGGAAGGATATTTAGATATGATGAAAAATCTAAAAGATTATCAACAGGTCTCTGGGATGTGGAACCAGCTGATTGATCAATCTGATTTCTGGCCTGAGACCTCTGGATCAGCAATGTTTACTTACGGATTTATCATGGGGGTAAAGCAGGGATGGTTGGATGCTGATGAGTATAGTATAGCGACAAAAAAAGCGTGGGAAGCGTTGGTGCCCTATATTGATGAACGGAACAATGTAACAGAGGTCTGCATTGGAACTGGCAAGAAGGATGATAAACAATATTATTATGAACGTCCACGAAATGCGGGAGATTTTCACGGACAAGCACCGTATTTATGGTGTGCTGTAGCACTTCTGTAAAATAGCAGCCTACAGGAAGAGGACAATTTGAGACAAGCAAGCTTTGAAGATAAGTAGGCAAATCCGAAGTAAATAGTTATGACGTATTAGCCAGCCTTGCAAAAGGGGCTGGCTAATACATTAGTGTAAGATGGCTAGTGTTATTTCTGGTGCCCATTTTTTGAGAAACTAGTTGCCAAGCGAATTTTATTTTTGTGGAATTTCTCTGAAATAGCTTTAAAAGAACAAGATTATTCCTGTTGTATCCAATGATATTGCTCTTTATGCAAATAAATAACACCTCCTCCACAACTTTCTGCTGCATGGATAAATATACCGTCATTTTCCAGCCTAATTTTATCGGCATCATCTACTTCATCTTCACCAATAATCTCTCCTTCTTCATTCACGTTATCAAAGTAGACTTCATTTTTTGGCGCTTTCTCAAAAATACCGACCCATTCTAAGTCGTCAAATCCTCGATCTAATACATCCTTCCCAAATCCCAATGAATCAATTTTTTCTGTGCCACCAAATTTGATTTGTAGTCCACTTTTTCCGGTGTGTGGGTCTAAAAGTAGACTAACCGTTTCCGATATACCATCTCCATCTAAATCACATTGTATAGGTTTAAATAACTTCGGGGTGATCGGTGCTGGCGAATCGATCTCTGCAGTCGCTAGGTCTACATTTTGAGCAATTGAGGTTGTATCTAAAACTGCTGATTTCTTGTTCAGAAGCGTGTCTGCCGAACTGTTCGATTGTGCGTTGCTTGTTTCTTGTTGGCACGAAATCAAGAAAAAGGACAGCGTAACGCATGCTAAAAATGAGTAAGAAGCTAATTTATGATTAAATCGATTGTTTGTGATCATGTTATTTATGTACTATAATTCTAGCATTACAAAAATAATGCTAGAATTATAGTTGTTTCTTTCTGTAGATAGGAAGCGTTTGTGTTTATTGGTGGGGGATAGGAGACTTGTTGTATCAAAGCCATTTGCTTACATGTTCGCTTCTGACTTCAAATTGAGCCGATAAAGATTTCAGACGAGCTTGTAATAGTAGTTTTCTACCCTTAAGATTTCGGGTGAATAATAAGGAAGTTGGACCTACTTTTTCTCTCCATTGCGTCTCAAAATATTGTGCCGTAGATTTGTTTCGCCCTATGATTTCAGGAACGGCATGGTAATCTATTTGTTCCCGCCATTTGAAGAGGCGACTTTCTCTTGTAAGAATGTATCTTGGGTTCTGAATTGATTCTACAATTTCCTGCATGGCTTCGATGAACATTGATTTTTCAACTGTTGTTCCCCCATTCAAATGGGAATAAATAGCACCATCGGCATCGATATGCGTGTCGATAGCGAGTACAGATAAATCGGTCTGTATGATCTTTGCCTGATGAAGCGTTGCTAGTAAAGCTTCTCCAATATGTCGAATATCCTTTGAAATGTCTCTATACTGGAGGTACAACCGAAAAGCGATATAGGTTTTTCGTCCAAATAATATTACTCCGCCTACAGCTATGGCTGTCAATACCCAATAGAGTTCTTGTCGATTGTTGACGTGTTCGGATATACGATCGATGTTGTTTAAAATACTTTCTAGATATCCTAATACAGATGTAGCTAGTGTTGCTGTTAGGTTGTAGATTGTTTTATTTAAGTAAAGTGATTTAGTCTGTTCATAGGTTTTTCGTTCTCGAAAAGGTATTTTAATCTCTTCAACCAGAGATACCCCTTTTAGTAATGCTTCGTCCCACTTCTTTTTTAGATTCTCCCGATTTGATGCAGCGGTAAACATAGCTGTATTAACAGCTGTTATATGTTCTTGCGTACGATAATCAAGAGGGAGGCCAAGCCGACCAATCCCATTTTCAATTCCACTGTCTGCCTGAAAGGACAGACCTATAAATGTTTTGAATTTTCTTTTTAACAAATCCATATCGGTACCTCCATTTGGAAGGGTAGGGTCTAAACAGACGAGGTGCCATATATTACTTGTTTTATTCGGATTCATTTTCTGACTGCGGATTGCGCGGCCGCGCATTTGATTTGAAAGAACAAATGAGCCGACAAAACTAGCTAATATTAGCGCATTGATTGCTGGTGCATCCCAACCTTCTCCCAAAAGCGATTTTGTTCCAATTAAAATCTCAATATCACCTGCTTGGAAAAGTTGGGTAACGATATGAACAGCCTGATGTTTAAAACGTTCCGATAGTTCCACCAAAAGATAGTTCCTGTCATAGGGAACATTCGTGAATTTGCTGTTCATTACCCCTAGCTGTACGGCGAGGTCTTCAAAGTTGCGCTGTACGCACAATGGAATGATGATAATGGAACCTGTTAATACGGCTATTTTTTTTTGATTTACATTCTCTCTTCGTAATTTCTCAAATATCGGGAGTACACCAAGTTTGGTTAATTCCACATTGTTCGTTGTATTTTTGAGAAAAAACTCTTTTCGTATATAATCTGTTAATATGACAAGACGCAACTTATTCCCCAGTTGGCTGTGCTCGAAATCGACAATTTCTTTTATACCGTCGAGTTTCCGGATACTGTTTGTCAAACTTGTAGTTACCGATTGATTATTTAAAAAGTCAATACGTTTATTTTCGAGTATTCCTTTACGTCTAAGTCTATTTTCTATTTGTTGCCTGTGTTCTTCGAAAAGTTGGAAATAGACGTTTTCTTTATAGAGATAGAACGTCAAGAGCCTTTCCATCCATGAATAGTCAAACGATGGTACCGTAAAATCTTTATCGCCTATAATATCCCAATGTGTATCGAGCAACTCTCGTCCATTTGAGAACAGGAAAATTAAACATGCCGAATACGATGACATGTCGTTATATATGGCGTCTATGTGTGCCTCTGGCGAATGCCAATAAGGATGCTGCTCCATTGCTGCGATTAAAACCTCATCGTGTTTTAACTCGTTAAAAATCCTTGATGCATTTTCCCGAAACAAGCTAATAAGCTTGCTTTCTTGTGAGGTAGGAAGCATAAAGTGTATATAATCCTGATGCAAGCACAGATCATTTGCTTTAACGAGTTCTGGAACAGATATTTCTTCATCTATAGGACCGTTGAGGTCAATATATCTCCTCCATTCCGCTACAGATACGTCGTATGGAGGTGTGGCCGTTAGTCCGACAACCGTAGGTTTGAGCGCTTCTTTTACCTCAAAGAGGGTTTCCCACCAGGCATTTTTAAGGTGGTGTGCTTCGTCTAATATAAGCGTAGCTATGTTTTGTGCTTTTAGTTTATTAACGACGCTTTTTAAGCCTATTGATCCCTTTTCTGACGACACTTGTGTTACAGTCTCTTTTTCTTTGGCGCAAGCGGCATGCAATCCTTGGTAGGTCACCACCGTTACGAAAGCAGGCGAACGAATATCTGTAGACAGCCATTCTGGTTTATCGTTTTCTTGTAAGAAAAGATCGCAAAAACGTTGGATCCATTGATTCTTTATTGCAGTTGTCGGTGCTAAAATCAAGGTGGGCTTATTCAGACGAATGGCTACTTCTAAGCCAAGTACAGTCTTCCCAGAACCCGGAGGAGCAACTATATGCAAATGTCTATCTTCGAGGTGTGTCGACAGATTATCTAATATACGTTGCTGGTAGGCACGCCAAGGGTATTTAAATTGTATCGTTTTGGGAAATGCTTTCAATTATTGGAAACCTGATGAAAGTCCAAAATACGAAAGTCTCTTTACGATTCAAAATCGATGACGTAATACTTGAGCACTTGTACCGGTCAATTGTTTGTACGTATATTGTTTTGATCGCTGCCAATGAACTGTATCCTTTAGTTCGTAATGTCTTTTGTTGTTCGTTCGGACCAATTTAAACCGGCGGGTAACTCTTGATTTGAAAATTCGATGTGAATAACGCGACGTCTTTTTCCGTTGGTTGTCCGGCTTGAACTATGGAGTAGGAGAGGCTTCATAATCATCACTCCTCCTTGATGCACTACGCAGGTTTTTACCGTCTCTTTTTCCCAGTCGATATTCTCTGGTCTATAAATCTGTTTAAGATGTGATTTTTCAATTACATTAAGGGCTCCATTTTCATGATCTGTGTCATCTAAATGGATACGTAGCGTAAAGATATTTTCTAATATTGCTATTGGAGGTTGTACTGCAAACTGGTTCTGTTTGTTGGTCCATGGACCAAAGCCTGCAATCTCTCGTTTTTTGTCGACCGATATCGTTAAGTCTTGATGGTACGCTACATACCAATTTGAAGTCTCAGGCTTATCAAAATAGATACTCTTTATACAGAAAAAATCTTCTCCGAATAAGCTAGATACTATTTTCTTCGCTCTTTCTGTAAAGATAAGTTTTTCAACTTCAGGTATTTCTTTAAGGAACTGTCGGATGGCAAATAAATCCATAGACTTTCGGAACGTTTCTTTTGATTTATCGGCTTGTTCAATAACATTAATGATGTTTTTAATCTCCTGTTTGCTGTAGATCTCTTCTATAATTGTAAAACCTCGCTCGGCAATTTCTTGCACATATTTTGATAACGTAAAACCCATTCGTTCTAAAACTAATCTTCGATAATCTGTTTAAGACTAAGCAATTTTGTCGCCCACTCTATTTGAATGAAAATAAGAAAAAAGATTAGCTAATGTTTACGTTGGTCAACTTTTTCATTTTAATACAATCTTTGGCCTCCACATTCTATCTAGGAGGGATATAGGCTTTTCAGTTATTTAAATAATTGACTGGAAATGGTTTTTAGATAGTACTTGTTTGTTAATAAGTGAGTTATCATTGTGGTTTTGCATGAGAAAATAAATTAACTTTGCCTCGTGAAAGAGAAGAAAATCCCGCTACGGATTCCGATTTAATCGTTAACGAAGAACGATCGTTGCTTTTTCAATTTAGGCTTGACCGTTAATACCAAACGTAAGGCATATGCTACCATTGTCTATTCTATTTGTTTAAAATTAACTCTATAATCGTCATGAACAGTACCTATCTTTCCAGTGTCATCAAACAATTTGCTTATTACAAAATGCTAGGTGAAAATGCCATAGCTCAATTAGATGACGAAAGTCTTTTTTTGCAGTACAATACGGAGAGCAATAGCATCGCTATGATTGTTAATCATGTTGCAGGAAACATGTTGTCACGTTTTACTGATTTTTTGACTTCAGATGGAGAGAAATCTTGGCGAAATAGAGATTCAGAATTTGAGGCTATATTGACGACGCGAGAAGAATTACTAAAGATTTGGGAAAAAGGATGGTCTTGTTTGTTTGCTGCTTTGGACACTTTAAAAGAAGGTGATTTAGAGTCGATAGTTTATATTAGAAATGATGGACATACAGTAACGGAGGCAATAAATAGACAACTTGCACATTATCCGTATCATATCGGACAACTCGTGTTTATCGCTAAAATGGTAAAAAATGAACAGTGGAAGACACTATCTATTGCTCGTCATCGATCGAACGACTATAACGACCGTAAATTTGAACAAGGCAAACAGAGAAGGCATTTTACCGATGATTTATAGGGCTATCAAAATTGGTATATAGGAGCGATACCAAATAAAAAATCCTGAAGCGGGGAGCTTCAGGATTTTTACTAACTAACCAATTATTAACCTAAATTATGAATGACCAAAGATAGGCAGTATTTCGCTTATCGAACGCATCATATCTGGTGTTTTAACATCTTTTAACCTAGCTTACATACCCGTGACATTACTTTACACAATCTGTTGGTAAATTCGGAAAAAGAGTGATAAAAGAAATATAGGCAATCCAATAAGAAAAATATTTCGGCCGTGTAATCGATCTCTTTCGCTGTAAGCGTATATAACTGCACCAGTAGGTAAAGTTTTCTTAGAACTAGCGAGTACGTATCCAATAATTATTCCTAATAATCCTCCAAATACGGCAAATATATAACCCAGTACCACCCATTTTTGTTGGTTTTCGATTGGGGCAGAAAGTGCAGTTAATCGATCTTGCTTAAGTGAAAGTATATAGCTTTCGTCAATAACATTTCCTCGCTCCTGTAAAATCTTCTTTGCAAGTATATAGTCAAAATCTCCCCACTCATCAGGTTTCGACAAAATATCATAAAGTTCTTCGTTTGTAAACTGATAGAGATAGTAGTCGTTCTCAATATCTCCAACGGTGATGCTGTCTTGAATTTCATGTTTGATTGCGAGTTCGGCACGAGTGAAATCGGATTGGTGTATTAATAGTTCGAAGGCATACGCTGCTGTCTGACCAGTGAATGTAATATCCACTGGAGGACTGTTCTGATTGAGACGTGCAGAGATTTCATTTTTTTGAAGAAAATCTTGCAGTTCCTCAGCTTCTTTAAATGTTTGAAACTTACGAAATACGACAAAAGTGTTGTCCATTTATTTAAGATTTTAATATTAATTGATATGGTGGTGGAGAGTTTTTCAAGTAGTCTATTGCCTGATAATCTACCACCTCACGTCTTAGAAGCTCTTAAACTTGTCCTAAAAAATCTATTTACAAAATAAATAATATAGTTTATGCTATGATCGTGTAAGCTAATAATTATAAGTTCTTCGCATGCAAAGATAAAATTTTCATGAACAATCCTCCTTCCTCAGATCAACTTTTGACGCCCGCGACAAAAGCTAGAATTGGCACAAAATATAGATTTAATCTTTTTTTCCATTTGCGATGCGCATAACGCTTTAAGCAACGTCATGCTGCTTCGTTATCCCCATGGTATAAATACTTGGTGGAATACCAAAATGTTTATGAAAATCCCTTGAGAAATTCGATTGTACACTGTAACCGACCATATTTGCGATCTGTGTAATGTTATATTTCTTTTGAGCGAGCAATTCTGCCGCCTTTTTCAGTTTAGCGATGTTGATCATTTCATTCGGGGTTAAATCCGAATACTGTTTAACTTTTCTATAAAGAGTGGGGCGACTCATATTCATGAGTTTGGCCAACTCGTCTACATTCAGGTCGATGTCCGAGATATTTGCGTAGATAATCTTGTTAAGTTGTTCGGTAAAGTCCTCCGTTGCGACAGTTGCAGAATTATGTTGGTTTGGTGAAAAGAATTGAGCAAAGTAATTCCTTACAATTTTTCGATTATTCAGGATATTTTGCATTTGAGCCAACAAAAAATCCAAAGAAAAAGGCTTTTCGATGTAAGCGTCTGCACCGCTGTTCAATCCTTTTATTTTAATTTCAAGGGTATTTTGAGCCGTAAGAAAAATAACCGGGATATGACTGTAGGACACCTCCGTTTTTATATGTTTACAGAGGGTGATACCGTCTATGATTGGGGTGATAATCTCCGTTATCACAAGTTGTACCTCATTTTCTGCAAGTATAGCCAGTGCTTCATTTCCATTGGTCGCTCTCAAAATCATATAGTCAGTCTTCAGTTCCTTATTTAAATAAGCCAATACCTCTTTGTCGTCTTCTACCAATAAAATGACAGGTTTTGTGGTTTCTCGCTTATAACAAGAACTAAGAGTTGGATGATGATCATCGCTAATTTTTAGATTTAAGGATTTAGCAATTGTTTTTGTAAAAGATAAGCTCATTTTCAATAGGTTTTTCGTTTATAAGTTTAGCCAGCTAATGGATGGTGTTCTATCCATTGAAAATGTAATCTGTTTTATTCGATTTTGGTCAGCATATTTTAAAGGCAGACTCTTCTACATGTTTGGTTGTCAGTAGGATAAAATCTTATAAAATAAATACAATATAATTTGAAGCCATTTTTGTGCCAAACCTCGCTGCATGTTAACTTAAATTCTACTTTCTTTTAAAAGTTAGCGGACAGGCCTGTTGCTGCTGTTCTTTGTGAGAAACCAGAGAAAAATCTTGATACGTAATGATATAAGATTGAGACGCTGTGATTGATGTTGTGCCACAGATTTGTTGATTTTTATATACTTGATATAACCAAAGATAAACATATGTTCTACCAAAGAATTTTAACCCAGAAAATCTGGACTATCGTTGTTCGAAGTCCCAATCCAGCATCTTTGATGGCCAGTCGGAATCGTATTTCCGAAGCAGGGTATTTATCCTGACCAAATCACTTGTGTTTAATCCATATGGAATACCTCATTTTACGGACATTCCCTGCAAATTGACGAAAGGGGATAAGTCTATAAAAAAGAAATAACTAAAATTAAAATAGGCGCGGTATTTCAACCTGGACATTCCATAAGGCTATTAAAAAACAAACCGAGTGAAACTAGCTCATTTATTCCAATGAAATCTAACACTCATAAATAATAATATTTATATGAAAAATAAACTACTTGTACAATGCGTCATGACGCTAGCGCTACTACTCGTATCCCAACTGATCTTTGCACAACAGAGAACAATAAAAGGAAAGGTAGTAGATGAAACAGGAAGCCCTCTTGTAGGAGCTACTGTAAAGGTGAAAGGAGGTAGCGAGGGGACCACTACAGATTTACAGGGAACTTTCTCTTTGGAGGTTGCCGCAAATGCTCAAGTTTTAGAAGCCTCTTATATTGGCTATCAAGCTAAAGAAGCCCCAATTTCAGGCGGTGAAGTCAATATACAGCTTCAACCCAATGTAGACCAGGATCTGGAAGAAGTCGTTGTGGTTGGCTACGGAACCGCGCGTAAAAAAGACCTTACCGGTGCCATGGTTACTATAGCTGAAAAGAATTTTAACAAAGGACTGATGACAAGTCCTGATCAGTTAATACAAGGGAAAACACCTGGAGTTATGGTTATCAATAATACAGGACAACCCGGTGGATCGGCTACAGTACGGATTCGGGGGAACTCGTCCATTCGGGCAAGTAACAATCCCTTATTCGTCTTAGATGGTGTCCCGATGTCGGGAAATTCACCGCTACCTGAAGGACGTGGAGGTTTTTCTTCCGATAGAGGTAACCCCTTAACCTATTTAAATCCAAACGATATCGCTAGTATGGATATCTTAAAAGATGCCTCTGCTACCGCTATTTATGGCTCGCGAGGAGCAAATGGAGTCGTGATTATCAGTACAAAAAAAGGAGTTGTGGGATCTCCTGTAGTTTCTATAGGCGCTTCGGCTGGCGTGTCGGGAATGCGGGAATATCCTGATGTACTTAATGCGAGTAGATTCCGTGAAGCACTAAACTATTATACACCCTCCGAAGCTGCAAATGCCGATTTTGGAGGTAGTGAGGATGCCTTCAAAGCCATTACACGGCAGGCGGTTACACAAAACTATTACGGAGATGTATCCGGTGGAACCGAACACGGAAAGTATCGCCTATCTGGAGGCTATCTCAATCAGAACGGTGTTATAAATGGGTCGCAATTAAAAAAATATACGGGTAATTTTACAGGTAACTTCCGGTTTCTAGAAAATAAGAGACTTGGATTGGATTTCTCTTTATTTGTAACCCAGTTAGACAATAGGTATGCCCCTATCAATGCTACGGTAGGCTCTGAAGGAAACGTTATATCTCAGGCCTTGCAATGGAACCCTACACTTTCATTGCACGATGATCAAGGGAACTTAACATTCGTCAGCACCACTACACGAAATCCTTTAACAAGTATTGAAGCTTTTAAAGATGTAGCGACAACAAATACGATGGTAGTGAATATTGCTCCTTATTACAAAATTACCGATGATTTGGAGTACCGTTTTATCTACAGTGCGATGAGACAAACCGGTAATCGGCAGGGAATGTACCGTGCAGGATTGATTGATCCCTCGAATTCAAGCAATGAAGAAGCTTTTATTTCTAATAATGGAGAGACAAATTTACAGATGACCCATACACTTTCCTACAATAAGCAAATTAATGAAGATTGGAATGTGAATGCCGTTATAGGTTACGAGTATCTCAATTATGACTATAGAAACAATATCTCTTTTGGTGGAGGATTCCGTTACTTGGGACTTGACTATTTCGATTATTTACAATATTCTACCGTTGCTACAAGGCAAGTATCGTCATATAGAAGTCCTACGAATCAGTTGCAGTCCTTATTTGCGCGAGGTGGTTTCAACTACTTAAACCGCTATTTACTTACTGCTACAGTAAGGCGAGATGGTTCCACAAAATTTGGTTCTAATAACAAATATGCAATGTTCCCCTCCATCGCGGTAGCTTGGAACGTCGCCGAAGAGAAATTTCTAGCATCTAACGAACTATTTGATCAGTTGAAAGTTCGTGTAGGTTGGGGTAGTACCGGCAATCAGGAATTTACCTCTGGCGCATCATTGAATAGGATTGTTTTTGATAATCAAAGTGCCAATCAAGTCAATTACGGTAATCCAGATTTGAAATGGGAAACGTCCACCACCATAAATGCAGGTATCGATTTTGCTTTTATGAAAAATAGACTCTATGGTTCGATCGATTTCTTTAACAAAAAGACAACGGATGCATTGTTTGAACAAACTCTTGCTCAACCAGCGCCAGCAGGTCGTATATGGGTCAATTTGGATGGAGAAATAGTAAACAAAGGTGTCGAGATCTCTTTGACGGGTACACTTGTTCGAAACGATAATTGGAACTGGGATCTGACAGGTAATGCCACCTTCCTTAAAAATAGCGTGAGCGGTCTCGTTGGATACTACGAAACCGGTGCATTGCGAGGTCAGGGATTCTCTGGTGTGCTTGGGCAACGTATGGTGAATGGGCAACCATTAAATGTATGGTATTTGGCTCAATATGAAGGTATAGATCCTCAAACAGGGATGAGTATGTATCGTGGGCTTGACGGAAGTATTAGCAGTGACAACGATCCTGCTGAAAATAAATTTTACGCCAATAGTCCAAATCCAACTACATTGTTAGGGATTTCTACGAACGTAAGTTATAAGAAATTCTCTTTGGGAGCCAATATGAATGGTGCTATGGGACATTATCTTTTCAATAATACAGCAGCGACCGTATTAGGTATAAGTAATTTGTCTTCACGTAATATCGGATCTGCATTTTTTGATACTTCTGTCAAAGAGTCTACATCCAATTCATCAGCACCTTCTACACGTTATCTCGAAAAGGGCGATTACCTCAAGTTAGCGAATCTTACGTTAAGCTATGCTGTTGGCGATTTTGGGAAAATGTTTAAGAATTTCAACGTTTCACTTACCGGTCAAAACCTTTTTATCATCACGAAATATACGGGTTTCGATCCTGAAGTCAATACAGATGGATCTAGCAATGGTATTCCTTCGTTGGGTATAGAGTATTTACCTTATCCACCGTCGCGAAATATTTTGTTAGGGGTCAATTTCTCGCTTTAGTGAGACAGAGGATAACAGCAGCTAATTGATAACATAAAAAAATAAAAAGATGAAACTAAGATCATATCTATATATAGCATTTACGGGAACCCTCATCGCGACAACATTTTCCTGCACGAAGCTAAATGAGGAATTTCGTGGGGAATTGGAAGAAGCTGATGCAGGCAATATTGATCCTGCAGCGTTACTGATTAACGCTTATAGTTCCTTAAATACACCTTATCAGCAAGAACAACGTTGGGTACTGCAAGAAATCTCAACCGATGCTGCCATGGCGCCGACCCGTGGCGGAGACTGGGATGATAATGGTATGCACCGTGCTATCCACTTACACACCTGGAATGCAGACAACGGATATATGAACAATACCTTCGTTAGTTTGGGCACAGCAATTTACAATGCAACGAATGTATTGCGATTCAATCCCAGCAATCAACAAATAGCAGAAGCTCGTTTTATACGGGCGTTAACGATGTTCGATATGTTGGATTTGTATGGCGTGGTGCCTATTCGGGAAGGGGAATCATTAGAGGATTTCAGGATTGCGCCTGAGGTGTTGCAACCAGAAGCAGCAATTGATTACATCGTCAAAGAACTAAATGAAATAATAACTGATTTGCCTAACAATGGGCCTACAGCAGCTTATGTCGCAAATAAGAACGCCGCAAGAACCTTACTGATGAAGGTCTACCTGAACAAGGGAACCTTCATAAACAGGCAGTCTCCTACATTTGCCGCAGAAGATATGAATCAGGTTATTACGTTGGCCAATGAAATAACCAATTCAGCGAAGTATACACTCTCAGTTGCGGGAAAGTATTTTGATAATTTTGCGCCAGACAATGATACCAAGTCGACCGAAAATATCTTTACATTATTTAATAAAAACGGAGAGCGAGGAGGAAACGTGGATAGAACCTGGAACACCGTTGCTCACTATAACATGAGACCCGGTGGATGGAATGGTTGGTGTACCTTATCCGATTATTACGACAAATTTGCTGAAGGAGATGAAAGGCGAGGAATCTATTACGATTATGCTGCAGATACCACATCGAATAGGAGCAAGAATTTTAAGCGTCAGAATGTAGGTTTTTTCGCTGGTCAGCAATACAATTGGACAACAAATCAACCGTTGATGGCAAGAAATCCATCCACCGCACCATTAGTTTTTACACGTGAAGTCACAATACGTACATCAGGTGCTACACTGGAGACCGCCGGAATTCGTCCTGTGAAATATGCTTTTGATTATGCCGTAACAGGACAAAGAAACAACGATTGGGTCGTATTTCGTTACGCAGACGTTTTGTTGATGCAAGCCGAGGCTATGTTAAGAGGAGGTACTGGTACGGCAGCTGAAGCTCTTGATTTAGTCAACGACATTCGCGTCAATCGCGGGGTGACGCTTTTCACTGCATTAACCTTGGATAATCTCTTGGACGAACGCGCTCGCGAATTGTATTGGGAAGGGTGGCGCCGACAAGATTTGATTCGGTTTGGTAAATTTCTGGAAGCATGGCAGGAAAAAGCTGCCGATCCCGATCCGAAGACATTGGTATACCCTATTCCGAGTCAACAGATTGCCGTTAACCCCAATCTTGTTCAAAATTCAGGGTACTAAGAGCTGTTAGTGGTCAAATCAAAGTCCTAAAGTTGAAAAGCTTTAGGACTTTTTTGAAATACCTTATGCTATTTTTCAGGATAAGTTGTGACCACTTTGCTTACTTTCCAGCCATCTTTACTTTGACTTAAGGTGATATAGTCAACACGTGTAAAGCTGTTAAAATCCAGTGTCACTTTCGCGATGCAAGCCTGTCCACTTTGATCTAATATTTCGTAGTCTGTTGTACAGTCGAATTTTGCACCTTCTGTCTGTTTTAAGAATTTCATATATTCTTTCTTTCCGTAGCTGTCATTATTTGCAGTGTTCGTATACTCAAAGTTATCTGCAAAAATGTATCTGTTTAACGAAGGGTTGCCGAAAACAGCAGATTCTAGGTAGATGCTAACGATACTTGAAGAATCATACTTTTTTAAGGGATTCGCATTATCTGCAGCAAAAGAACTGAAAGAAGTTATCATAATGAATGCGGCTAGGATGGTTGTTAGTGTCTTTTTCATGGTAGTAATTTTTTATGTTTTAAATACTTTTGTTTCTTATTTGATATCTCAAAGGTAGGCTAGAACGGAGAGGTCTCGAATAACGATTAGATGTATGTACGCATATTCTCGGTGAATGTAGGGGAAAAATCGGCGAACAAAATAAGCGGGTTGTGTTTAACAATCCCTTTTTGTATGTTTGGTTGCTGTCCCTTCGTGGAGTAATTTATACAAATTGATCGTTAAGCCCATGATAACATATAACACTGCCGCCTTATTATTCCCCGCCATAAGTTTGATTATGCTTGCTTACACCAATCGATTTCTAGCATTAGCCGCTTTGGTACGCAGTTTACATGCAAAGTACCTTGAGCATAATAAAGAAGGCGTGCTAGAAGGGCAGATTGGAAATTTACGTTTTAGGTTAAAATTACTGAGGCAGATGCAAGGAATGGGCGTGTTGAGTTTTATATCTTGTATCCTGTGTATGTATGGCATTTACTTAGAAAGTGTGGTCCTTACCGAAATTTGTTTCGCAGTCAGTCTTTTATTTTTTGTCGTATCTCTCTTGATTTCATTTGTAGAAATTCATTTTAGCAATAGAGCACTCGAATTGGAACTGAGTGATATGGAGAACGATCGTGACCCCTCATTCGTTCAATATATTAAGAAGACATTTGATAACAAAAATAGAGCGGAAAAGAAGTAGTTACTATTGAGAATACTACAGATTTTGGTGTTATTAATAATAGCTGCAAAAACAAAAAATCCTGAAGCGGGGAGCTCCAGGATTTCTACTAACTAACCAATTATTAACCTAAATTATGAATACCCAAAGTTAAGGGTTAATTCTCAAAAAGAAGCAAAGTAGATTTAAGATTAACATGTTTTAACCTTTTAGCAATGTGTTTATCACACAAAGGTCAGGAGTGCCAGGCGAAATGAATTCACGATTCGAGATATGTAGACGTGTCCGAATTATATCTTAACTTCGTGATAGGTAGATATAAGGGTATGAAAAATACGCTTGATAATTAACGGTAAACTATTTTATTATGGAGGACTTAACACAAATAGGAATTGCCACCGAGTTTGGAGATTTAAACACTTTGGAGAACTTTCGGTTTCCAAACGGTCTAGGGTTTCCTACATCATACAAGAACTTTGTCTTAAAATATGGCTATGGGGTAGCCTTAGGTGAATTTCATATTTACCTACCCATGGGAAGTTATGGCGATTCTTTGTTCGTTAGATCTTCAGAAATACAAAATACATATATTAATGATGTCAACGAGAATGATATCTGGTTTGACCTGGATCCAGATGGCTCGCCCGATCTACTAAAAAGATTATTTCCATTTGCATCCAGTGACAACGGACTGTATCTCTTTTGGGATCCATCGTCTGATGGAGATCAAGAATTTGATATCTATATAACTGATTTTAGGGGGATAGGCTTTCGAAAAGTGGGGCAGTCTTTAAACGAATTGTTTGACAACTTGACAGAAAGTAATTTTCGGAATTTTTTACCCTTTTCCAGCCAACCGCTGCCAAAAACTTTTCGATGCCTTAGCAAAAAATACTGATGCGTTTTGAAAGCTGTTTGTAAACATAATTATAAAGCCAGGTATTCTTTTACAATGGGAATATCGGCTTCAGCCCAATCGTATTGTTTTAGCTCAAACGCTGGTATCCAAGCAGCTTGAGCATGCTCCGCTAAAAGCAGTTTTCCATCAATAAATCTACAACGAAAAGGGTGTAACATGATCGTGAATTCAGGATAGTGATGCAAAACAGGGGTGAGCGCTGCTATTATTTCTATTGTCAATCCAAGTTCTTCTTTTATTTCTCTCTTCAAGCAGGTTTCTTTACTTTCTCCAGCTTCTATCTTTCCGCCAGGAAATTCCCATTTCAAAGGCATTTTCATCTGTTCGGAACGTTGGCAGACTAATATTTTTTTATCGTGTTCAATGAGAGCACAGGTCACTTCTAGCATGAGGGAAAGGTAATAAAAAACAATGGATTTCGTAGGAAGCTTCCTCGAGTGGGAACTAGAAAAATAAAGTCCTGAAGCGGGGAGCATCAGGACTTTTACTAACTAACCAATTATTAACCTAAATTATGAAATTATATATATAACGTCAGTATGACACGAATATTATGTGCTGATGAAAATATTTTCATTTTTTTTTATGGCTCTATTTTTACTGTATAATAAATGCATTGCGTGAGATATTGTTACTTTTCAACGACAGAATAAGAATTATTAAGTTGTAAATTTAGCTTATGGAAAATGCGAAGAGAAACAAAGGATTTGTCTTTAAGCAATATGAGAAACCTTTTCAGAGCCCTTTCGATAAGTTGTTCGAAATCTTTCAAGAGCTCATTACCCATACTTCAGGCGATTTTGACGAAGCTATCGATTGGTTACGACAACTTGATAAAGAGTTTAAGCTGACTACACCGGAGTATACCGTAGATGACTTTATAGCAGATTTAAAGAACAAAGGGTATATTGTGGAGCGTGTCAATTTCGACGGTAGTGGAGGTATGGATATCAGTTCTAAGATGGAAAAAGCATTGCGTCAGAATGCGTTAAATCAAATCTTTGGTAAGATGCAAAAAGGCAAGTCGGGGAATCACAAAACGAAATATAGTGGACGAAGTGATGAGAATACAGGCGATTTCAGAAGCTATCAATATGGCGACGGTTTAGACAAAATTTCCATTACAGAAAGTCTGAAAAATGCACAGGTAAACCATGGCGTAGGTGATTTCAGCCTGTCGGAGAATGATCTAGTTGTAGAGGATACCCAATTTAAGTCGCAGATGAGTACTGTACTGATGATTGACATCAGTCATAGCATGATTTTGTATGGCGAAGATCGTATCACTCCCGCAAAGAAAGTAGCAATGGCACTTTCTGAATTGATCCTCACACGTTATCCAAAAGATTCTTTGGACGTGATTGTATTTGGTAATGACGCGTGGTCTATAGAGATTAAGGATTTACCATATTTGCAAGTCGGACCTTTCCATACCAACACCGTTGCAGGTGTACAGTTGGCTCTTGATATTCTTCGGCGAAAACGTCATGCCAATAAGCAAATTTTCATGATTACAGATGGTAAACCAAGCTGTCTAAAAATGGCCGATGGCACATACTACAAAAATCCTATGGGCTTGGATCCGATGATCACCAGTAAATGTTACAGCATGGCTGCACAGGCTCGTAAGCTAGGTATTCCGATTACCACATTTATGATCACCTCCGATCCTTACCTTCAGGAATTTGTTGACGAATTCACTGCATCGAATAGAGGGAAGGCCTATTATACTGGACTTGGTGGCTTGGGAGAGATGATATTTGAAGACTACGAGGACAATCGGAAAAAACGAATACGATAAACAGATAGAGAAAATAACGAATGCTTATTGCTTACCCTCTTATGGTAATTGTTATTAAAGCTTATCCAGGTAGGTTATAATACTTAGCAACAGAAGAACTTCAACATACGATTCAAAAGGGTAGGTCATATTTATAATGAAGACAAATGAATTACACGACAATTAAAACTTTCGGGGAGCTCAAGAAAGCCGGTTATACCCCTAGGAATATAAAAGAAGAATTACGTGAGAACCTGATTATCAGAATACGTGCCGGAGAGACCGTGTTCGAAGGTGTACACGGTTATGAGGACACGGTTATTCCTGAGTTAGAAAGAGCCATCCTATCCAAACATAATATTAATCTGTTAGGTCTGCGCGGTCAAGCAAAAACAAGATTGGCTCGATTGATGGTTAATCTTTTGGATGAATATATACCCGTAGTGGAGGGTTCAGAAATTAATGATGACCCTTATCAACCTATCTCTCGCTACGCTGTAGAATTGCTAAAAGAACAAGGTGATAGTACGCCTATCAGCTGGCTTCATCGAAGCGAACGTTTTTCAGAGAAATTAGCCACTCCGGATGTTACTGTAGCCGATCTTATCGGTGATATCGATCCGATCAAAGCCGCCAATTTACGATTAAGTTATGCCGACGATCGCGTTATTCACTTCGGTATGATTCCGCGTGCCAATCGTTCTATTTTTGTAATCAATGAATTGCCAGACTTACAAGCGCGAATTCAAGTGGCTCTATTTAACATTCTACAGGAAGGCGATATACAGATCCGCGGGTTTAAGTTACGATTACCCTTAGATCTGCAATTTGTATTTACCGCCAATCCCGAAGACTATACGAACCGGGGAAGCATTGTTACGCCTTTAAAAGATCGTATAGGTTCGCAGATTTTGACCCACTATCCAAGTTCAATAGCTGTCGCTAAATCTATAACCAAGCAAGAAGCGAATCTGGAGAAAGAACAAAAGGAACATATATATGTGCCAGAATTGGCGCGTGATATATTAGAGCAGATTAGTTTTGAGGCGCGGGAAAGCGAATTTATCGATGCCAAGAGTGGGGTCAGTGCCCGGATGGGGATCACGGCATTCCAAAATTTATTGAGTACTGCCGAATTGCGTATGCTCCGAAATGGAGATAGCAATACGACCATCCGTCTGAGTGATTTTATGGGAATTGTTCCTGCCATAACCGGTAAAGTAGAGTTAGTTTATGAAGGAGAACAGGAAGGTGCGTCTACGGTAGCGTTGCATTTAATCGAAAGCGCGGTGAAGACCTTGTTCCCGACATTATTTCCTAAAGTTGAAAAGTTGGAAAAAGAAAATCAACGATATCCCTATGATGATATTGTCCAATGGTTTTTAAATTCTGACGGCATTCAGCTGCCTGACGAACTACAGGATGAAGCATATCAAGAGACTTTGAGTCAATTAGATGCTGTTCGTGCTTTGATACAAAAATATCAACCAGATACAAAAACGGAGGATGTGTATTTTCTAAGTGAGTTCGTCCTCTGGGGACTAACTTTATACAATAAGTTGAGTAAATACCGTTTGGGTAATGGATTACAGTTCCAGGATAACTTCCAAGGATATCTTCGGAATAATATATAAGCGGCTAAGCGTCAAAAAACCTGAAGTACTTCACTTCAGGTTTTCTCTTTTACCTAAACAAGCATTGGAAAGCTGTTTACATTCCTACCCGAAATCAATTTCTATACATTAGTCCATTTGCTGACGTAATCACGCTTGTTTTTTTGCTTTTAAGTTTTTTACAATCACAATAATGGAGACCACGAACGTAATAATATAAACTGCTGCCAACGCAGGTTTTTCAAATTTGAAAGTCTCAAAATCAAATTGTTTATATAATGCTGAACCCAATATTACAGCTATTACACTAAAAACAAATAAAAGTGCCTGATTCTTTTCCATATTTTACTGTTATTATGAATACTTGGTGTTAGTTTGATTGTTTCATCAAACATAAGGTATTATTCCTGATTTTCATTTCTGTTTATTCATGTTTTTTTTCAGAATAGCGTGATATGCGAAAAAGAATCAGTCTTACATAGCGATGTTAAAAAAATCCTGAAGCGGGGAACTTCAGGATTTTTTACTAACTAACCAATTACTAACCTAATTTATGAATTACTTATATAACGCCTTTCACAAGCTAAAGTTGTGTGCGGAATGCGCTTTAACAGAACTTTAACAATATAGGGCTCTAGCGTATATGTCTATCTTCCCATTCACGATTTAGCTACAAGGTTTCCTGATTCGGATACATCCTCTTCCCGTTTTAACTTCAATTTTGTTTCATTAATAGTTAAAACGAAATTTAAGATGGAAAAAAGAAAAGTATGGTTTGTAACCGGCGCTTCAAAAGGTTTAGGACTCACTCTCGTAAAGGAGCTTCTAGCACAAGGATACAACGTTGTTGCAACCTCTAGAAAACAAGCAGACTTGATCGAGGCTGTTGGAAAACATGAACGGTTTTTGCCTTTAGAGATGGACATCACGAGCGATGATCATGTCCGCGAAGTCATTGCTGCAGCTATCAGTCATTTTGGACAAATAGATGTAGTCGTTAATAATGCGGGTTACAGTCAGATAGGCACATTAGAAGAACTTACCGACGAGGAAGCAAAAAGGAATTTTAATGTGAATGTATTTGGGGTACTACATGTTATCAGGAATGTGGCTTCACATCTTCGCGAACGTCAATCCGGACATATTTTCAATATTGCTTCTATAGGAGGTCTGATCGGTAGCTTTCCGGCGTTTGGGGTTTATTGTGCTACAAAATTCGCCGTAGCAGGTCTTACAGAAGCATTGGCTGTTGAAATGAAACCTTTCGGTATCCACAGTACCTTAGTATATCCCGGTTATTTTAGGACAGATTTCTTAACCCAAGGATCAGCACAGACCGCGCAGAATCCAATAGACGCCTATGTAGCTGCACGAGAAGTAGAAAAGGCCCACTTACATGAAATCAATGGCAATCAACCAAACGATCCACAAAAAGCAGCTGAATTACTCATACAGGTAAGTCAGATGGAAAATCCTCCAGTCCATTTTTTGATGGGTGAAGATGCCTATGGTATGGCTCAGCAAAAAATTAATACACTTGTCGAGGAGATCTCCAAATGGAAAGAATATACGATCTCCACAGGATATTAATTTAAAAAATGAAAAGCAGCCATAAAGTCTAAAAACATTAAATTAGCATTGATGAAGCATACACACCACTTTAAGTCATTGGCAGATTTTCACACATTCTGTGGACTATCTAAGCCAGAACATCCACTCATTAGCCTGATTGATTACAGTCAGGTAAATTATCCCTTAGATGATGTGGAACTGAAGTGGATACAGCATTTTTATTCTATAGGTTTAAAAAGAAATGTGAATGCACGTTTCAATTATGGACAGCAGCAATACGATTTTGACTCGGGCATTCTTTGTTTTGTTTCGCCCGAGCAATTTTTGAAAATAGAAGTCAACCCCGAAGCAAAAGCAGAACCGACCGGTTGGCTATTGCTAATTCATCCCGATTTTTTGTGGGGCAGTGAATTAGCAAGAAAGATCAAATCCTATGATTTCTTTAAATATGCTGTTACCGAAGCACTCTTCCTTTCCGATAAAGAAGAACAAACCATTGTCGATATATTGCGAGGTATTGAAAGTGAGTACCAGTCTGCCATCGATAAGTTCAGTCAAGATCTCATTATAAAACAAGTTGAACGCTTACTACTATATGCCGAACGTTTCTATGAGCGGCAATTTATCACAAGAAAGAAATCGAATCACGAGTTAGTTACTCGATTTGAACAAATTCTTGCCCAACATTTTTTACACGATAGGTTAGTGGAACAAGGCATTCCGCAGGTAACCACGCTTGCCGATCAGTTAAATATCTCTGCTAATTATTTAGGAAGCTTGCTTCGTATCTATACCCAGCAGACCACGCAACAACATATTCAGAATAAGGTAATCGAATATGCTAAAATGCGTTTGAGCACAACACAGCTCTCCGTTTCAGAAATCGCGTACGAACTTGGGTTTGAACATTCGCAAAGTTTCAGTAAACTCTTTAAAAGCAAAACTAGTCAAAGTCCGATGGCATTTAGAGCTGGGTTTAACTGATAAGAAGAAAAAAGAAAGCCTGCATCGCTGCAGGCCTATAACTAAACTAAACAATTAAATATTATATGCTGTATTATTCCCCGGGATAGCTTGTTACAACTTTACTCACTTTCCAGCCCTCTGAACTTTGGCTCAAGGTGATGTAATCTACACGTGTAAAATTTGCGAATTTCATAGTTGCTTTAGCTACGCAGGCTTGTCCACTTTGATCCAATATTTCGTAAGCCGTTTCACAGTCGAATTTTATTCCCTTGTGCGCTTTCAAGAAGTTAGTGTATTCTCTTTTGTTGAAACTGTCTCCGTTTGCAGTGTTACGATATTCGAAGTCATCGCTAAAAAGAAACTTGTTCATATCAACACTACCTAAAGTTGTTGCTTCAAGATACGTAGTGACAATTTTGGCAGATTCCAGATTCTTAAGCGGGTTTGCAGTTTCAGCGGCAAAAGCACTGAAAGAAGTGATCATGATAAATGCTGCAGCGATGGTTGTTAATGTCTTTTTCATGGTAGTAGTTTTTTTATGTTTTTAATATTTTAGATGTCTTTATTTCTTATTTGATATCTCAAAGGTAGAAGAGAATAGGGAGGGTACGAATAGCGATTAGATGTATGTACGCATATTCTCGGTAAACACGGCGAAAAAATCGGTGAATTATTTTTCTTATGTTGGTAACGTCTATCGGACGAGAGAAGATGGCTGCAAATAGGTGTTGTTAGATCATTGCCAATAAGGGATGAAAGTTCGGTATGTTCTACGTAAATAGCGTACTCAAAAAAAATCCTGAAGCGGGGAGCCTCAGGATTTTTTACTAACTAACCAATTATTAACCTAAATTATGAATACTCAAAGGTACGTCTTAGTTTTTGTAAATCTCCTTTCTTGGATTAAAATTAACAAGATTTAACATTGTAGAATAGTAGAGGAATCTTCTACTAAGCTATGGAGCCATTGAAGCAATTAAGTCCGAATTGCTAACGAATATGGTATAATCACAACCATACTTGAAACTTGTACAGCCGAACATTTGCGATACACCATACCTGCTATTAACATCTTTTATATAACGCAGTTCCGATTCGCATTTTGCGCATCGTTGTGTCACTTCTTCTTGCTTCACATTTTCAGCATATACCTCGCGTACAAATTTAGAAAGTTTGCTTTTGTTGGCTAAGAAATAGAATTTCTCTTTGGCACGAGTGAGGGCCACATAAAATGCACGACGCTCCTCGCCATTCGGGTAGCGATCGTCGCCGCTAAGAAGAAGATTAAGTATTGGATCATCACTTAACTCCGCCGGGAAACCATATTTACCCGTTTCACAGTTTATAAGAATAACAATATCACTTTCCAGTCCCTTCGCTTTGTGAACAGTCATAAAGTCAATTTTTTTGTCCAGTCGAAGCGTATTATTTCTGATCGTATTTCCCTGTTCATCAATTTTGATGTCTTTAAGAATAGTTCTCATCCGGATGTATGCCTGATCCTTAACCACTAATATACCATCCTTTGACGTCAGTTGATCCAAATCATGGTTGTAGCGGCCAATTAAAGTAATAGATTTGTTTTCAAGTGTCTCCCCATACGCTATGAATAAGTCTTCTAAAATGCTCCGAAGAATTTCATTAAGCGATTTCTCGTCGCTCTTACTAAAATCAAAAAGAACTTCCGTTTGTTTCGACGTTGTAGATCGAAGTGACTTCTTCGTTTGGTTAGGGTTCTTTAGAATGAAGTTCGAAGATATGTCGATCAGTGGATTGGCAAACCGGTATGTTGTTTCAATCTTTTTCGCGATGGTATATCCGAAATAAGCTTCGAAGCGTTTGAATAAGGTCAGATCACTTCCCGTAAATCTATAGATGGATTGCCAATCGTCGCCCACAGCAAATAATTTAAAGTAGCTCTGCTTCTTCAAGGCATGAAGCAGTTGGTATCGATTTATAGATATATCCTGAAATTCGTCGATAACTATATATTTATAATGATGTAAAAATTGGTTCCCGTTTACTTTATCAATACTTTTATTGATGAGATCGTTGAAATCATGCTTCGCATTTTTACGCAAACGGGATTCATAAATCTTATAGATGGATGCTATTACGTTTAGAAACTGCTCATTTCTTACAAGTATATCCCTATCTTGTTTGAAAGTCTTTTTGTTTGTTTGATAGATCTCTTTAAAAGTTCTGTTGTTCGATTTAAGAAGGCTAATAAATGTGGTGACCAATTTCATCACAGCATCCAGTTCCTTTGAATAAGCCTCTTCCAAGAGATGGTATATTTCTTCATTCGTTTTAGGACGAAGTACCACACCCTGTTTAATCAAGTTGTGAATTAAGTTCTCTTCAATTGTTTTATATTTGAACTCATAGCTGTAGGATTTGATCAGTACGGTACCATAAGAACGATGGATTTCCTCTTTCCAGTCCATGATACTTTTATAGTATGCTGATGCCGAAAGCTCTCCATTTCCTTCAAAAAATTTAGGAGTGTTTCCATGCGCATCAATACCGTAATGTTCCAGGTATACTATATTATCTTGCGGATTAGGACAATCACGAATGCTATATTGGTTATAACCATTTAAGAAAATCGTAAAATCAGGCCTATACCTTTTCTTATGTTTATCAAAGCGTTCATCCTCATCAATCTCTTGTTGATAGAGGTAAGGCGATTCATAGCAGTATTCCACACCATTCAAAAAGAGTAGATTCGCTATATAACATTCCTCAGCACTCTTAATAAATTCGCTGTTTAAGGTTTTTTTGTTCGTCCCCTGGCTAAATTTCTTTTTCAATACTATACCCTTCAGCGATTCAAACTCACTATCCCGTAGATATTCAATATAGTCCTTATAGGATTCAAATTCGTTTTCATTCTTTATTGGTCGTAGGCCATTCAAGATCAAATCATTGAAAGAAGCCAAATAGGAAGTGTTCTTAAGCAATTCACAATGGCTATCTATGATCATTTGTTCGGCTTCATCGGGAGCCAAAACGTCAGGACGACGTTCAGTTTTGGAGAGAATCTGATAAGAGAGTGCATGAAAAGTTTTGCAAGCGACACCCAGATACCCTAATTTTATTTTAAGATCGTCGGCACTTTTCTTCGCAAAAGACAGCAGTAATATTTCGGATGCTGTTGCCAATCGATTGTCGAGAATATATTTAACCTTAGCGTGTACGGTAGTTGTCTTGCCACATCCCGCTCCAGCAATAATCAGTGTATTATCGTCATCGTGGAGAATAGCATCGATCTGTTGTTCGTCAAGCGGGGTCGTGAGTATCTTCCGAAAGTATTGTTCGCATCGGGATGCTTCACGCTCAACAAATGCTTTATTATGGGCTACTCGGAGAGGTTCTGCCTTGACAATGTAGTTGCGTAGGGCACGGTATTGGTGATGCAGATCATCCTTACTCCTATAACCTTTGGGGATACTCATCATGGGAACAGCAGCTTTAATAGCTGTCAATTCATGTTGGCGATCTGTCCATGAAATATATTTTTTAGGCGAAGAGAGCGATTGTTTCGCAGCAAGGTTAATCTTTTTCGCATATTTCTCCAGAAAATCACTGTAAACTTTATGTGCAGATGCCTCTTCATCGTTATTTTTTCTTTTCTTATGAAAATAGCGGTAACGTATCCATATGGCTACTATCCCAACAAGTAGGAGTAATGCTATTGTGATCGGTATGTTCATTCATTTTTACAACTATGTTTCCACGCTCTGCGTGTAAACTCAGTATAGGACTTTACAGACTAATTCCGTCGTTTGGTGAATTTCTTGCAATGATACATAGAACTTTTTTTTCAGCCATACTATCTCTTAAAAATCTTTCATGCATAAAAAAATCCTGAAGCGGGGAGCCTCAGGATTTTTTACTAACTAACCAATTATTAACCTAAATTATGAATGCACAAATATACGTATTATATGCGGTTAGTAAATGCTTTTTATGTATGATTAACATATTTTAACGATATACACCGAATAGTTTAGCTGTTGCATCACTTCAATATCATCTTCCGCTATTACGTTCGTGTGTAGATCCGAATTTTTTCAAAAAAAATCTCTATAATCCAAAGTTTTTCATTTCAAATAATTTTGTACATTTGGTTTAACCATTTAGAGACATTATAAACAGCCAGTTGGGATATATTATGAATATACAAAAACCAAAAACACTGCGTTATGCATTAGCTTACCGTCTATCCATTCTTGGGATACTGTTGCTTTTTATCGCGACTATTTTTTATCTCTACAGCCACTATCAAGAAGGCGATATGACACTCGAAAAATCTTTTTTTCTCCTCGTCATTATATTCTTTCTGGTAATCCATTTTATGAATATTTGTATCTGGAAAGCACTTGTTGATCAGGATGGATGTACCATTTTTCTTCCCTCAGGAGAAAAAAAGAAATTTATTTGGAAAGAAGGCCATCGGGTCATCAAGACGAATAGTTCTGTTGCACTATGTTCCCGTTTGGATGATTTTGATAGTGATATTTACTGCCTGAGCCGCTGGATTCGGGGCAAGGAAATCCTTATAGATTCTTATTTGGTGAATCTAAAAGAGGAGAGCTGTAATGAATTGGAAGAGGCAGATCCCTCGTTGTATATTCGAGAAGTACCCCTACTTGGGGAAAGTTTATTGCTCGCTCATCCTATTCAGATTCTAGCATCAACAATAGCCCTTTTCATAACAGTTTTAATTTTTGTATGTTGGTCATTCGGTCTGTTTTTCGATAGTCTACCTCTGTTTATCTTTTTCTGTGTAAGTATAGCCGCCCAGATCCATATGTTGGTAGATTACGGAGACAGGAAATCATTTTTATTTCCGAATGTTATTTTAGGATCTACTGTTATTTCTATCTTACTTTTTGCGGTGCTCATGTATAATGTTATAACCGTAGAAAGTGAACTATTCTTTTTGAAGTGGGGAGCGGTATTTGCGCTTTTCATGACGTTGAGTCTATACTTTGTTCTGAACAGAGGCTGGAAGAAAATTCTACTCAACTATGCGTTAGTCATCTATCCCGCTCTGTTTGTTTTATTTACTATATATTGTTCTACCGCGCTAAAGGTAGGTAACATGATAGATAGTGCAGAGCACATTACCTGGGAGAAAGCTACTGCCAATCGTCATTGGTTAGTCTATATGCCTGGAATCGATCCGGATGAAGTAGTTTTTGATAATGAAAAGTGGGGAACACGTTTGATGGGATTATTCTTTCTGAAAGCAGAGGATTGGGAACACAGTGCACGTGTAGAGATTAAGATTTCGAAAGGAAGATTGGGGATGCCCTGGTTCTATGAAGGGCACCGGACAAACGAAAATGCGAGAATAATTGCTAATTAATAAATAGAACGTGGAATTTATAGTTAGTAAAAACTCCTGAGATGGGGAACCTCAGGAGTTTCTACTAACTAACCAATTACTAACCTATATTATGAAATTACTTATATAACGTTGTAATACCATCAAAGTTGTTTTTAGATTCGTCTTTAACAGAAGTTTAACTAAATATTTTCTACCTCATCTTTTTTCTGCCCTTCGCATATATCTCATAATCGTTGCTATTTATTACATTGTTCCCGAGTCTGGCCAATTAGACCAATGAGTATTTGGTTTTAACGTAGGTTTATATTGCTCCGGAGCATTTTCTGCTATCACCTTTGCAATCAATTGCCAAGTTTCATAAGAACTTGGTCTGTTGTTTTCCCACATTTCGATGTCCCATTCGTCCTTAAAAACTTCTTGTTGTCGGATTGATTGTGCGAAAGTTTCAAAACTCATTTCATCCAGTCCGGTTAAATTCTTATTAAACTCATAAGTTTGTCGCAGTTGTTCATCCGTCATTTTTGGCGAAATTTGTAAATCAAAATCCTTATGAAACCATTGGTCAAGTACCAATATTTTTGCGAGGCCCTTTGGAATAGATTTATATAATTCTTCGTCCGTAGCTCGAAATAAGTCTCGACTTTGTAGGACAGCTAGTCTGCCAGCCTCTTCGATGCTAATTTCATTTGGGGCATATTCCTTTAATTCAATTCCAGCTCGGATATACAGTTTTTTATTATGACTTATCGGAACTTGCTGACCACGTACCAACCAAAACTTAGCGTCTAGCTTTAGTATTTCACCATCAATTGTTTCGTTGAAATTGTCATTGTCTATAGGATAAACAGAATAATAGTTTAACGGTCTATTATTATAAATCTCAAGATTTTTCAAACAGTTCCCATAATAGTAAATCTCTAAAACTACTGCTCCAGCACGTGGATTATACCCTAATCTTTCGATAGCGATAGCCCATTGTTCGTCCTTACCGCGGAAAACATTTAACCGGGTGTCAATAAGATAGGAGTAAACGTGCCCAAGGTCAACAAATGAACAGTAGTATCCGTCATTGGAACTATCCAATGTTTTTAATATCTCTTCTTCAGTTATTTTCTTTTGAAATCCATCGGTCATAGGTGTTGTTTTAGTTGAAGATGAAATTTCTTGCTCTTGCCCAAAAATACGCGTGTTTATGAGGAAAAGAAATGATAAGATGATCCATATTCTCATTTATAGGACATTTAATGTAGTTCAAAATTGATTCTTTTTGATGTTTAATCAACAGTAATTATACAATTTTATATGCGAAAAATCTATCATGCAAGAGAAAAAGGTATACACTATTTTGTCGTCCTGCCGACAGGAAGGATCTAACCTTGGCATCCCGTATACAAAAAGAAAGCCCGCATTGCTGCAGGCTCCAGAACGAAATAAACTATATATTATTTACCAGGATAACTGGTTACTACCTTGCTCACTTTCCACCCCTCCGCACTCTGGTTCAAGGTGATGTAATCCACCCGGGTGAAGTTTGGAAATTTCATCGTCGCTTTCGCCACACAAGCCTGCCCGCTCTGATCCAAGATCTCGTAAGTCGTTTCACAATTAAATTTCATTCCCTTATGCGCTTTCAGGAAGTTGGTATACTGCTTTTTGTTGAAACTGTCTCCGTTTGCCGCGTTACGGTATTCAAAATCATCAGCGAAAAGGAATTTGTTCAGTTCAACACTCCCCAAAGTAGTCGCTTCCAAGTAAGCAGTCACGATCTTGGCCGATTCCACATTCTTAAGCGGGTTTGCATTTTCAACAGCAAAAGCACTGAAAGAAGTGATCATGATGAATGCTGCAGCGATAGTTGTTAAAGTCTTTTTCATGGTAGTAGTTTTTTATGTTTTTAAATATTTTAAATGTCTCTGTTTCTTATTTGATATCTCAAAGGTAGGGCAGAAGCGGGAGGAGCCGAACAGCAATTAGATGTATGTACGTATAATCTCGGTAAAGGCTGCGGAAAAATCGGTGAAGTGTGCGGATACTTTTTATGAAGGCCCAGAATAAGGAATACATACACTTAAAAGAATGCTGTACATTGATACATCTAAAACAAAAGCCCCCGAAGTGTCAAACTTCAGGGGCTTCCTCTATGATTACGAATTCTCTAAAGAATTGTTTACGCTATTTTCTCTTAAATAGAAATACAAGATTGGCACCTCCTCCAGGTGCAACCAACGATAATCCTAATTTGAGTCTATCTTTGTTGAGTTCATATACGGTGAAGATGATTGGATCTTGTCCTTCGCCTACCGTTAATTGTTTGCTTTCTGCGTTGTATGAGAAAGCTTGAACCTTATTATCGATAACGAAGTCAACTTCGCAATTTGTTCCGTTGTCGTCAATAGTTAAATTTCCCTGCGAAAACGTAAATGAATCGTCGAGTTGACAATCCAACCAAGGATAATAATTATTGTTACCATTTGCTCCGAATTGGCCAGGAGGGTTCGTGTCAGGATTGGCATCCACAGTTGTAGCAACCCAAGTACTGTTTTTTAAGATGTATTCCTCGTTTTGATCCGCATCATCTTTACTACATCCGCTCAAGAGTGATACAGTAAAAAGCAGGTATATCGGCCATTTAAGTTTATTGTTCATTCGTGTCTTTCCGTTTTTAATTTAGTTTGGTTATGATTTTTTACATGTCTTACTGACTCACTCAAATATAATGATCTTTATTTTTTTTAATCGAATAATTCTTTTTTTTATCCATTTATACG
Organism: Sphingobacterium sp. LRF_L2; assembly: GCF_965644235.1. NCBI lineage: Bacteria > Pseudomonadati > Bacteroidota > Sphingobacteriia > Sphingobacteriales > Sphingobacteriaceae > Sphingobacterium > Sphingobacterium sp. LRF_L2. The sequence continues at coordinate 54,314 of NZ_CBFFRI010000009.1, read as the reverse complement.
ACGGAGGTCAATCGAAAGTAAATAAGGTTAAAGGAGTTTATGCTATTGAAAAATCAGGTATAGATTATAGAAGGTATAAATCGTATTAACCAAACAGACCGAAGTGAATATATTTTTATTATCTATCAAAAATCTTAAAAAGATTAAAAAAAACATGGTTGAACAAAAAAAATCCTGAAGTTGGGAGCTTCAGGATTTTTACTAACTAACCAATTATTAACCTAAATTATGAATACTGATACATGCTCAAATGCTGTGCCAATTTATCTACGTTAACGTTTTGTTACATATTTATTTTTAAGATAGCTATGAGTTATTTTTTGTAGGCAATCGCTTATGGGTTCGGGTTGCTGTAAGTAAGAGTCGAAGTGCCCAAAAAACTACGAGGATTCTTATTTCATCAATCATTCTTGGAATGTAGAGGTTATCACCTGTCTGTAATACTGGTCATTTTTAGGCTGGATTCAACAGAAAAGTCAATCAAAAGGATCGTTAAATCTTCCGATATACTTTTTTTTTGTTTTATTACTAATTTTGTTAGTTTTTTAGGTTTATAAAATCTATCTTCGTTTTATAAAACCATTTATAAATTGTGTGCTATGAGCCAATTAAGACGTCGTGTGGACGATCCGCTATGGAAATCCATCATCGAACACACTTTCAAGCATTTCCTGGCATTTTTCTTTCCAGAGGCGGAGAAGATCTTTGACTTCAATCGCGGTTTCGAATATATGGATAAGGAGTTTGAACAACTTTTTCCTCCCGAGACCAGTAGCAAAGGCGTACGTTATGTTGATAAGCTGGCTAAAGTTTACCTGCATGATGGTAGCGAGAAGTTCGTACTGTGCCATATAGAAGTACAGTCAAGTAGGGGAAAGGGAAACCTGGCCGAGCGTATGTTCCAATATTTCTATCGCATACGAGACAAATATCGGGTTCCTATAACAGCGATAGCGATCCTTGCCGATGAAAATAGGAGCTATCGTCCTAGTATGTACCTTCAAGAATTTATGGGCACAAGCCTTAGTTATAAGTTCAATAGTTACAAAATCTTGGATCATTCTGAGTCGGATCTTCGGGCGAATATGAATCCTTTCGCCGTTGTTGCACTCACTGCTCTACAGGGGATTGTCTACCGTAATATATCAGACGAGGCACTCAAGGCGATCAAGCACGATCTATATGATGAGATGACTAAACGAGCTATGGATAAGTATACCCGTCAGGGTATTTATGATTTTTTGTCTCGTTATGTCAGCTTCCAAGATGAAACATTATTTAGTATATTTGAAAGAGAGATAGAAACCAAAATAGGAAGGAATACCACTATGGGAACACGAGAATATCTATTGGATAAGGCCAAGACAGAAGGAAAACTAGAAGGGAAGAGAGAAGGGATGTTGGAGGAACGCGCAAAAGCGGAGATGGAGAAACGTGCCATAGCACTGGAATTTAAAAAATTAGGTGTGTCAGTTTCTGATATAGCCAGAGCTACGGGACTAGCTGCCGAAGAGATAGATCAGCTCGTGTAAGTTCGGTTATCAATAAGGTATTTTAAATATAGTAAGCGTTCTCGATCGAGGCGCTTTTTTATTTGTTGCAAAATTGAGTACCCCCCCTTTGTAATGCAGTATAGTAGGTTATATATAAAAAAATCCTGAAGCGGGGAGCTTCAGGATTTTTTACTAACTAACCAATTATTAACCTAAATTATGAATATACAAATATAACGCTATTCAAGCGATAAAGTTGCCTAGCGAACTACCTTTAACAGAACTTTAACAGTACTTCATAAGAGGGAAACGTAGAGGTTTTCACCCTATGCCGTTCGGAAGGATATATCGATGAATAGATGTCACCCTCTGTGTAAAGGAGAAAAGGAAGTGCCAAAAATCTTTAAGCTATTTTATAAGTTCCTATTATTTACGCTTGCCGGATTCATTGGTTGCACAAATCTCTTTTTTCAACGCCTCATACTGTTCCTTATTATCGTCTTCTCCTAGCAAAAATCCCCAAGGTTTAAGCGGTCGTATTCTGTCAAAAACAATTTTTACAATAGCAAGTACAGGTATAGCTAAGAACATTCCCGAAATACCCCACAACAGCTCACCGCAGAATATAGCCATCATAGCCACCATAGAATTAACTTTGACTTTTGAACCGACGATTTTCGGAACCACAAAATTACTGTCGAAAAAATGAATGATAAAAATAGCCAGGATCACAAAAAGTACATGTAAAAAAGAAGAGGTAGCAAATGTGATCAGGGAGATCACTAAAAGCGCTAAAAAAATCCCGATATAAGGCAGTACATTGAAAAAACCAGTGAATATCGCTAGCATAAGACTATATTTCACACCAATAATGCTTAGCGCAATAAATGTTAGGATAGCGACAATGATCATCTGAAGAAAAAGCCCTATCAAGTATTTTTTTACCACATATTGCACCTGAAAAATTATTTCGAGGACAATACTGTGGTCGTTCTCTTTGTTCAGTAACAATAAAAATCGTACAATATGCCCCCTGTAGGCAAGCATAAAAAAGGTATAGAAAAATGTGAATATCAAAAGAATCAATGTAGAGGACATCGATAGCAATGCCACACCGAGAATAGCGGTGCCCTGTCCTACGGAATTTGATAGTGTATCGTTGATGTAACCGACCTGTGCCGAGTAGTCGATATGAAACGTTTCAAAAACCCAATTTTGTATCACATCAAAACCATCGACCACTTGCTTTTCAAAAGCAGGTAAATCCTGTTTAAGGCTAGTCATCTGCGATCCCAAGAGTGTAAACACACCCACAATCAAGGAAAAGAACAAAAACAGCGATAATAATGCAGCAACCACCCTTGGTATCCTTATTTTACGTTCCAACCAGCTAGATAACGGCGTCAGCAACAGCGCAAAAAGACTCCCCAAGATAAAGGGCACGATAATAGTCTGCCCTACTTTAGCAATGTAAAAAATCGCTATCAACGTTATCAGGCTGCATGTAAGCTTTAAATAAAATGGTAAATCAAAGAATCTCGACATCATGACGAATCTATTTTAGTCTATTGTTAATCCGTTGTACATTTTCCATATATCATCCCGTTCTGGATGCTCCTTTGAGCGAAGTGCTAGATCTTAATACTCCTGAACTCGGGAACAAGATTTACAGTATAGTAATGCACAATGAGATTATTATTACGTGTTTACAAAGCAAAGAAAAAATATCAAACAGATATTACGAAAACATTAAATTTCAATAAAAGTTTTTTTCAATCAAATCAAAACCTTTTCGGCCATACACCTCCGCGATATCAGATGGTACTTTTATGCTATCCTTCGTTAGAGGAGATAGCAGAACTCACATAATTGAAAAAAAATCCTGAGGCGGGGAGCCACAGGATTTTTTACTAACTAACCAATTATTAACCTAAATTATGAATGTACAAATATAACGCTGTTCAGGCTGTAAAGTTGCCTGGCCAACCACCTTTAACAGAACTTTAACAGCAGACAAATAAAAAAGCCCGCATCACTGCAGGCTCCAGAACGAAATAAACTATATATATTTATTTACCGGGATAGCCGGTTACTACCTTGCTCACTTTCCAGCCTTCTGCACTTTGGTTCAAGGTGATGTAATCCACCCTAGTGAAGTTTTCAAACTTCATCGTAGCTTTTGCCACACAGGCCTGACCGCTCTGGTCCAGGATCTCGTAAGTGGTCTCGCAGTCGAACTTCACCCCCTTGTGTGCCTTCAGGAAGTTGGTGTACTGCTTTTTGTTGAAACTGTCCCCGTTAGCGGTGTTGCTGTATTCAAAATCATCGGCGAATAGAAATTTGTTCAGGTCAACAGTTCCCACCGTAGTGGCTTCCAGGTAAGTTGTCACGATCTTGTCCGATTCCACATTCTTAAGCGGATTTGCATTTTCAGCAGCAAAAGCACTGAAAGAAGTGATCATGATGAATGCTGCAGCGATGGTTGTTAAAGTCTTTTTCATGGTAGTAATTTTTGTTTTAAATATTTTAAATGTCTCTGTTTCTTATTTGATATCTCAAAGGTAGGGCAGAAGTGGGAGGAGCCGAACAGCAATTAGATGTATGTACGTATAATCTCGGTAAAGGCGGTAGAAAAATCGGTGAAGTAATCGGATACTTTTTAAGAAAGTCCGAAATAGAAGATACAGTCGTCTAAAGAAAAGACATACATTGACGTGCAAAATAAAAAATCCTGAAGCGGGGAGCCTCAGGATTTTTACTAACTAACCAATTATTAACCTAAATTATGAATACTAATACATATTCAAACGCTGTGCCATACCGATCTATAAACCTCCATTTAACGATATTTAACATAAGATAGATCATCTTTACTCAGCAGAATGGCATGTCGCCAAAAACTGTCATGTGGCTCGTTTTTACATGATGTCAGTCTTTTGCTTCACTCTGACAAAAACTCTTGTTTTTTGTCTGCTTTTCTGTCAGTAGCCAACTCAAAATCTCCAAAAGCCATGTCTTACGACAGGCTAGCCAACAGACATTTTCGCCGAAGCCGTCCATAAGTACTCCGGGAGCGGTTCTTCCAATCTCCATGTAATCAACATCGGTTTATAGCGTTAGTCTAAGGGTACAGCAATCTGAAGAATTTTTGAATAATATGCCGAGTATTTAATAATTTATATCTTTGTTCTCAGTATGGCTACACCTGATCCAGTTTACCTTTTTCGCATGGTGCATTGGCAGAATATCGAATATATTTTGACTCATGGTCTATGCTGTAAAAATCATGAAAATGTCGATCCTAATTACATTAGTATTGGGCATCAACAATTGATTGTAGATCGTGAGGATTATGTCATTCCTATTAATGGCTATGGCACCCTAGGTGAATATATTCCGTTCTATTTCTGGGGGCATTCCCCAATGTTATTTATGATAGCTAATGGACATCGAGGTGTACAGCGTTATCCACAGGAAGATATTGTATTTATTATTGTTGACAGTGCTCATATTATAAGCGATGGTTTCCAATATGTTTTTACTGATCGGCATGCTAAAGTAAAATTGGCAAATTTTTCTACAAATCCAAGTGATTTACATAGACTCAGATGGGATGTTATTAGGGCTAAGGATTGGAGCAACACAGAGGACGATTTTCAGCGAAGAGACTTTAAGCAGGCTGAGTTTTTAGTAAAGAGTCACATTCCTGTTCGTTACATCGATAAGATTGTTGTGAAAAACGAAACCAAAAAAATAGAAATAGAAGATATTGTCCGTAACTTAGGGCTAGATGTACCGGTTGTTGTAGCAGTTGAGGGTAGATTATATTATTAGGTATGATAAAGTTTTTGAAAGGGGATTTATTACAGTCAGATGCCGAGGCATTAGTAAATACCGTCAATACTGTAGGTGTGATGGGTAAAGGAATTGCTTTACAATTCAAGAACAAATATCCACATAATTATAAAGTCTATAAGGAGGCTTGTAAAAAAGGTGAATTGAAAGTTGGAGAAGTTTTAGTTGTCAAAGATGGTGATATATTATGTGAAAAATACATTATCAATTTTCCAACCAAAGAACATTGGCGATCACCTTCAGAGCTATCCTATATTCAGGAAGGACTTAAAGCTTTAGAAAAATCCATCAAAGAATACAATATTACAAGTATAGCTTTACCACCTTTAGGGTGTGGGAATGGAGGCCTTGATTGGAATGTTGTCAAACCAATGATTATTGATGCTTTAGGAGATATTGAGATTGATATTTATATTTACGAACCGAATTTAGAAATCAAAAATATACTCCAATCTGAGAAAAAGACAAAAAATGCAAAATTGACTCCTGGTAAAGCCATGCTTTTGTACTTGATGTTTCATTACGAATCAGTCGGAGATATCAGTAGTTTATTTTCTGCAAATAAGTTGGCGTACTTTTTACAGGAAAGCGGAGAGAATTTGAAGTTAAACTTTCAAGCTCATCATTATGGACCATATGCCGTACAGTTGAATCATGTTTTATACAGTATTAATGGTATTTATCTTAAGGGATTGGAACAGAATGAAGCAAAGGCTTTTGAACCACTTTTTCTTAATTATGAAAAATATCAAGAGGTGGAGGTGTATGTACATAGTCAACTTGAACAGCAGCAGCGAGATCGTCTAAAGTCAGTTTTAGCATTGATCAAAGGGTTTGAATCAACGTATGCATTGGAGCTGTTGGCATCAGTGGACTTTTCTAGTAAGCAGGAAGGTGTAAAAACGGTTGAAGATATCAAAAACCATATTAAAAAATGGAATCAAAGAAAATCTAATCTCTTCAAGGCCGAGCATATAGAATTAGCATATACACACTTGAAGGATTATCAGTACACTTTGAATTTCTAAAATTTCAATACACTAGAGCGACTATTGTAAATATTTTATCTGTGAAAATGACATGTTTTGCGATATGTTCGTATTTCACAAGGTTTCCCTTTTTTATCTTTACTTCTGCAAGGATGTCCCCATTTGTGTATAATACATTGTTGGTCATTGTTTAAATTTACAAAGCTTACGTTATAGGAGATAGCAGAACTCACATAATTGAAAAAAAATCCTGAGGCGGGGCGCCACAGGATTTTTTACTAACTAACCAATTATTAACCTAAATTATGAATGTACAAATATAACGCTGTTCAGGCTGTAAAGTTGCCTTGCCAACCACCTTTAACAGAACTTTAACAGCAGACAAATAAAAAAGCCCGCATCACTGCAGGCTCCAGAACGAAATAAACTATATATTATTTACCGGGATAGCCGGTTACTACCTTGCTCACTTTCCAACCTTCTGCACTTTGATTCAAGGTGATGTAATCCACCCGGGTGAAGTTTGCAAACTTCATTGTCGCTTTTGCCACACAAGCCTGACCGCTCTGGTCCAGGATCTCGTAAGTGGTCTCGCAGTCGAACTTTACACCCTTATGTGCCTTCAAGAAGTTGGTGTACTGCTTTTTGTTGAAGCTGTCCCCGTTAGCGGTGTTGCTGTATTCAAAATCATCAGCGAAGAGAAATTTGTTCAGGTCAACAGTTCCCAGCGTAGTGGCTTCCAGGTAAGTTGTCACGATCTTGTCCGATTCCACATTCTTAAGCGGGTTTGAGTTTTCAGCAGCAAAAGCACTGAAAGAAGTGATCATGATGAATGCTGCAGCGATGGTTGTTAAAGTCTTTTTCATGGTAGTAGTTTTTTTATGTTTTTAAATATTTTAAATGTCTCTGTTTCTTATTTGATATCTCAAAGGTAGGGCAGAAGCGGGAGGAGCCGAACAGCAATTAGATGTATGTACGTATAATCTCGGTAAAGGCGGCGGAAAAATCGGTGAAGTGTGTTGATCTCATTGGAAAGATGTGCTATAATCCTATCTTGTCAATGTTTTGAAATATTCATAACATACGCTATCTTGTCGTATAAATTAGCCAAAAGAAATTGTGAGAAAATCAGCTTCGTCCTACATCTTATCAGTATTACAGAAGATTTCTTTACTTTGTTTGATTTTTGGCTGTAAGGTATCACCTAGCTTCTCGCAAAATCAAATTTTAATCGGAGATTCCGTCAGCTACGAAAGGTTTATACCTTTGATCAAGCACTTTAAGTTAACGTCATTGCAAGACACTTTTAGGGGAGAACTATTTCGTTACGGGGACCAGAATCAAATCATAGAGTTGGTGAAAACTGATGTAAAAACAGAGGCTCGCCTTGTTAATTACATCCATCATTATAAGCGTAAAAATTATAAATCCAATCTAGTATACAGCAAAATCAATCTAAGTATCAAAGATGTCGAAATGCTGGAATATTTGCTGCATAAATATCGGATAGATACACTTCCATCGCAAAAGGATATCAAAACATGGCAGAGAGGAGCCGACGGTGCAACCTATACATTTGAATTTAGCAATTCAAAACAAACAAAAATTGCATCATATTGGTCGCCAGAATCACAACACTCGGCAGAAGCTCAGCAGCTGCGTGATTTCATTAATCAGTTGGATGATTCTCTAGGTTTAACCTCACATTTCGATCAATTTAAACAATCTTTACCGCATAAAGGATGTTATCTTATAGGAAATATGATGACGATATGCTACCATCGCTCCCCATTATACATCGGATATTCTGCGACGAACACAAGCCCAATAGGGTATTCTTTGTCAAAAGGTTTTCCGGTGTTCCAAAACAAAAATTATCTTATGCTCCATGCACATCATCGATTTTCAAAACAGCAGAAGAATTATGATATCCTTTTAGAAGCCCATCTTTCTAAATTACTACTAAAGCAAAAAACAGTTGATTTTCTTGCCACTGGCTATAGAAAGAGAAAGTTAGAAATAGATTCAGGTACAGTACATGCGCAAAATTTGCAGCTCATGTACGGAGTGAGTTATAAAAAAATAACTCTAGGACTAGGAGCCGACCATCTTACTGTAGCTTTAGATAAAATACTTGGAGTAAGAATACATGGCACTTATCAGCCCTGGAAGTTCTTAAATGTTTATGGAAAAACATCCATATTTAATTCTAGAACAGATTATGAGTTGGGGATGAATATCTATCCAAACATCAATAATTTTTTCGTAAAAAACATAGCTATAGAGTTGTTCACAGAACGCTTCCTTAAACAGCAACAATATGGAGTAGGATTGACTTTCGGGCTATAGCCATTGTATATCATAACTATGCAAGTTTACATATCAAAAAAAATCCTAAGGCGGGGAGCCACAGGATTTTTTACTAACTAACCAATTATTAACCTAAATTATGAATGTACAAATATAACGCTGTTCAGGCTGTAAAGTTGCCTGGCCAACCACCTTTAACAGAACTTTAACAGCAGACAAATAAAAAAGCCCGCATCACTGCAGGCTCCAGAACGAAATAAACTATATATATTTATTTACCGGGATAGCCGGTTACTACCTTGCTCACTTTCCAGCCTTCCGCACTTTGGTTCAAGGTGATGTAATCCACCCGGGTGAAGTTTGCAAACTTCATCGTAGCTTTCGCCACACAGGCCTGGCCGCTCTGATCCAGGATCTCGTAAGTGGTCTCGCAGTCGAACTTCACCCCCTTATGTGCCTTCAGGAAGTTGGTGTACTGCTTTTTGTTGAAGCTGTCCCCGTTAGCGGTGTTGCTGTATTCAAAATCATCAGCGAATAGAAATTTGTTCAGTTCAACAGTTCCCAGCGTAGTGGCTTCCAGGTAAGTTGTCACGATCTTGTCCGATTCCACATTCTTAAGCGGGTTTGCGTTTTCAGCAGCAAAAGCACTGAAAGAAGAGATCATGATGAATGCTGCGGCGATGGTTGTTAAAGTCTTTTTCATGGTAGTAGTTTTTTATGTTTTTAAATATCTCTGTTTCTTATTTGATATCTCAAAGGTAGGGCAGAAGCGGGAGGAGCCGAACAGCAATTAGATGTATGTACGTATAATCTCGGTAAAGGCGGCGGAAAAATCGGTGAAGTATGCGGATACTTTTTAAGAAGTCTGGAATAGTAGATGCAGCCGTCTAAAGAAAAGACATACATTGAAGTGCAAAATAAAAAATCCTGAAGCGGGGAGCCTCAGGATTTTTACTAACTAACCAATTATTAACCTAAATTATGAATACTAGTACATATTCAAAGGCTGTGCCATACCGATCAACAAACCTCCATTTAACGCTTTTTAACATGGCATAGACCATGTTTACTCAGCTGAATGGCATGCCGTCAAAACTGCCAAGCCTAGCGTTTTTACAATATGTCAGTCTTTTGCTTCACTCTGACAAAAATTCATGTTTTTTGTCAGCTTTTCTGTCAGTAATAAAAAAAACAGAATGAAAATGGCAGTCTATTGCTAAATGGATATTTAAAATGTGAAATCTTTTAATTACTTTTTTTATAACAAATAAAATTGTAATTTAATATTTATTAACCTTATATAGAGTAAATACAGCAATTATTATGTTACAACAGAAGTTACTTACCGATAATGCAACTTTATCTGACGCTGCTATTGGATTTTATGCTTTGGAAAATAACTATGCGATTTCCCAAAGTATCTTGCCTAATTGGTTAAAATTTATAGAAAATTCAGTTCTCTATGATAAGATGGTTGTTGATAACAATGTATTTGTAGGGAATAATTGGGCACAAAAGCTATTAAATGATTTCAATAATGTAGAGGGAATAGATTTGGATTCCGATACTCGAAAAAAAATTAATCAAAATGCCGATAAGAAGATTTCTGAATTGGACAATCTAGAATTTTCTGATATTCGAAATAATCAAGTAAGAAGCAATATTAAACGGTTGCTCTTCTATCTTGGTGTTTCTAACGAAATAAGCTCAACTTATAGCCCTTCTGCTTTTCGAAATGAACTTTTTAAAAGTTTGTCAGGTATTGAAGGTGTTGAAAATGAAGATAATAGAGTTGTTTTGCGACTTCTTGAGAATGTTGTGAAATCCGCGAATAAATACGTGGAAAATGTCGAAAAGGAAAGTGGAATTAAGATGGCCTTGGCACAACTTCCTCCCATTGCAAGTTTTGTATTAGACACAGCAACTAAATGTGGTAGCTGGACCGAAGCGATATCTTTAATTAGAGAAAAACGCATTCTACAACATTTTAGAGAGTGGTCTGCAGAAATTACCGATGCACTTTTGAGAGGAGACACCAAAGCAATTGATCGATTGGCGAAACTAAATAATTTTATACGTGGGTGGGGCGATAACGAAAAAGGGATAGCTATTGGAGGTAAGATTTCTCTAGCTTTTCAAGTATTTGGTATTTCGTTCGAGTCATCCTCCTTAAATTTCTCAGTTCCTAATCCTTTTGTAAAAAAGCATGTAGTGTTTTTAAATGATACTTTTCATTCTTTACTCGCTGCAGAGAAAAATTGGGGAAATATGAAACAAATTAAGATATAGTTTTTTATCATCCTTTTTTTTAACTACCGAATTATTAACCAATATTTGAAATATACAGATACAACATTATTCAAATTGGGGGGCTCACATACCGTTAAAAGAATCTTAATAATCGGGTAAGAAAAGGATTTTGAAAGTTGTCATCCCGCCGTTCGGAAGAGTCTGTCGTTGGTAGATCTCTCCTTGCGTAGCATGACAAATAACGATAATGTTTGCGATCTGAGGGGTAAGAAAAATCTAACCTCTACATCCCATTGTGATATCGTATACAAAAAGAAAGCCTGCAAAAATGCAGGCTTTAAAGTCACAGATGCTATAGGTGTTTTTTTTAGTATTCGGACCTTTGCTAAAATATCCGGTCTATACCATTTTACTTTTTTAACCTAGTCTAAACGAGGATCTAAATCGGCAGATAATAAAATGCTCTTAGATACATAGTTTGTTGCTGTACCACAGTTAGTTACTGCTTTTGCATACAAGGTTGTCTGTGCAGAATAACCTGCTGGCATGTTGCTTGTCGTGCTTAGCTTTACTGTATTGGCTGAAGTTTTTGTTATTGTAACGTAAGGATTAGAGCAACTCCAAAGATAATCCAAATTACCATTCAAAGGAATCGAATAAGTTAACGATTCTCCCTTTTTTAAATTAGCGTTTCCGGTTATGGTGCCGACAGTATATGCTCCAATCTCGATAGTCTTTGTATATTGTTTTCCATTCGCTTTCGAACTGAATGTAATTATACCCGAATTCGTTCCTATACGTGAAATTTTATACTCGCCATTTCCTAATGAAGCCACTGTTGCAATTCCGTTACCTTCAAACGTTAAGCCTTCGGTATAGTTTACTTTGTAGGTTTCCTCTGTACAGATTTTATCTGGCCCCTGTATATCATAGAAGGATCTACCATATGTCGTTCTAATAGATTCTTGAGAGTATTTGAAGGCTGACCATGTACCATCTATTTGTTCTGTATATTTCAATTTGACGATTCCTATTTTGGAATTAGGTTGTAATGTGATCGTTGCGTCAAGAATTTTGCTACCTACTGATGTGCCTGTAAAATCGGCATTTGAGATTTGTATGGTATCGCTTACTGCATATTCAGCTCCTAAGATATCAATTATAAATATAGCTTTGGCGACTAGTGTTTTACTTGTAGCGTCGGCATAACGCCCTATTGAGTATTTTATTGGTACGTTATCTGCTATACTGGTATTGTAAACTTTAATATCCCCTTCTTCTAAATATTGGCTATTTACTCCGATGTTAACCGAACTAATTATATTATTAAATTGAGCTATGCTTTTTGAATATGAAAAAAAAGTAAAGCAAAGTAAAAATAAAAAGTGCTTTTGTCTTGACATAATTATTTTAATTGAAGGTAGAAGATTGCATCAATTTCAAAATTAGAATCCTTCAAGAAGAAGGTTTGTTTTTCGCTATCATATACTATACTATCTGATTGAACTTGTGTATATAGTGAAAGTTTGTTAAGCACAGAATCTTTTAAATATTCTTTGCCATTTTTAAGAAGAACCTTCTCCGGAAGATTTTCATTCACAGGTTTGTCATCTTTACTGCATGAGATGAGGAGAAGCCCTAAAGAGACTGTAATTAATAAGTGTTTTATTTTCATAATTGAATAATTTTAATTCTCTAATATATTATTTTTTATGTAATTTGTAAATGTTTTTTGATTTTTTAACATGAAAGATTTAATACTTATCTATCAATAATGAATTTCTGTAATTTTAGTATAGTGAGATGGCCGTAAAGCTAGTGTTTAATAGGTGAGTGCGGATCAATTTGGTTAATTCATAGAGACTTTTAGGTGTTCCTTCAAAAATATTGTTGTGCAAATCCTATATTCTTTTTTTTAAAATCAACTATTGAAGTGTTACTCCCTTTTTTATCTATTTGATTGTTTGAAAGTGTGTTGTAAATCAGATGATTACTAGATTTATTTTTCGCTATAGTGAAAAAATATTTTAATTATTAAATCATATTATGTAATTTAATACAGTGTTTCTACGTCAAAGATTACAGATCGAATCATTGCTGCAGAATATGATTTATTAGCCATTTATTATTGTTTTACACCATATTATTAATACTCGTATGAAAGTAGTTTCCCTAGTTTTTATACTTCTATTTTTTACCGTACTGCACGCCCAAGATTATGGAAGTCGGCACCAATTAGGCTTTAATTTGGGACTACAGGTGGGGATGCGACAAGAAACCGGGTACATGTTGAAAGTTTTTGGTAATTGTGGATATGGCTACGAAATGAATGGTCTGTTTCCCAATGTCCATGTCGGTACCGCTTTAAACTTGAAAACGCTATCTACAAGACAGGAAAAGAAAAATCAGAAGAGATACAAATCAAATCATTCCTTCGAGTTTATCTTAGGCGCAGCAAATGCTTTCCGGTTTGGTCCATGGAACAGCAGATCCACGTGGACAAAAGATGCGTATCTCGGGCAGCCCTATTATCTCTATGCAAATCTTAACCAATCCCCATTAATGCATCCCTTCCATAGCAGTTTTTCAATGGGCACAGAGCTCATTTATCTGAACGATGATAAAGGATTCAAACATCAGCGCGTTGGATTTTTAGATATAAAGATTTATCGCGCCCAACTATATTACCAAAATGATGGAGCAGGCCCTTTCGAATGGTTCGGGAAAGCATTGATCGAAGGAGAAGAAGACCGCTTCTATACAAGCAGCATGTTAATATCTTATCATTTAGCTAACAACAATTTTGGCCATGTCAATACCTTATCACTCAGTTTCAATAAGTTTACCGGTGACTATGATAGGGCTTACAAAGTCGCATCCAGTTTAAGGAATAATACCGTCGATTACAAAGATGTTGATCAATATGCATATAATCTGAGCTTTGTCGGGTTTGGTGTTAAATTCAATGATTTTGCAGAAATATCGATTAGAAAATATAATTCTAACGATCGTTTAGATCCTCAAAACCTAATCCATTATGGCGGTAATATGCCTTATCACATCAATAGTACAATGGAGCATTGGGGCATGGACTTGCAAAGATCGATAGGCGTTTTATCCAATGTCAGAAAAAAATAAATACTGCTGTCTATGAAAACAAAGCAACATCTATCGGTATCCTTTTCGATTCTCCTCATATTCATCGTTGTGTCCTCCTGTACCAAAAAGTTTTCAGATGTAAACCGCGTGCTAAACACAAAAGCTCTGGATACAATTGATCTAACGCAATATGACGTCTACACTAAACATGAGTATTTCAACTTTAACACTTTTTCCCGAACCGACCAAAGAGATCTCACGAATCGACTCAACGAACGTTTGGGAATCAACTATTTGCTTGTCAAAAAAAGCGATACTTTCCCAAAAGATGTCGTTCTTATATCCCCTATAAAATATTATTCAAGATATAAGAAGAATGTTTTTAGAAGCCGAAGATGCGGATTTTCTGCTTTTTCCAGATCCTACTTTGAAAATCAAAATTTGATTGATGTAAGATTTTTTAACCTTTTCCGTCGCGGTCACTATACTTCAGAAGGCAAAGTTAAATTTGCGCCGAGAAGTTATTGGACTACAAGTGCTAACTTGCAAGACGATGAGATTAAAGTCGATAGTGTAACCTTATCAAATCATGACGTGGTGGCTGTAATTGATTTTCTCCAGTTTGATCAAATTTACAAGAAATTAGATGCCCCATTTTGGATCTTTTCAAAATTAGGAGATGGTTCTGTGAATCTTCAGCCAATAAAACCTATTATGTTGGTCCGAAAGCATAAAAAAGCAGATGATATTTATTTCGAAAAAGATAGTATATATATAGGGAGTAGGTATATAAAATTCAGAAATAGGGGCAAGTAATATTTCAATTGTAGATAGAGCAGATACATAATCATCTAACTTATGGCAAAATTTAATTTACATAACGATCTAAAAAAAAATAATGAATAAGCTTATTCTTATAGGAAACGGATTTGATCTAGCTCACGGTCTTAAGACCGATTACAATTCGTTTGTTACTTGGTTTATCACAAAATGTTTTAGTGAAGCTATAAATAATTTAAAACCTACGTGTCAGCATATTTTAGAAATGACGTTGGATAATATTCCTACAAGCGTCAATCCATGTTCATTTGATGGTGTTGAGGATCTTGTCGAAGGTCTCTTGTTAGGTAAAATTGACCTGAGGCAGGAAGGTATGGCAATAAAGTTGAAAGATGATTTCTACACTATTAGAGGAGTAATAAAGTCTTCTTTACTGAGGGATCTATTAATTAATTACCGTGAATATAATTGGGTAGATATAGAAAATAATTTTTATGCCAAGCTCAAGGAAGTTCTAAACCAAAGGCATGCCTATTTAACAGGGGATCGAGGGACTCTTTCTGTCAAAGAACGTCGAAAATTGCTTCAATGTTTAAATTGTGAGTTAGATGATTTGAAGAACCAACTTTCGTTGTATCTGATAGAAGTATCACGAGGTGCTAAAGTTAACCTTGATTTTGCAGAATATATAGAGGAGGATATCAATCCAAATGCCATTTTAGAAAAACATCATTTTGTTTATGAGCCTCTATATAGAATTACTACCAAGGCGGTGAAAATTTTAGATTTTAATTATACAGGCTTGGTGAGGAAGTTGAAATCTAAAATCAATATTGGATTTATACACATACATGGATCTCTTGAAAATGAAAAGAATCCCTTAATTTTCGGTTATGGAGATGAGATTGATGAGTCCTATCATGAAATGGAGAAAACCAATATTAATGATTACTTTAAGCATATTAAATCGTTTGGTTATTTTCGTACAGACAATTATTCGAAACTTGTGAATTTTATTTCTTCAGAACCATTTATCATCTACATATGGGGGCACTCATGTGGACTATCAGATCGTACGCTGCTCAATATGATCTTCGAGCATGATAATTGTGCTGGCATTAAGGTGTTTTATCATCAACAAGAGCGTGGAAGAGATAACTTTGAAGAGATTACGCAGAATATCGCTCGCCATTTTAAGGACAAGGTTAAGATGCGTAATCGAGTATTTAATAAAACCTATTGTGCTGCTTTGCCTCAGAGTTAGTCTTTAGACAGGAAAGTAGAGTAATTTCCTTCGTTTAAAAGTTGGACTATAGTTTCTTCCTTGCTTCATGTGTGTGGATATCTATTTGGTTACATTATTTTGCATCTTACTACTACCCTAAGCCATACATGTCAAAAAACTTTTCTATATTGAATACTCTATGCAGCATATTCAAGACTATATTCACTCTTTTTGTAGGCTAAAGCGCGGGGTAACTAAATATGGATTAGCTCCGCATAAGCCCGTTTTACTTTTAACATTGATTGAGTTAGTTGAGAAAGGATTGGTTCTCGATAATAGATTCAAAGTTGACGTAGATCTCGTGGGTTTGTTTCAGGAGAACTGGCGTCTGTTAGTAAATACAGCACACCAGCCCGATTTTACACAACCATTTTATTATCTGCAGTTTGATAAAGTGAACGGATATTCATTTTGGACGCTTCATTGTTATTCTGGTCTCTCAGTCAATGCACATATCAAAAGCGTGCAGACGCTAGCAGAAACAGTTGCTTATGGCAGTTTCACTACGGAACTGTTTGAATTGATGATTGTCGATAGTAATCGCAATATTATTCGCGATGCAATACTAAACAATTATTTTCCAGACCAACGTGGGCAATATTATATCCACAAGCAGTTGAATGATGGCTTTTATCATGACTTACAATCGCTCGTATTGAACGAACCCGAAGTACATTACAAACACGTTTCTATACAAACAGAGGAAGATGTTTTTGTTCGTTCAGGTTTATTTAAACGTTATATACCACAATTATACCAAGATACTTGTGCCATGACGGGTATGCGTATGCGGTCAACTTTCAAGTACAATTTTATTGATGCCTGTCATATTGTTCCTTTCGCGGTGACGCATGACGACAAGGTTACGAACGGTATCGCCTTGTGCCCAAATTTACACCGTGCATTTGATCGTGGTCTGGTGAGTGTGGATAGCGAATACCGGATTTTGGTTTCTTCCCGTGTCAAGGAAGATGTGACTCATCCCTACAGTTTGAATCAACTTTCAGGGAAACCTATTATTTTACCGAAGCAGATTCAATATCAACACTCACAAGAAAATCTGAAATGGCATAGGGAAGAGGTGTTTAAAGGGGATTAATCCTGCTTTGTTTTTTACTTTTTCCATAATGATTCATCCTGCCAGTTTTCTTTTAAACCTAATGCCTTTGGATCGACATTAGGATATTTAGCCAACAAATTACTTAACTGTTCAGCAAAGTGGTTCTCCGGCTGGATCACATTAAGTAAGTACTTCATACAACAGAGATGAACGTATAGAAATTGAAATTCATTAGACCTAGGGATATCTTTTACCCATGCGTGTGGCGGATTGCTAAGGAGTTTCGGGCTTCCGGGTAGATTTCTATTCCACAATCTGCTATGGTGTGCACAATAATTTCTTATTTGTGCTATTGTTTGTAACCAACTAGGGAGGTAAGTATGGTTTACCGTTCCAAATTCTTGAGCGATAATATCTTTTGCCGCTACGGTATTCTTTAAATTTCCATACAGTTTGGATAATGCTCCAAAACTGGTTTGTTCTAGGGATTTCCAAGCCGGAGGAAATCTCCCGTCATCTTTATGCTTTTTTTTATGCTCTTTAATGAATACATCCTTTGAACGTTCGATTTCTCCCTCTATGGCAGATAGTGTCTTTACAAGATCAGGTGCACTTTGGAAAATTGTAAAGTTTTGAAACCACCATGGATCAAATTCATGCGATAAATGGTATATCAGTTTGGTCCTTAAGCTTATTTCAATTTTTTCAATAACATCGAATAATAGTAACCTCAGTTCTCTATCAAAGTTATACAAAGCAACTACATCATTAAATTTACTGCCTGATTTGAAGATATGGTTTATCTTATCTTGTTGCATGGGCCACCAATACCCCGCAAGTCGGTAATAACTAATATGAGAAAGATAATGTGACACATCATCGGAATCGCTAATAGATAGCCCTCTATCTTTTAAACGGTCAATTTGTTGCTGTATCGTAAAAGCCTCTTTATTATACATAATTGGTAGTAACTGTTATAAATTGGTTATAAAGCAAAAGACACGCCCTGGGACGCTGTTCTTATGGGTAGCGTGGCGTGTACTGTTGATACAAATATACGTAGTTATACTTGTATCTGCAAAATTTTATATTAAAAAGTACAATATGACGCCGAATACTTTCTGCGTATCTAATTTGTCTGTTGAACTCCTCCTTAGCTTCTCTAAAACAAGAAATTAATTATATCCCGGTTATTCCATTAACAAAAGTATCTACGAACCCAACGATTTTATTTAAAATACGGTCACCAATTTCTTTAGATCTTAGGAAACTGGGCCTTCCTTCAACCCGTAGGGCGAGAACTTCTTTACGTAACGGTTCTCGCTCTGTAAAAAGATAATTTTCAATTAATCTTTCAGTACTTTCTTCAGATAAATTTTCTGTTTTTATTAAACAAAAAGCGTTGATTAATCACCTTAAAATCGCTATGTGCGGAGAAAACCGTGATTATTTAACGCATGACTCACAAGTGAGCAGATACGTCACATGGCCAACAAAGATGTATTGTTGGATGTCTTGGAAAAGTTTACTTCTCCTTAATATCAACCTTACACTGGAGAGTACACCGTTTACGAGACCGAAAGTGACCTGCGAGACAGCGAGCAGATCCCATTGGACGAGTCCATGATCAGCTATTTTGAGCGTGAGGTGCTTCCACATGTTGAGGAAGCTTGGATCAATCTGGATTCTGTCAAGATCGGTTATGAGATCTCCTTCAATAAATATTTCTATAAGCATACACCATTACGTTCTATCGAAGAGGTTAAGGCAGATCTCTTGGCATTAGAAGAGCAGGCCGATGGTTTATTGCAAAATATTTTAAACTTCTAGGTTATGGAGCCACAAAGTAATCTACTTATTTATCAAAGTGAAGATGGCGTTACGCGCATCGAGACACGATTAGAGGGCGAAACGGTATGGCTGACACAGGCGCAAATGGCCGATCTCTTTCAAAAAGGTAGAACGACTATTACAGAGCACATCAAGCATATTTTTGAAGAGGGAGAATTAGAGGAGGAAGTGGTATGTCGGTATTTCCGACATACCACTCAGCACGGCGCAATCGAAGATAAAACACAAGAACGTGAGGTGAAATATTACAATCTTGATGTCATTATCTCCGTAGGCTACCGTGTCAAGAGTCATCAGGGAACCAAGTTTCGCCAGTGGGCAACAGCACGCTTGCGGGAGTATATTGTCAGAGGCTTATCCATTCGGTATTACAAACTCACTGCAAGATCTAGGTCCTTCAAATTCACATCTCCCATGTAGCCATTCCATCCATCGCGGTTGCGCATCACTACTGCGAATACACACATCATAGCCTGTTCTCTAGTAAGCGGTGGGTAACCTTCGCTAATGGCATCCTCGTCTAGGAAAATCCCATGTATATCATTCCAAGCCAACCATTCTATCAGTTTCAAGCGAGGCATTGATCTCACAAGTTCCAAGAGCTTGTCTTCCGGTAAATCCAGCAGTTGGTGCCGCCAGTCCGATAGTCTTTCCTGTTGAGATAAAACCTCTGAATCCTGTTGTGCGAAATAGTGTTTTTGGACAATTTTCATAGCGCTAATATTTTATTAAATATACTAAAAATATTAGTTTTACAAAAACGTTATCTATATAATTTTCTTGTTTCTAGAAATAACTCAATTTGGTTGATAACCGTAGGGAGGTTCTTTACTACATCCTGCGACCAGAAGCGAAATACCGTGTAGCCCATATCACGTAGTGCACGATTCGTACGTTCGTCTCTTTGCATGTTGCGTTCGATCTTCGGAATCCAAAATAAGCGGTTAGATTTGATCCTTTCCCGGTTGTTTTTCCAATCGAAGCCATGCCAGAACTCACCATCGACAAATATGGCCAATCTATACTTTTTGATTACAATATCAGGCCTGCCCGGGAGTGATCGATCATGTAGTCGGAAACGAATGTTTTTAGCCCATAGTGCTTTTCGGAGGATGATCTCCGGTTTAGAATTCTTTCCTTTTATGCGAGACATGTTATAACTACGCTGTTTACTTGTGTAGAAACCTGCCGATTCCGCAAACCGCGGAACTTTGATCGTTCCTTCATCCTCTTCGTAGCCTTGCATGCTACTAAGTTACTTAAAAATCTGCTTTTACAACCTATGACTAGTGAGTATTAGAATAGTTTTTTATTTAAAAACAAACTAAAAATATTAGTTTGTTGATGTTTTTGTTAAATTTGCATTTTGTAATAATTTTCGATAGCATCGTGCCAAGAAGATTTATGCAATAGGAGCTTTATTTTACTTTGTTGATTCTCATATATATTATATTGATGTGAAAAACTGAAGGACAATATGGAGTCCCGGACTGTAAAATCTTCCTGTATATTTTTTAGTATATTCGCAGAAAACGATAAACAAATAGGTTTTTAAATATGTCTAGTAAGTTAAAGGTTGTAGATCTTTTTTCAGGCTGTGGAGGTTTCTCATACGGTTTTGAAAAAGCAGGGTTTGAGGTGGTTTTAGGCGTTGATAATGACAAAGCTGCGCTAGATACTTTCAAGTTGAATCACAAAAATTCAGATATTATTCTTGGTGATCTTCATTTAGATTCTACATTAGACGAAATTGAAAACAAGATCGGTGGGAAACAAATTGATGTTATTATAGCGGGGCCTCCCTGTCAAGGATTTTCTTTAACAGGATCTAGGAAAGCGAATGATGACCGTAATAGGCTCTTTTATTCGGTTTTTAAACTTGCCAATCGCCTAAAACCTAAGGCTGTGATCATCGAAAACGTTCCAGGATTAGCTACTTTGTACGAAGGACGTGCAAAAACGGCCATATTGGAGGAGTTTGATAATTTGGGGCTTACCAAAAATTTCAAGGTTCTGTATGCTCCTGATTATGAGGTGCCTCAGATTAGGCGTAGGATCTTCTTTGTTGGTTTGATTGAGGAGTTAGGTGTTTTTGATTTTCCTGAAAAAATACTTTCCGAAGGAAAATACAATACCTGCCTTAAAGCAATAGGTGATCTACCTTCTCGATTGGATGATTTAGGTGAAGAAATCGACTCTTATGATAAACCTGCTGAATCGGAATATCAAACGATGATGAGAAATGGGAACGATGTCCTCTTTAATCATGTAGGGACTAAACATACAGATTTGGTAATAAATGTTATTTCGCAGGTTCCCGAGGGGGGGAATCATCGAGATCTTCCTCCCGGTGTAGGAGATAGTCGGAAATTTAACGAAGCTTGGACTAGGTATCATAGTAATAAACCTTCAAAGACTATCGACACTGGACATCGAAACCATTTTCACTATAAGTACAATAGAGTGCCAACCGTTCGCGAAAATGCAAGACTTCAGTCATTTCCAGATAATTTCCGTTTTTTGGGAACAAAGACTCAACAATATAGACAAGTGGGTAATGCTGTTCCTCCATTGTTAGGATTTCATATTGCCAAGAAATTATTAACTTATTTGGATAAAAAAGGAGAATAAGAAGATGGCCTCTTTCAAAAAATTTAATGCAATAGACCTGTTTGCAGGTTGTGGGGGGCTTTCTGATGGCTTCGAGCTATCGGGGCATTTTGAGTCTTTGGCTTGTGTCGAATGGGAGATAGAGCCCTGTAATACGCTGATGAAACGACTAAAAGATAAATATGGTTATAAAAATTTATCTGATATAGTTTTTAGATTTGACATACAACGTACCGATGAATTGTTTAACGGTTGGTCTGACGACGTTATATATGGGCAACATAAAGGTCTAGATGCTGTTATTGGTAATAAAAGTGTCGATATTGTTATTGGAGGTCCACCTTGTCAAGCCTATTCTGTAGCAGGAAGAATTAGAGATGTAAATGGAATGCATGATGATTACAGAAATTATCTTTTCGAATCCTATGTCAAAGTTGTCGACCGTTACAGACCTAAAGTTTTTGTATTTGAGAATGTGCAGGGGTTGCTAAGCGCCAAGCCGGGGGGGATATCAATTGTTGATAGAATTACGAAAGCATTTAAAGATATCGGTTATACAATATCTCAGGATCTGAAAAAAGATGCTCTATTTAATTGTGCGGATTTTGGTGTCCCTCAACAACGTAAAAGGTTAATTATTATTGGAGTTGACGACAGACAGTTAAAAGGCAGCAGTGAAGAGGCAATCAAAGCATTTTATAAAAAACTTAATTCCCAAAAAAGATCTGGAGGTAAAACTGTAGCGGATGCTATACAAGATCTTCCTAAATTTTATCCAACCGAAGATGTTGTAAAAAAAGGAGGCAAAAAAACTAGGCATATCGGCAATACAAATGTTGAAAATCACATTCCTCGATTGCATAGCAAGAGAGATATTGAAACTTTCCGATTACTGGCAGATGATATTTTGTCAGGTAGGATGCAGTATTTAAGTGCTGAATCCTTAAAACAACTTTATTTCGAGTTAACAGGAAAGCAATCTAATATACATAAATATCACGTTTTACAATGGGATAAACCGAGTAATACAATACCCGCTCACCTTTATAAGGATGGATTGCGTCATATTCACCCTGATCCTGATCAAGCAAGGTCGATAACTGTTAGGGAAGCCGCCCGTTTACAGACTTTTGATGATGATTATGTGTTTACTGGAAGTATGACCGATCAGTATAAAATGATTGGGAATGCTGTCCCTCCGAAACTATCAAATATTATAGCTGAGACCCTTATTGATTTTATGCGAGAATTTTGTTAGGTTTATATAGAACCTAATTGTAGTTTACTATGGCAAAATTGACTTTATTAACAACCAAGGGAACTGTACATAATGCTGCAGGGGTTAATTGGGGAGGGAACTCTTCCAATCACACAACTCCGTTCGATGCATACATACCTTTACATATTGCAACTATAAGACGAAACGCTGGGTTAATTCCTCCTAAAAGAGCCGGAGGGCATAGGATCCAGATTACCTGGGATGACGGCACAGTGATGAGCTGTTTGTTGGAGGGAAATCTACCTGATTCTAGGACAAACTTGGTTTATCCTAAGCAAATAAGTTCTACACCAAACAAAAATACATTAGGACTTTATTTGAGAAATAGAATGGGGCTAGCTGCTGTGCATTTTATAACACTGGCCGATTTGAACAACTATGGAAGAACGGATGTTGATTTAGTTTTAGTTGGACCGGATCAATATACGGCAGATTTCCACGTATAAGTAATTCTAAATGGGGCTTTATTACATTAAAAGACTAACTAAACAAGAATTAGGATTGAGAGCTGACGGTTCTGTTGCTAGAGGCCGATACTTTTATTTGTCAAAGTTATTTATAGATTTTTTTCCACCTTTGTCGGTTAATATTAGGAATGATAATGTGTTAATTCCCATCGTTCCTCCGTTTGCAGATGAAAAAGTTTACTGTGCTTTAGTATATCATAACGATAAGTGGAACACAGAAGGGGGGACTAGAGATGAATTTCGTTTGTATCTAAATCAGGAGATTGATCCTGAGTACTATTTTAAACAGAATGATATTGTAGTAATTGAGAGAGTTAATACAGGAGAAGTTATGCCTATTTATAAAACTTATAGGTTTAATAACGAAGATCCTCTGTACATATCTCTAAATAAATTAGTTGAGGATTCGCCTGCTAGAGGAGGCCATGCGATCCTAGATGGGGAAATTTTAGGTCTAGCTTCCTACCTTGTAGAAGAAGATGAACTTGGGGTTGTAATACCGAAGGATGTTGAAAAGATTGTAAAGCAACAACAAGAGGAGATTGTTGAGAACGAAATTGAAGATATAAGAGGCGCTTCTCTTTTCAACGCCGTGAGTTTTCGGGATTTTGTGATGCACGCTTATGGTTACAAATGTGCAGTAACCGGTAGTGTTATTTCTTACAAAAAACTAAATAATCTCGAAGCGGCTCACATACAACCGAGAGCACATACAGGAACTTTCTTGCCATGCAATGGAATAGCTTTGTCTCGAGACATGCACTGGGCATTTGACAAGGGGATGTTCACGATTAATGAAGAGTATTATATTATCGTACATGAAGAATTACATAACTCTTTTCTTGGAGAATATCATGGAAAAAAGCTAAATATACCATTCGACGCTTATTTTCAACCGGAGCAAAAGTTTCTAAGACATCATAGAGTAAATGTGTTTGGCTTATTCCTTTACTCGGGAATGATCAGATCACTTTAAGTGTTCTATATAAATGCTGACATTTGTCAAAACTCAAGTTTTTGTCTTATAAGAGTCTTTGGAAATTTTAATATTAGAAATCTTTTCGATCAAGGCTTCTTCCCATTTGATGATTTATATAATAGAAAACTTATTCTGTATTTTACGGGATCCCGTAGAGTTTATAACATTGCTGATTCTAAATTTGCCGCTCATAATATATTATTAATCGGTAAAAATGAAAATCAAATATTTCGCTTACAGCATGGGCATTATATCCATGCTTTTAAGTTGTGGTCCACAGAAATCACTTTATACAGCATTCGCATCATCGGTCGATTATAGGCCATACACACAAAAAGGTTTTTTTATTACCGAGTCAAATTCTGTAAACTTTGACTACAAGCCTGTCTCGTCGGTAGTAGCCGTTGTTAAGTCAGGGTATTCGGAGAGTAAGGATGCCTCTGTAGAAACCATTAAACCAAAGAAACTTCCAACACAGCAAACATTAATTATGAAAGACTTTGTTGAAGCTTCATCACAGGTAGCGTTGGATAAACTGTATGAGAAAGCCCAAGAACTTGGTGCAAATGGAATTATTAATCTTAAGATATCGAGCTTTACAGAAACAGGACGGAATAATCAAGGGCAACCGATGGTATTAGTAGGCTATTCCGCAAGTGGAATGGCAATATTAAGATAATATTCAACACTATTTGTTTTGTTGTTGACTTTCAATAAAACAAATACTAATTTAGTAAATGACAAACCATTGTTTAAATAAAGGTTAATCTAGCACAACTATTAATTCTTGATAAGTCTCCAAATAGTAGATCGCTTTAACTATGCTATAATGAGACATCATCAGGTTTATCAAGATGATCATGATCAATTAAGATGACAGACGCTATAAAACAAAAAATACAAAATGCCTACACCAATGAAAGATGTCTAAGTATCATTGAGTGTGAGGAGTTTTATTTTCAAAAAGCAAAGGACGTATTAGACGATTTCCTCGCTTTTGAATTAACTGAAAGTCAAAGGACATTTTTGAACGAAAATATCAAAAATTATAATCTTCTCAAGCAGCGTTTTGAGCAAGATGGGGAGTATAAAGAAATAGGCACACTAATATTTACAATAGTTAGCTATTGCGATGCCAATGCATATCGTAAACAGGAGCTCAACGCCTATCCTGACAAACGTGTACTCGCTCTAGCTTATGTTCGAATGAATAATTGGGTGGAACAGTTGCTGGCGTTCAAATTTAATCTTACTATTCCGGATGGGTCACCTAAGAATGCAATTACATACTTACAGGATCCTATATCAAATTTTACCATGCTTAGTGAGAACCATCGTGATCAATTGGTTAAAGGTTTATTTGAGAAAACATATCAAAAATCAAATGTCGTTGATGACTTGTTGGAATACTTCCGCCCCTTTGCTTTCAAGGTCAATAATCAGAAAAATTATACACATCTGTTAAGTCGTATCTGCTATTTCATAGACAAAGAGTGGAAAGAAAATCTGATAGGATTGATGATTGCCGATTCAACAGAATGGCAGGCGGAAATTATAAAAGGAAAAGAAGAATCCAATTTTGTTACTTGTTGGAATCATAAAAGACCAACTGGAACAGATAAAACGATAAAATTACTCAGAGAATCCTTAGAGGAAAATGGGAGTTTCAAAATATATTACACAACGCTCTTTAATGTACAATATATCGCTGAAGTCGTAGATTTTGTCGTGAGCCAGAAAGAACTCGAAGAGGCTGGTTGGCCGGAACGGTACGGTCAAATTACTAATTACTTCGATAAATTTGAAGACTACCATGATGACAACAAAAATGCAAAGATCGTCTACCTCGCGCATAAGTTCTATAAGGCAGAACCACTGATACATTATACAGATTTTGAATTTCAAGGCACATATGGATACCCCAGCGTAGGTAGCCAGACGCCGATTGTTTCCTACACGACAAAAAGTGAAATAATGGATCAAAAAAATATAAATAAAGCAACAGAACTTTTAAAATATAAAAAGCAGATCATCCTTCAAGGGCCTCCTGGCACAGGGAAAACGAGAATGGCAGAAAAGATAGCCGAAAATCTGTTTGATAGTAGTCACACAACAGTTCTAAAAAAGCCAACAGAGATCGGAATTGAAAGTATAAAGCTATTTGTTAAAGAAGGGTTGATACTTCGAAGCGTTACAGACTATACCGACTACGAGATAACCCAAGTAAAGGGGGGAAGCTTTGCCGTAAAAACCCACTCTACGGGCAAAGAATATTCTGCCAGTTTTAATAACATTATTAAATACTACAAGGACGAAACCTGGTCTAAAGTAGGAACTATTAAATACGGAAACGATCCCTACGAAGCGGCGATTGCTAAATATATTTATGAGCAGATAGATGCGGTGGAGCAAAATGAAAATAGTAAAAGCAGTGATCGTCTGCGTATTATGCAATTTCACCCCAGTTTCACATATGAAGATTTCGTTCGGGGCATCGAGACAGAGATCAAGGACGATAAATTGGCCTATGTAGCCAAAAATAAACAGTTAGTTCTCATGGCTAATGAGGCGATCATCAATCCGTCAAAAAATTATATACTCATATTAGACGAAATCAACCGTGCGAATCTTTCTGCCGTATTAGGAGAGTTGATTTACGCTCTAGAATACCGGTGCAAATCTGTAGAATCAATGTACAAGGTAGATGGTTCTACTAAGATCAGCCTTCCAGATAATCTTTACATTATCGGTACCATGAATACAGCCGATCGCAGTGTCGGACATATAGATTATGCAATTCGGCGACGTTTTGCATTTGTTGACATATTGCCCCGCAATCTTAATTCGGAATTGGGAGATGGATTCGATCAGCAGCTGTTTAACAATGTAGCTAAACTCTTTGTCAAAGATTATAATCCAACAGTTGATTACAGTGAACAAAGAGATCTGTTAAAGAATAGCATTTACCTTTCTCCAGAATTTCGTCCCGAAGATGTATGGTTGGGACATTCGTACTTTATTGAAAAAGAAGGTGCAACAATGGACATGCGGCTGGAATATGAGATCAAGCCTATCCTGCTCGAATATATCAAGGACGGCGTGCTCAAAGAAGAAGCACGTCCACACGTTCTCGCACTACCAAACGAAATTCAGGTTAAATAAAAGACAGGCAGATGAAGATCTCGTTGTACGAACACGTCAAGCATATTTTATTTGAATCCGATACTGACGGAAACCTCAATAGCACAGATGAAATGTTGAAGTGGTCGTCCTGTGTCCCGCGGATGTATAAAGATAGACGAGGGCAGGAGTATAATTGTTTTCATGTGATCAGTTCCAAAAACAAAGTAGAACTCACCGCAGATTACCATATAGGAGTAGACTGGTTGGTTGTTGGAGAGAAATATGTTCATGTCCAGCCTAAGCTAAATAAATATGTAATTGAAAAGTTTGCGGAAAATTGTACTAGGGAAGAGCAAACCGATGTTAATGAATCCGAAGAACTAAATGACGAGGCAAATAATATCCAGGTCAATTATCTTAAGATGCTGCTCGATGCCATGTCCGATCCTATCGTTGCCAAAGAATGTGCCGACCTCGTAAGGATTGAATGGGAAGACCAACCGATTAACATCGAACAAGAGGATGACAGCCTTACTCCTTTTTTAGTGGTACAGTTCCTGCAACTGATAAGACAGATAGTCCGAAAGGGGCTGAAGAAATCATATTATAAAGAGCGCGAAAATCTCAACAACCGTGTGAAGGGGAAGATCCTTGTAGGGCAGCAGGTCAAACAGAATATCTTGAAAAATAGATTCACTAAAACCTATTGTGAGTATCAAGTTTTTGGTGAAGACAACATCGAAAATCGTTTTCTAAAGAAAGTGCTAAACTTTGTCAGTGCATATATCGGAAACCATCAAAGTCTCTTTCAAGGTAACGGAAAGTATCTGGAAGAATTAATAAACTATGTAAGGCCATCATTTGAACATATTAGCAATTTGGCAGATGAGGATACCCTTCGGTATTTTAAGTATAACCCATTCTTTAAGGAATACAAAGAGGCAGTTCGGATCGGTGGATATATTCTCAAACGATTCGGATATAACATCAGCCGTACCACTGCCAATGAGCGAGTCGATACACCACCATTCTGGATCGATATGCCTCGCTTATTTGAACTTTACGTCTATCAAAAGCTGCTACAAGCTAACGGCCATAATACCGAAAAGATCAAATATCAGTATTCTACTTATGGTAATTCTTTGGATATTCTAGTCAAGGACGGGGAGAATTCCATGATCATCGATGCAAAATACAAGCTACAGTATAAATCCCATCTTGTGCACGAAGATATAAGACAGGTAGCGGGATATGCTAGATTAAATAGGGTTCTGCATGAAGTTTCAATGGGTAATAATGAGTTTGATAGGGATACCTTACTGCCTTGTTTGATTATCTATCCAGATATGGTGGATGGATTAAATCTAGAAGGGACTAAGAAAAAAATACATGAACAATTTGCACTTAATATAGTTCGCGGGTTGTTTGCAATCTCAGAACATCAAGTGAAAGCTTATCATAAAGTTTACAAGATAGGGGTAAAGTTGCCAGTTCTCTTGGAGAAGGTCTAAGACAAAATAGTTCGAAAGATCTTTCTGCGTAAAATTGAGACTGTAAAATTAAATCTATTTTACCTCGTTTAAATGTTCTATGATGATTCCGTTTTCAGAAATGCTAAATGTTCTCTCTTCAAATATTGACTTCATGATTAGTGATACATTTTCTATTAGCGATAGTTCTTGTCTGTATTGCGATTCTATTTTTCTTAAGACACCAGTAAACGATAGTGCAGATATTTTTATCGGATAGTCATCTTTGAAATGGCTTAAATATGCATTAACATCATATCGTTCTGTCATTATTTCAGATGTTTTATTTCGTCTACGCAGTTTATCTTGAAATATTTCGATATACCTTTGTAGAGAAAATTTTATAGTTGGACCTATCGAGATTTGTATTTGATACATATCGGTCAGTTCTATTTCTTTTTCAGGCGGATGAACTGCTATTTTCAATATTTCAGGACGCCAAATAGTAGAGTTTATGATTGGGATAATTGTTGCAATTTCATGTTGCTTTGATATCGTCTCTTTATTGTTCTCATCATATTCTCTTAGTTCTACGATATCAATATTGTGATGTTGTGCAAAGTGCATAGCATCTTTTGTAAATCCACTTTTTGATACGATAATGCCCTTATCTATTGTAGTGTCCTGTATAATACAGGATAATTTCATCACAGTGTCTTTAGTTACTTTTTTGTTCCAATATTTGCATTCGATAGCCGTAGTTATTCCGTCAGGTTGCGAGGTTACGACATCTATCTGATGCTTTACGCCAGATTTTCCTTTTATTTTACAGCTGTCACCATAGCCGTCGATCTTGATTCCAGATCTTTTGCCCAATGTCTCGTAAATATATTTTGTGATGTCTTCATATATCTTCCAGTCAATGCTATCTGATTTTTCCATTTGTTATTAAGGTCTGTTCTTTTCTTTAGATTGAAGAAAGGAAGATAGTCAATTTTCGAGAGACATTAACAAGTCAGGAAGATTTGCATATTTTTCTGAAGAAAATATAGTATTTGGATTAGTTTTGAGCAGACATTAATGATTTAAATCAATCGTGCATATTTATGAAAATAAATAACCCAATATCTGGTTACTTTCTTTCTCCTTCACAATTTTTATACATGATGTCATTCTAAGCCATACATGTCAAAAAACTTTTCTATCTTGAATATTCTATGCAGTATATTCAAGACTATATTCACTCTTTTTGTAGGCTAAAGCGCGGGGTAACTAAATATGGATTAGCTCCGCATAAGCCCGTTTTACTTTTAACATTGATTGAGTTAGTTGAGAAAGGATTGGTTCTCGATAATAGATTCAAAGTTGACGTAGATCTCGTTGGCTTGTTTCAGGAGAACTGGCGTCTGCTAGTAAATACAGCACACCAGCCCGATTTCACACAACCATTTTATTATCTGCAGTCTGATAAAGTGAAAGGTCATCCATTTTGGAAGCTTCATTGTTATTCTAGTCTTTCGGTCAATGCGCATATCAAAAGCGTGCAGACGCTAGCAGAAACAGTTGCTTATGGCAGTTTCACTACGGAACTGTTTGAATTGATGATTGTCGATAGTAATCGCAATATTATTCGCGATGCAATACTAGCCAATTATTTTCCAGACCAATGTGAACAATATTATATCCACAAGCAGTTGAATGATGGCTTTTATCATGATGTACAATCGCTCGTATTGAACGAACCCGAAGTACATTACAAACACGTTTCTATACAAACTGAGGAGGATGTTTTTGTTCGTTCAGGTTTATTTAAACGTTATATACCACAATTATACCAAGATACTTGTGCTATGACGGGTATGCGTATGCGGTCAACTTTCAAATACAATTTTATTGATGCCTGTCATATTGTTCCTTTCGCGGTGACGCATGACGACAAAGTTACGAACGGTATCGCGTTGTGCCCAAATTTACACCGAGCATTCGATCGTGGTTTGGTGAGTGTGGATAGCGAATATCGGATTTTGGTTTCTTCGCATGTCGAGGAAGATGTGACTCATCCCTACAGTTTGAATCAACTTTCAGGGAAACCTATTATTTTACCGAAGCAGATTCAATATCAACCCTCACAAGAAAATCTGAAATGGCATAGGGAAGAGGTATTTAAGGTATAATACAATACAGCTTTAAAAGTAAATATCTCGTAGTCTAGCTATCTCTATACCGTTGCATAACAGTAATAGAAAAGAAAACTTAGGTGTGACAATTATCTCAATCAAAAAACACAGCTTTCAGACGATTACAAAAGTATAGAATACAGTATTGTCTATAACTTAGAATCTGTTATCCTAATAGACCATGGGTACAACGCGACTAAGAAGGTCTGATGCCAAATGCAATATGGGGACGAAAATGTTATTATTAAAGATGGTGGCAAAAACTTATCGACTAATAGAATTGATGCTTAGAATCTTTAAAGGGATAAGTTAATATTAGAGGACGGTTCAACTGGTTGTTTCGAAGCGGAAATCAAAAACATTACGTAAAGGTCGTATTCATCCCTGTATCTACAATTAGATAAATGTAAGCAAAAGGAGTGAACACAAAAGAGATGAACACCATTAGCTATTATCTGAAAAGATAATGCTGTATTATAAATCGAGTTAACTTAATATTCCAAAAGAAAAAGGAGCAACTTGTTTCATTACTCCTACTAAGACAAGAACTGAATGGTAGATGGAAGAAATAGATACTAATATATCTCGAGGTCATAAAGTAAATCTTGAACTGCAAAAAAAAATGTGTTGGAATGTGATTGAAATATGGGAATGCGAGCTGAAAGCTAAAAAATAGAGAAGATAGTTTAAGTGTTCTTTTATAAAGAATAACCAGTAATCTTATGGAAAAGTAAAAATAAATTAAGTGTTTTGAATAGCTATTTATAGTATATTTTAAAAGTGATTTTTCCTATATGAAAGTTGTATAATTCCATGAAATTCCGTTTATTTGGACAAAAATAGTCATAAAAATTTTGTCAAAAAATATGGAATTCACTTTTGGGGAATATATTAGGCTGAAAAGAAATGAATTAGGGTATCCTCTAAGAAAAGTTGCTTCTTTTTTGGATATAGATACATCTACTCTTAGTAAAATAGAAAAAGATGAAAGGGGTTCAAAGATAGAATATATTGATAAGTTTTCCTCTATTCTTGAAGCGGATAAAAAAACCCTTTTAAATTATTTTTATTCAAAAAAGATAGTAGATGAGATTAAAGATTATTCTGGCTATGAAGATGTACTGGAAATAGTGAAAAAACAATTGGATTTGTATCTGTCACATAAAGAAACAAATCTTATTTCAGACTGGAGAGAAAAGGAGTTTTCAAATCCTGATGTTACTATTCGTATAGGAACTATGTTTTCAGGAATTGGTGCAATTGAATATGCCTTTAAAAGGCTTAACCTGAATACAAAAATTCAATTTGCGTGTGATATTGATGCTTATGTAAAAAAGAGTTACTTTGCAAATTATGATATTGAAGAACAAGATTGGTTCAATGACGTTAAGGAGCTTGATGGTCTGAAATATAAAAATCAGTTGGATCTCTTGGTCGGGGGAAGCCCCTGTCAGTCATTTTCAATGGTAGGGAAAAGAAGAGGATTTGAAGATACTAGGGGTACACTTTTTTACGAATTTGCAAGAGTTGTCAAAGAATCCCAACCTAAAGTGTTTATTTTCGAAAATGTAAAAGGATTAATCAGTCATGATAAAGGTAATACTTATGAAACCATAAAGGCAACATTTGAGGAATTAGGATATAAATATTATTGTCAGGTTCTGAATGCTAAAAATTATGGTATTCCTCAACATAGAGAAAGAATTTTCATTATCGGATTTAAGAATAATGCGGTAAACTTTTCTTTTCCTGAACCAGTTACTCTAGAGCATCAGATGCAGGATTTCCTTGAAGATTATACAGATAGTAAATATTATCTGAAAGATAAGGGCATAAAATTCGTTACCAGTTCTAAAAATAGAGAAAAAAGGTATACACAGATTAATGGCGAAATTGCTTTGTGTCAGAAAGCGAATCAACAGTTTAACTGGCATGGTGATTTTGTTTTTGAAGAAGATGAAACAGAACGTTTCGATGAGTTTATTTTTGACGTTAATGATGTTGAAGAAAAATATTACCTTTCGGACAAAGTAAGAGATTATGTTTTAGCCGGCGGTACTAAAAACTTTAAAACTTCGACTAAGACAGATTTGCCTGTTGCAAGACCATTGTTACAATCTATGCATAAAATGCACAGAGCAGGAGTTGATAATTATGTAACACATACAGGTAGAATCAGAAAATTGACACCTAAGGAATGTTTACGTTTAATGGGGTTTACCGATGATTTTCAACAGGTAGTCAGCGACACTCAAATGTACAAACAGGCAGGTAATAGTATTGTTGTAGACGTACTTATAGCCTTATTAAAACAAATGGATATAACTAAATTCGGGGAATAGTGAATAATATGATAATTATTGATAATCAAGAATTCAAAATAATTGATGTCATGGAGAAAATTTCAGTAGCAGACTCTTTTGTTGTCCCATCAAATAAAGTAGGTGGAGGCAACGGAGAAGCTAAATTATATGTTGGTCAGAACACTGTTGAAATAACTGATTTTTTTGGACAAAGAGGTTTTGAAGTTGATGCTGTTCTTTCAAAATATAATTTGAAAAACTATTTGGATACTGCCTTTCGGGAATATAATGAGCCTTCTATGGAATATAGAAGAAAAACTGATTTGCCTGAACTGTGGAAAAAAAGGTATGATGATATTAATAATAAAGATGCTCTTATAAATTTTAAAGTTAAAGATCAGAATCAGTTAGAAGGTCCTAGAGTATATATAAACGCCTCAGGAGAAAAAACAGATCACTTAAATTATGCTTTATTAAGAGAATTACCACTTCCGATTATATCGTATATTGATATTTATAAAATTGAAAATAGCAATTCAAAACTGTTATATTATTTTACATTACATCTCCTTGAAAAAGAATCATCTATTAATGAAGCTGATGAACAAAATTCAGAAATAGAAAAATTTATTCCCGGATCAGATGATAATGGTGTTGAATCAGAACTACTCAATGATACAGTAACTATCAAGGTTCCTTTTGACCCCAATAAGATAAAAGTAAGAACGACTCCATCTAGTATTGGACAAATTATTAATGATTTAGAGGATAATTTCATAGATCTTGACACTGAATTTCAAAGGCTTCCTAATCTATGGAATAATATTAAAAAGAGCAGATTTATCGAGTCCCTATTATTGAAATTACCTATTCCGGCATTCTATTTCAACGAGAAAGAAGAGAATAATTTGGAAGTGATAGATGGATTGCAAAGAATAAGTACCATAAAAAATTTTGTTATTCATCAGAACTTTGTTCTATCAGATTTAGAGTTTTTAAAAGAATATAATGGAAGTTCCTACTCTGCACTTCCTTCTACTTTTCAAAGAAGGATAAAAACATTTCCTATAACTACTTATATTATTGAAAAAGGTACACCGGATGAGGTAAAATATAATATTTTTAAAAGGGTAAATACAGGAGGACTTGAATTAACTGAACAGGAAATAAGACATGCTATAAATCAGGGATTGCCTGCAGAATTAGTTGCTGATTTAGTAAGAGGTGAAGATGACTTTGATGAAAATAATCAGATAAGAAAACGCAAAAACCATGACAACCATATAATCGAGCTTCGGGCTACTCGTGAAGGACGGGAATTCGTTAAGGCAACAGACAACAGAATTGGTACATTCAGAATGGAGGATAGAGATTTTGTGACAAGGTTTGTTTCTTTTTATTTGATTGATTATAAGGATTATGAGCCTAATTTGGATACGTTCCTGAATAAAGGGATGGCTGCCATAAGAAATCAGAATTCAGATCAGATCAGCACCTTGAAAAATGATTTCTATAATTCTATGAAATTAGCCTATGAAATATTTGGTAATGATGCTTTTCGCAAAAGATTTTCAGAAGAAGACGGAAGAAAGCCTATAAATAAAGCTTTGTTTGAAGTATTGAGTGTTTCTTTCGCTAAAATGTCTGAAACACAGAGAAACTTACTTAAAGCAAGGATGATAAGTTTTAAAGAGAAATTCATAGAAATTCATCATGATCCGCTATTTCTAAGAGCCATCTCCCAGGGAACAGCTATTAAGGATAATGTGTCTAAAAGATTTAAAGAAATAGAAAGAATCATTCAAGAAACGATTACTTATGATTAATAAAATACGTTTAGTAAATTTCAAATCCCATAAGGATACGTTATTGGATTTAGGTCATATAACCATATTATCGGGACAAAATGGAGTTGGTAAATCTTCAATTATTCAGTCATTACTTTTACTCAGACAAACTCATGAGAAACATCGTTTACATGAAGTGTTAGAACTGAACAGACCTTTATGTTTTGTGGGACGTGCAAATGATGTTCTTTATCGTTTTCCCAATGAAGAATTTGAAAATCAGATAAGAGTAGTATTAGCAGATGAAGCTCAAACAGAATTTTCCTGGATTTTTGAAGATGCAGGTAATCAAAACGCGACATATCTTAAGAGAACTAATGATACAAGTGATAGTGAGGGATATGAAAATTTATCATTATTCGGAACTGATTTTCAGTACTTAAGTGCATACAGAAATATTGAATATATAACCGATGACTATGAGGTAGAGGTGAAAAAGCAGATTTCATTAAATGAAGGTAAAGGTGAATTAGTTGCACATTTTTTAAGTGAATTCGGAAATAAAATAAAAGTTTTACCAGGGTTAAAACATGAATCAGAGGCAGATGATTTTTTACTTAGTCAGGTATCAGCCTGGGAAAGAGAGATTAGTGCTAATGTTAATGTAATACCTGTAAAGAGCGGAGATAGTCACGATATCAGGTATTCTTTTAATGTTCACAATTCTTTAGGACCTGTTGATGAACTCTCAAAGAAAAATGTTGGTTTCGGCCTCTCGTATGTTTTACCAGTTATTGTAGCAATCTTGTCTGCCAAAGAAGGTTCAATAATTTTAATCGAAAATCCGGAGGCACATATCCATCCTTATGGTGTAGCAAAACTGTCAGAATTAATGTGTTTGGCAGTTCAGGCAGGTGTTCAGATTATTGTAGAAACTCATTCAGATCATATAATTAATGGAAC
Organism: Sphingobacterium sp. LRF_L2; assembly: GCF_965644235.1. NCBI lineage: Bacteria > Pseudomonadati > Bacteroidota > Sphingobacteriia > Sphingobacteriales > Sphingobacteriaceae > Sphingobacterium > Sphingobacterium sp. LRF_L2. The sequence continues at coordinate 18,185 of NZ_CBFFRI010000009.1, read as the reverse complement.
TTTAGTTCAGTGTAAAGTTTTCGAAGACACCTCAGGAACTTTAGGTGTTGATAAATCAAATGTGAAGATATATCACTTTAACAGAGATGAATCAGAGCATAAAGCTGTTGCTATTCCGATTGAGATTGAAGAAGGAGGAAGATTAAAAAACAGAGCAACAGGTTTTTTTGATCAGATTGGTAAGGATTTAAGAAAGCTTATTTAAACTGTTAGAATGCAGACAATTCACGCATATATACATTTTCCTGAGAATCTAGACGATGATATTCAGTCTAGAGAAAGAGGATTGGAGCTTTTGAAAGATTTTCAGATGGCTATTGATTTAGCTGATTGTGAAAAAGGTTCAAAATTGTACTATAGTAAAACCAATAAGGATAATTTTTTCGGAAATATTCAAGTTCTTGAAGAATTTATGACGATTGGGAGTTATGATTTTGAAACAGTCGTTAATACTCTATTTAATGAAGGTGAAGTGAATGCTGTAAATGAAAGTATAATTGAAGGGTGTGAAGTTAGATCTTACCAAGCCAATGGAGGTTATTTTGTTGATAATTTACCATTGATTTTTTATGATATTGTTAGAAAGCATGCTTATACCGTCGAACCCGATAGACAAATAATTTTGAATTTATTCAGTGCTTTCTTTTCTCAAAATCCAATATTACTTTTAAAACACTGTGGGGCCTCTGTTACTCCAATTCAAATAGAACACTTTACAAGTTTTACAGAATTAGATACTTGGTTAGAAAATAATCGAGTACAAAGAAATTTCAATAATACTGATGCTCGTCATATACAAGGAAGTCCTGATTACATACATGGGAAATCACCATTATTAGGAGGTATTGCAGCGAGACCTAAAGCTTCTGAACTTCTTAAGAATGCTTTGGGGGATAAAAGAAGAAATGATAATGTAAATGATTTGGTCAATTTTGATGATGAAAAGGATGAATATATATGGTATGAATATGAAGGAGACAATCCCCAAAATCAATATCATGCCTATCATCTTGTTTTACACAATAATAATCAAAATCGAGATATATTAGCTGTAGGAAGGATTACTTCTCGTGTAATAGCAATTATTGAATATAGAAAAAGATTAAATTAAAAAACTAACGCTCTCCCCCCCCCACACACACAACAAAATACGGCTTTAGCCAGACCCAACCGGACAAAGCTATCTCTTCGTCTGTCTAGTGTGTCATTACCGCCTTTTGCAACTGTCTACTTTTTACGTTGTTTTTTGCTAAAGCTCAGCAGCATATTGCCATCCTCGTTTCTGAGGTGGCAAAGAGCTGTACCAACTTAAAAAAACAAAGCAAAAAGACCCTACACTCCAATCATCACCCTTCTGTTCATGTTGGTATGCAAATCGGCGGAAGTTTATTACGATAATGTGGTATTGTTGCAATGTTCCAACAAAAAGCCAATTTCCCAGTTAAGATCTTCAAGCGAGAAGAAAGTCATCTCACGCAATGGATAATAGATATGTTGGTAAGCCATGTCGAAAGTATTCTCAATCCAATGCCTTGTTCTGCGAATAGTAGCCCCGGGTATGATTGATAACATCGTTTTAGTTTTCCCATAACATTAAACTATGGTTAGAAAACCATACGATATCATTTTCGTTTTCAGTTATAAGGAAAATAATAATTTCCTCCATTGTAGTTATCAGGAATTCTTTTAATAAAACTTTTGTGGTATCTCCAATAACGTCATGGTTAAATAGAACATCGTGGGTTAGATGAAACTCTGATTCTTTATTGTGTACTATTGAGCACCTAATAGCGTAAAGGATTTCTGTATATGCTTTAGGAAAACCATTATGTATGTCAGCGAATTTTAAGTTATCTCCGTTCTTTTTTTCTAAGCCTAAGTAGGAGAGTAGGTGGTTGAAATTATCTTCTGTGATTAAGGCTTGAGTAAGTATTAAATCATTTAATTTGTTAATAGCATATGTTTCAAAAGTAACACCAGCTTGTTGATTGAGAGCGAATACCTTTTGAATTAGTTTTTTTAAGGAATCTATTTCTGACCGACTGATATTGCTGTGTATCCTTTGAAAATCCCTAAAGGAAAATGGTTTTCCCTGTTGTTTGCGCTCTAAAGTGACTAAAGGGGATTTAAACATGAAATTTTCTACAACATGGTATAGCCGTAAGAATTTGTCAAGTATATCATTTTGAGAATTGTATTCACTTAATATAGTAAGTATATCCTTGAATTGATGATAATTGTTTGAGACAGATATTGCTCTACGAGAATCCTGCGACATAGTTCCTGTATACTCATAAGGTTCGTGATAAACTTTCCCATTTAAAACTAAGTTGAGTGCTACGTATGCTTTACTTTTTTGCTTGTTTTGGGCAGTGTCGTGGGATATTAATGCGTAATATTTAGACTCTAGCATTTTATCTTCTTTGCCTATATTGGAGATAAGTTGAATAATTAGGTCAGTTGATATCGCAATACTAGGATTTCGGAGATATTCTTCAACTTTTTCAATTTCTGAAAAATTGAAGAAAATAAAACTATTGTTTGGCTGATCGGGATCCGTATAGTGAAATACGGTTGTTCCAAATTTATCGTTATCGAAATCAATCAGTGAATATATAGAATTATCAACATTAGACCCAAAATCAAGTTCTTCTTGCAGAAGATTATTAAGCGAGTTGATTAGGCTCAATAAAAGTAAAATCTCATCAAATCTAGCTTCCGGGTATTGAGAGAAATTATTTTTATAATCTTTTACTAGATCAAGATGAGAAGAATCTATTAACATTAATGTACCTCCGTTCTCGGATGCCTCGAGTTTCTTGATAAGTTGTATTTCGATATTTTCCGCGAGACTGGTCAGTTCTTCTTCTTTATCCGGGTTTCCAAGACTATCTGAGTAAGGTGTTATATTGTCAGAGTCTGTAGATAGATTTAAAAGGAGTTTTTTAAGATTATTATAAAGTACATCTTTAATTATCATATTGGCCTCCTTTGAAGTACTTTTTCCAATCAATATTATTAGAGGAACTATTAATTAATATGTCTAATGTAGCATTAAAAACAGCTTTTTTATTTACAATTCCGATGTTTATTTTAGAAAGTTCCTGACTATTTCGTTGTATTTCAAAATCATCAATGTTTAGAATATAAGCATTACCAACTATTAATGTTGAAAATTCTTCAAAAGCCTTTTCGTGGCTTAATTCTTTCGTAATTCTAAATCGACCTAATGCACCAAACATTCCAACTAAAGAGATCTCCCTTCCTAACCATTTAACACCTTGTTTTGGGAAATTTTTTGTTAGATTTTTGTCTAATTTTATTAGTGTATCAAGAAATAATTTTAATAACTCTGAGTTCAAAAATACTTCTTCTTGAGCGTAATCAGTTTCATTTTGCTGATTTTGTATTAGTTGGGTATTGGACGTTAGTATTTTTCCTTCATAATATGAGAGTAGACCGGTAATCATATGGGACAGATGGAATTGAGATTCTTGTCTTTCTTTACTAAATCTCATGGAATTCATCTCCTTTTCTCGGATTATGGATAAGTTACCATTACCAGCAAGTTTTTTTAATGTTGGTAAGGCGTAACTGAATAACAATTCAATTTGATGTTTAGAGGAAACAGCTTTGTGTCCCGCATTAAGAATTAGCATTTTGTTTACCTCATCTTGAGGAGTTAAATTTTGCCAAATTTCGAACCATTGATTTCTTTGGAACAAGGTTTCGAAATACTCCTTATAATTTTTATGTTTATTAGCATATTCTATTAATTTCGCAAGGATGTTGACGTTGCTGTTTATTTTGAAAAGTTCCGCCTTAAACTGCTTAGACAATTGTAGTCGATTTTTCCCTTGAAAATCGGTAACAAGATCCTTCTGTAAAAAGAATTGAATGGTTTCATATAAATATTTGAGACGATAAGTTCTTTGTAGGCCATCAAGTATTTTAAAATCAACTAATATTCTTTCATTGCCCACATATGAACTCGATCCATTCTCATCTATCAATACAATTGGTGGAATATGCTTTCCTTCTAAAAGTGAGTAGACTAGATTGTCTAAATAGATATGGCCTACAATTTCTCTTTGGACATCGTATTGGTTGTAACCTTCCGGTAAAGAAGTAATGTATTCTTCCAATGTAGATTTTGATAAATAGCAAACACTACCTGAATTCTCATTGAAAATATCTAATATGGTTACTTTCATTTTTTATGTGTTAAACAGATGATCTCTAAAGGATTTAATGATATTTTCAACTCCATATGCTTCATCTCTTGTATCAGTTTCTAGTGTCCTGTATTCCAAATCCCACCAATTTTCTAATACAAAATTTCGTTTATCTTCGTTGTTTCTAGTTCCTGTACCATAAGGTTTTGGGAAGATTGATTTCATGCGATTACGACATTTTATGCCTATACCGAATAGTATAAGCTGTCTAGTTTTGGAGTTACGGATTTGATATACACCTGGTCCCTTTGGACCGTCAATTTGTCTGCAGTTTTCTGGAGATGGCAATTGTTCCCATTGGGACCAATTTAAGTTTTCATAATTCTTATCCATATTTTTTGGTTTATAAAAGATAATTTTAAAATATCTACTTACGCGATTATTCTCCCGCCTTTACATCCCCATAAATTTCTTTGAAAGTCTCTAATACGTCTAATCCCAATCCTTCGATAAAGCAAATTAGTTCGACCGCTAAAATTTCCTTAACATCCTCGCTACCTAGTCTACTGATTTTACCGTCAGACATACCAATATTGTCCTCAATTCGTTTTTGTGTTAGACAGTGTTTCTGTATAAATCTAACTTCTGGTGAAAGATGTTCGAATTCATTTAGAAAGTCTACTTTAGGTCTATTAGGGAATATTTCATTTATTGCATTATAAAATTCCTCCTCTGGTAGGTCTTTTAGAAGTATTGCAGTGATTACAATTTTATAGAACTCGAGAGGTGTAGCTTTAGTATTTTCTTTATTGGAAAGATCGCTTACTCTCTGTCTCTTGAGATTACTTAAATCAGCAATTTTACTTTTATTGGCTTTTAAACTGTCTATGTACTTTCCTAAAGGTGTTCCCATTATTTGATATTTATTGAAAACTTTTGTTTATTTTATTTGTCAAAGTTTTCATTTTGTGTTATATTTGTATTGATATTAACAGCGACAGTAAGGAGTGATTAGTAACTCCTAGCGATGTCACTTGCAAACAGAAACCGTCAAATTTTGCCTTGTAAGTTGAATCGGAGTTCGCTTTCCATTGAGTTTTGTATATTCGTATACGAATAATTCAGTGGAGCGGACTTCTATTTCAGTCTTTGTGGCAATTAATCATTTGATTAAGGTTCTTGACGGTACCATGTACGAAGCATTAGAAGCCCGCTCCGTTGGATTTTCTACCAACTAGTATCCTTCTAAGCTTTGTCGAGTTTCATCGTTCATAAACCAAAATAGATGATTATGAGACGATTAAAAAACACTACAGAAACCCACCAAGACCCGATCAATGATCAGCGTCATCGGTTCTCTTGCTTACTTCTGATAAAGAACGTGTCTGCGCCACCGGAATAGGTCGTGCATAAGCGACAGGTGTTAACAGTAAGGGGAGTTCTGATCGATCGGACATAGAACCGGGCATGCGAGCTGATCGCAGGCAAAGGTATTCTGGATACGGTCGTTTCGGCAGAAAGGCCACAAGATTGCCTTCTCTTCCTTCTTAAAATAACAGCCTGTTACCGACCTCTGCTTGTATAAAACAAAATGGGTTTTTCCTGGTCAATAGATCGGTTTCACGACGTAAAAAGTGTTGCAGCTTAAAATTATGAAATCTTCTATTGCTTTGCAAATATTTCTTTTCGTTTAGTACAAAATATTTCTTTTTGAATTATGCTGAGGTCGGTTTCTTTAAGAATACGAAACATGCATAACCGTATTGATTCCAGTGAAACCCGCTGCTTTCGTATTCCTTTCCATTTATTTATTAACCGCGAAGCGGTAATGGATAGGCTGTTTTAGGCCACTGCAGGGGCTTTTTGCCATTCTTATGCCAATTCGCACAACATCTTAAAAACCTCGCTTGCGAGTTCTTTAAGGCCATTAAAAAACCATAAATTCCTTAAAAAATGAAGAATTTTTATAAGGGTGGGAGAGATATGTCTTATTTCGACTGGATATTCCACCTGTTTAAATCAAAGAATAACCGGAGCCGGACGCTGTTCAGCTTCGGGGTATGTTTCGTTTTGTTGTTTAGTAATCAGTTGACTGCTCAGGAGCCCCGCAAGGACAGCGGGGCCGATGGGCGGCAAACGTTACGGCAATTGAAGGGAGAGGTGATCTCGGCGAGATCGGAATTACCCTTGGCGGATGTATCCATTCGTACGAAGTCGGGATTGGTGCTCGGTCGCACGGATGGAAATGGCCATTTCAGTTTTGCTGTTTCCGCTGATATAGAGTTGTTACGCTTTTCTCGGATAGGGTATAAAACCCAGGAGTACATATTGTCCAATAGAACCGATGCTATACATATCGCGCTCGATACGCTGGAAAATGTACTGGATGAGGCTGTGGTGATCGGTTATGGTTCCACCACGCGCCGTCTGGCCACGGGATCCATAACGAAGGTCACTGCCGATGAGATCGGGCGTCAGCCTGTATCCAATCCTATGCTCGCCCTTCAGGGGCTGGTTCCGGGTCTGGAGGTCACGCCGAGCAGCGGGATAAATGGGGCACTGGTCGATCTTAAAGTGCGTGGGACGAATTCCCTTACCCAGGGAAGTGAGCCATTGGTGCTCCTTGATGGTAACCCTATTGCCGTAAGCGGCCAGGAGGTGTCCATGCTTTCCAATGCCGCATCGGGACTGAGTATCTTCAATAGTATCAATCCTGCGGATATTGAAAGTATCGAAGTGCTGAAAGATGCCGATGCCACGGCTATATACGGGAGTAGGGGGGCCAATGGCGTGATCCTGATCACGACGAAAAGAAACGGACAGCAGGGGACCAAGATCGATTTCTCCTGGGGTTCGGGTGTGTCCTCGCCCGGCAGCACGATGAAAATGCTGGATACGCGGGAATATTTTATGATGCGTACAGAGGCGCTGGATAACAGTGGCCTGGAGCTTAATGAAGCCAACGCTCCGGATCTTATCTACTGGAGCGATGAGAGGTATACCGACTTCAGAAAATTTCTGAGCGGTTCTTCCAATAGTACGGAAAATATGAATCTTACCCTCCGGGGCGGCCTGCGGGAAACGTCTTTCAGGATCAATGCGGGTTTCTACCGGGAGAATTTTCAGGTGAATTCAGATCAGGACTCCCGCCGGTTCAGTTTCGGTACGGGCTTGAGCCACAGGTCGTCGAACGAACGTTTTCTGCTTGACCTGACCGCGAATTTTTCGCAGAACAGTTCAGACCTTACCGTATTTGATCCTTCCGCTTTTTTAGCGCTACCGCCCCACACGGTACTCTACAATGGGGATGGCAGCCTGAACTGGATGCTCGGGCCACAGAATTTCAGTTCGGTCGGGCTGACAAATCCCTATGGACAGCTGGAAAATTCCTATAAAGGGGATTTTAGGAGTCTTTTTGCCAATCTATCGCTGAGCTATCGCTTATGGAATGAACTGCGGGCAAAAGTATCCACGGGATATACCCACAACACGGGCGATGAATATGCGATGTATCCTTCGGCGGGGATCAATCCGGCATCGGGCACATTGCCTTCTGCGCGTATGGGAACAAGCAGTGCCAGCAGCTGGATCGTTGAACCGCAGATAAGCTATGATGCTCCTTTTGGGCTGCATACGCTGGGGCTGCTTCTGGGGGCAAGCATACAGCAGAGCGTTAATGAGGGGATAAGCCTGACCGGAAACGGTTATACGGATGAAAATCTACTCCGCAATATCGCTTCCGCAGGAACGGTTGTGCCTTCCTATATGGAATCTGCCTATAAGTATGCCGCGCTTTTTGGCCGTGTAAGCTATAACTATGATAAGAGGTACCTGCTGAATTTTGCACTGCGCAGGGATGGATCGAGCCGGTTCGGATCGGGGCGTCGCTTCTCGGGTTTTTACTCGGTCGGTGCGGGCTGGATCTTCACCGGTGAAAAGTTTTTGGAATGGCTCAGACCGCTGCTTTCATACGGCAAAATAAGGAGCAGCTACGGCGTCACCGGAAATGACCAGATAGGGGACTATAAGTTTATGGATAACTGGACGAGCGGAGCGGAACGCTATGCGGATATGCTCCCGGTTAACCCAACGGGGCTCTATAACCCGGATTATTCCTGGGAGGAGAACAGGAAGTGGGAGCTGGCGATTGACCTTGGGCTGTTCGGTGACCGTATACTGACGGGGCTGGCTTTTTTTCGGAATAGGAGCGGCAACCAGTTGATTGCCTATGCTCTTCCGGTACAGACGGGTTTTGCGAGTATAAACCGGAATCTGGATGCGCTGGTCATCAACGAGGGATGGGAGTGGACGGTGGATGGCAGGGTGATCAGCAAACAGGATCTTTCATGGAACGTCAGGTTCAATATTTCCATGCCAAAGAACAGGCTTGTGCGTTTTCCGGGACTGGAGGAGTCGTCCTATGCGGGCACCTGGATGCTGGGTGAGCCTCTGAGCGTAAGACGTTGGTACCGCTATCAGGGAGTGGACGAGCAGACGGGGATCTATAGCTTTGAAGATGTGGACGGCAACGGTGAGCTTAACAGTGATGACAGAACGGTGATCACCCATTTCGATCCTGTGTTTTTTGGTGGGCTTACCAATACTTTCCGCTATAAAAAATGGCAGCTGTCTTTTTTGTTCGATTTCAAAAAACAGAAGGGCAGTTCTTATATGGCCTCACTTACTTCTGCTCCGGGCTACGGTGTAACCAACCAGCCTGCCGCGGTCCTCGACAGGTGGCAACAGCCGGGAGACCGGGCCACGTTCCAGCGTTATGTGGCCTCGGTTTCGGATCCTGCGTACACGGCCATGCAGCATTTTATCTCTTCGGAGGGAGCGGTATCGGATGCATCTTTTCTGAAACTCCGGAATCTCAATATTTCCTATACGCACATATTCCACCGCGTGGGTTTACCGGAGTCCGTGAACCTTTTTCTCAGTGCACAGAACCTATGGACGCTAAGTGGTTATGTGGGTGCGGATCCGGAGATACAGTACATTTTTACAACACCTCCCATGCGGACATTTATGCTGGGAGCAAAACTTAACTTTTAACGTTCATGAAAAAGATATACACTTTTCTGGGCAGGATCGTTCTGCCCGTGTTGATGTTGCTTGGTCTGGAGGGCTGTAACAAGCTGGTGGAGGTAGAGAGTCCTGCCTATGCGATCGATTCGGAGATACTCTTCTCGACGCAGGACGGATATGAAGGTGCTATACGTGGCATCTATCAGAACATGTTGTTCACCAATCTTTCGCTCACCAGCGGAGGTCTTTCACTCTATATGGCGCTTGCCGCGGACGACCTTGTGCCACGGTCTACCAGTGTCAATTACCAGGCTTTTTATCAGAATTCGTTGCTGTCGGACAATTCGGTGGTGTCGGGATTCTGGTCGCTGGCGTACGATGGTATATACAGGGCAAATATTCTGTTGGAAAACCTCGAGTCGAACAGTGTTCTGGATAGGGAAACGACAGCTGATTTTACGGGGCAGGCCCTGTTTACAAGGGCTTTTTATTACTTCTATCTTCTACAGCTTTTTGGCGATGTGCCGCTGGTACTGGATACGGATTACCGGAAGAATGCCGTAATGCCGCGTACGGCCTATGAAACGGTAGCTGCACAGATACGTAGTGACCTTTCTGATGCAGCGTTGCTGATCGGCAGGCATACGCGGGCGGATAAGGCGATGCCCGATTATTTTGCGGTACAGATCCTACGTGCAAGGACCGAACTTCTACTGGGGGCTTATGGAGCTGCGGCCGCGGCCTGTGATACGGTGATCTCTGCGGGTGGCTTTGTTCTGGAAGATATGGATACGGCATTTAAAACAGGCAGCCGCGAGTCGATCTGGCAACTGACCAATGAATACCGTAATGTTGCGGAAGCGCGTTCATTCGTGCCTTCGAGCAGCAGCAGCACCCCGCTGTTTTACCTCTCAGAGAGCCTGTTGTCAATTTTTGGCCCGGAGGATCTGCGTCTTTCCAAATGGGTAGGTAGAAACGTGATCGGTAGCGTTACCTACTGCTATCCCTATAAATACCAGAACCGGAGTACCACTACACCGGTCACGGAGTATTATGTTGTATTCAGGTTGGCCGAAGCCTATCTTATGAGGGCAGAGGCCAGAAATGGTCTGCAGGATACGGATGGGGCACTGGAAGATCTCAATGCTGTCCGTATGCGTTCAGGGTTATCCGCTTTGGATGATGGCCTATCTGGTGGGGTCATGGCATATATCGAAGCCGAAAAACGGCGTGAATTCTTTGCGGAGTGGGGGCACCGCTGGTTTGATCTCAAGCGTTGGGGGAAGCTGCAGACCGTGCTGTCTGCGGTGAAACCGACCTGGTCGGCTCATGCGGAACTGATGCCGGTACCTTACGATCAGATACAGCGGAATGTCTTTCTTGAACAGAATCCGGGCTATGGGGACTAGATTTTTGATCGGACTGATCGGCGGGCTGTGTTTCGCATCCTTATGCTACGGTCAGAAGCTCGGTATAGGGGATAGGTTACCTGATTTTCTATGGAAACGGGATGCTGTGATCGTACCCGATCGCTATGAACTGACGGTTCTGGATTTTTGGAGCCATTCCTGCGGAAGCTGTATCGCATCGTTTCCCAAGATCAATAGGTTGAAGGAGCTGTTCGGTGATAGGGTGAATATTGTGCTGGTAAACAGTGAGCCGGCCGATTCTACAGATAGACTTTTCGATACGCGCGATTGGATAACCAGGCCGTCTGTTCCATTGATATCGGGAAATACGGCTATCCTGGAAAGTTTTGCATATTTTGGTCTTCCGTTTATTGTTTGGCTTGATCGCGATCTTACCGTGCGGGCGTTCAGCGAAGGTTCACAGCTCCAGGAGGATAATATCCGTAGCCTGCTTGCCGGAGGTTCTCTTAAAGAAGGGGAGTACGTGTCTCCCCGGTATGTCAGCTCGCTTTTTGACACGGAATACGAGGATAACCTGGAAGCTTTCAGTATGATTTCGCGTTCGCAGCACAGGGTGACGATCGGAAGTGCTGCCGGTGGGGGTAGCTTGCGACAGGATATCGTTGTGAACAGAAGTTCCATGGAAGATCTCTTCCGTTATGCGTACCAGGGAGATGGACGCTACGATCTATTGCGGAAATGGCATGTGCATGCTGACAGTGCGATTGGAGGACGTATAAATGAAGATGGACACCCTATTTTATACGACTACGCCATGAAGCTTTCGTCCCGGGATCGTGGAAATCCTTTCGATCGCATGAAAGAAGATCTGGAACGTTACTTTTACGTATCTGCAACAATAGATTCCGTGCCTTTGAGGACCATGGTTCTCGTGCGTTCGGATAAGACCCTAAAACTCCGTTCTAAAGGTGGAAAGGCAAAAAATACTTTTAGGGCTACTCCGCGTATCGTCAGCGGTACTATCCTTGGTACTTCGAACAGGGTTCTTGTCAACCAGCCTTACGAGAAGTTTTCACGCGCTGTCCGTAATCTGGTGGAAAATAACATGGAGCTTCCTTTCCGTGACACTGTAAATTTTGTAGGGAATGTGGATGTTTCTTTTGATTACCTGGTTTTTGATTTTTTTTCCGTGGATATGCTGCAGGAAGCGCTGGAAGGGTATGGGCTGAAGCTTGAGGAGCAAACTGTAAAGCAGCCGGTGCTCATGATAAGAAGAAAGTAGAGGAGTAAGTGGAGGTGAGCGTATTCGCTCACCTCTTTTTTGGAATTAGGGGTTAGACCTGTTTATACGGTGGTCACTTGTCGGTGCTGCCGTAAATGGATCGCCCTCATTCTGTTCTGTCTCGTAACCTCTTAAGCAGATCGTCGAAGCTGCATCATTACAGCTTGTGATCGAAGGATTGGACATGGCCTGTGATTTGGTAAGTGGTGAAGAGTTCTTCTGCGGACCCAGTTCATTATTTACAAGATCGACTTCGTACCAATACAGTGCTGGTTCTGCTTTCGTGTTGTCGAGCGTTACTGTGCTGCTGTCACGGAAAGACTGTAAACCGATAATGGAGGCTACTGCGGCGATAGCAATCGCAGTAAGCATATTTGATTTGATGAATTTGATAGCTTTCATCCTGTGGCCTTTTTATTAATAGCAAAAAAAGATTACCTCAAAAAACTTTTGGTTAGTAAAATATTGTCCTTTAACTTTTGTTGTGGGGACAGTGAACAGGTTACCGGATTTTTGACGTTGATCCGGCGAACGTATGTTTATTTCATCGCTACCGGCCTGCCCGGGAAGAGTGCGAATTTACGTGGAAACCATTCCCGAATAATCAGGCCGCTGATCGTGTATACTATAATCTGTGTCTTTTTCATGACGAATACCTTTATCTTGCTAGCGACAGGCTAACAAAACAAAGGTATGGTGGAAAGGGGCTGCGTCGGGGGATAGAAACGTGCATTTAGGGGGATAGAAACGTGCAGGTTTCTATCCCCCTAAATGCACGTATCAAAGAGTTTGGTAGTCGTCCAGATTTAAGGGGTATCCTTTAGGCCATTGTCCGTACACTTCTTGGTAGGTTAAGACGGTGTCGGGTGGATGAAGCGCGGAGAGTATGCCAAAGATACTGTGCTCATCCAGCAGATTATCGTTCCCATCGATATCGATATTTTCTTTCATATCCTGAATAATTTCAAGAAACCTGGCTTGCATGTCAGAGTCTTTCGGAAAGTGCGCTGCTACGCGTTGCTCTTTTTTTATGTAATGTAGTTTGGTCAAAATGTAGCTCTTGTAATTCCAAGGGAAATCAAACGTTTTGGTTATACTAAAAATCTGTTTAAGAAGCGGTTTGAATGAGAAAGAAGCGGTTCGGTAGCGGGAATAAAATACCTTAATAAAATAAAGGTAGAATTTGCTCTCTCTGTGGTAGGTATGGTCAAGTTCAGGTAGGGCTGCTTCAAGAACTTGCAGCGTGATTTTTGATAGAATTTTTGCTGTGTCATCAGATTGATACTGAAATGAAACGTTTAAGCTGGGATGCTTGTAGAGTAAATATAATAAGCAGCTATAGCAAACTAATAGCTCTTGTCTCGGTGTTAAGAAAGGAATCGTCGATTCTACGTCTTTTGGATCGAAGGGATAATCGAAATACTTAACTAAAACTATTTGGGGCGGTGGAGTCTTTAATACATCGCGTAGGTAATCCTTATAGTCCATTGGATACCAGCGCTGTTTGCTCAGTGCATCGAGGTAGTGTTCCATATGGTCGATCATGGGAAGGTTGAGCAGGTTTGAATACGGAGAATAGCTCCACCCTTCGGGGCTGAGTTCGATGATGTTTTCGTCTGCCTGTTGTGCTAGGGTCACAAGGGTTTTTACCAGGTGCTCGCGCAATAACTTAAAGTTATAATCGTTTGAAAAAAAAGGTCCGACCATAGGCTTAAATTACAAATTATTTGTTTGATTTTTATACTGTTGCTGATATTCTTGAGGACTTATTCCTGTTTGTTTTTTGAAAAAATGACGAAAGCTGCGTTCTTCGGCATATTTCAGCAAGAGCGAAACCTGCCAGATGGATTGGCCTTCTTGCAGTGCTTCTTTGGCGATCTCGATGATGCAGTTGTTTCGGAAGGTAAGCAAACGGATTTGTGTTGATTTTTTTAATATACGTTCCATATGCCCCCGTGAAAAGGGGAGGCTTGCACTTAGACTGCTGAGACGATAGGTTACCCCTTCTGCTTTGACGCCTTCCTGGATAAGTTTCTTGCAGAGCTGTACATAATATTCGTCTTTACTGATGCCTTCTTTCTCCCATGCGATTTTTATTTTTGAAAGTTGGATGAGGTCTTTTAGTTGCTGGATGATGTAGATCTGGCTGTCCAGATCTCCTTTCTTGAGGCTACTGCAGAGCTTCTTTACCTGGTTCTTCGTGATCGGTCCGATCATAAAGTCTATGCTTTTTAAGTGGCTGTTCAGTTTTGTACGATGGGCTTCCAATAGGGGTTGGAGAAAATCAAAGGATCGGTCTGCTCCGTCGTCAAAAATGCCGATATCAAAATAGAATCCGAAAAGTTGATAGCTGCCGGCAGCGAGCTGCAAACTGTAGTTGCCCGAGGGCAGGTAGATGTAGAAAGCCCTGCGCTCGGGGATCTTTAACAGAAGGTCTTTTTCTGTATTGGCGAGCGAAATGGGTTTTGTCGCTTGCATAACATAGGCGGTATAGAGATCGTGCTGGGTTATCTTGATCGGAATGGCTACTGGTTCGTTAAGCGCGATATCATATTGCTGCAAGTACCCGAGCCTTCCTTTGAACTCTTGCTCTATACAGGTTTTCTCTGCATTTTGATAATAACGTATTACACCTTCCTGAAAAGGTAATCGAGGTTTTAAATTCTTGATCTGCTCTTTTGGTAGCGCTGTTCCAAAAATACTTTCCAAATCCATAAATAGGCTTTTTCTCATTGTTTGTAATAATGGTTAAGCGGTTAATATATGGGCTTTGGGCGAATGTTGAATGGGCTTTTCGTACGTTATATCTTTTTTTTCGTAAATGCCTCTTTTTTATCGTGAACGGATTTGCGGGATCTTTTTTGAGGGTAAAGTTGTTTTTTTTCCTTCGTACGAACTGTCCTTTGGCGATGGGGAAATATGTCGCAATTTGTCACTGTCAAAAAGATCTTTAACCAGGGAATTGGCCAATACCTTGTTTGAGATGCTACTGTAAATTTAAATTTATTATTATGAAAAATTGGAAAAAAGAGGTGTTGATTAATCAACCGACAATGATGCTGGAAGACCAAGTGATCACGCTGGCAAGTTTAAACAACTTTTTGGAATGGGACAGTTTGGAACCGGAAGCGAAATGCCCGATTGTGACTTTTTAATGCATTGTTAACTTGAGGAGTAGGCTGTCTGTTCGCGCTTGTGCTCTACAGCAATAGCGGACAGCTACTCTTCATATTTAATAGTATAGACCTATTATGTTTTTACCGATCTTAAGTAATTGGGATTACGCTTTCTTTAGCGCTAATCTGAAGCAAATCATTCCTGCGATGTCGTGGGAGCAACATGAAATTCTTTTTCAAAAGTGGAAAAATGTGCATCAACAGAATAACGAAAGCCTTCAAAAGAGCTTTCATATATATCAGGCCGAGGAACTCATACAGCGTAGTCCGGGTATTTTTGTGATGTTTCATTTGGGTAACCATATGAGATGGCCTATTGAGCTGGCAGGGTTATCTATTAGCTTTGATGTAATTTTAGATCGAGAAGTCTACAACAGGGCTCCTTTCTTGTTTTTAGACTTGCAGCAACAAATGGCAACGCATGGTACGGAACATCGCTTTTTGTTTAGCGATGACAGTTCAATTCTGACAAAGGTGCGCAGCACGCTGAATGAAGGTCGACATCTTTTGGTCTTTGCGGATGGCGCCTCGGGAACAAAGTGTGATCTAAAGGATGATCGCGTGGCTATTTCTTTTTTTGAAGGCCATTTACACCTAAAAAAAGGTATTCCTTATATGTCCTTTCTATTTCGGGTTCCTATATACCCACTATTGGATCGATCCGACAAAATGGGATGGGGACTTATCGGGATTGAGGCAATTCGGCAGCGATCATGTGAAAATCGAGAGAAATATGTGTTCCGAGCATTAAAACAGTTGTACGGCGAATTGGAAATCTTGCTTGAAGATGATTTGCCACGATGGGAGTGCTGGGCTTACTTACACCAGAATGGGATGTTGAAATTGGGCGATGAGACAGCAGATTTAGGTCGTCGACAGGAACCTTTCTTGATATTGCCCTTCGAAGATCGTTATTGCGTTTTTGACCGTAGGTTTTATACAACGCAGCGCCTAAATCTTGCCTTAAAGATTTAAAAAATGTATATTAGAAGTTTTACTAGCTAATTATGAATAAACTCCTCACCAAGGCGTCGTATTGGAATGTGCTGAGTGTAGTTGCATTTTCGTTGATTTTCTACGTGCTTAATACATTTTTTGCAGAGGTTCCAATATCTTTTATACATATTATTACCTCTGGGGGGCTCTTTGGATTCTATTATATTGTTCTCTTTATCGCAATCTGGAAGATTTTTGTGGGAGGGAATGTAGGGCTGGGTCTATTGATCCTTTATTTTTCTGTGGCTTTTCTCGTGTATTATGGATATAGTTTGTTTTACAAATGGTTGCCAGCGGTTGGGATAGATTTTCACTACCCGGGTAAAAAGTTTAATCTCCTCGTCTTTCAGCAAAGACTGGTGCGAGGTTATCTAGCGACTTTGACAATTGCTGGAGGGATGGTGGCTGTGATACGTGTTTTCCAAAATAGGGGGTTACTACGGATGGCTGAACTTAGAAGACAGGAGTTGGCTTATAGTGTAAGGGAACTACAAGAGAGAGTGCATGCAAAATATATATCTCCCCATTTTATTGAAGGAATTATGGCCATTTCTTTGGGGCAGTTGACGCATGGAAACCAAAAAGAATATTTTGATAATCTACAGCATCTTGCTGATTTGATGCGGTATGCAATCGAAATGCAGGATAGTACAAAAAGTCAGGCTTGGTCTATCGAGTGGACTTATTTTAAGAAGTTGATTTACTTGGTGAGGGCGTACTATGGGAAGGATACTATTCGATTGAATGTGCGGAAAGAAGAACTGGAGGTTTGTATACCGATAGGTTTGTTACTGATGCCATTGGAAAATGCGATTAAGTATGGTGCTATCTCGTCGAGGTCTCCGATAGGGATATGTTTGACGGCTACAGATAAGCAATGGACTTTCTCGATTATAAATCGGTTCTCACACAAAAAACGGGAAGGAATGGTATCAGGCAAAACGGGGATTGCACTTATGAAAGAACGTATTTCGCTGGATAGCTTGCCTATTCGTATAATGGTTGTCGAAGATGGTGATATGTTTGTGTTCAAAATGACTGGCCAAATTTAGTAATATCGAATATGAAGAAAAAGATCTATACTGCAATGATATTAGATGATCTTCTGCATACGCTCAAATGGTTTGAATCGGTGATGAAGGAATTTTCTTTTGTCAGGATAGACTATCGGATCGATAATATGACGGAGGCTTTTCAGATTCTTCAAAATCAAAGGATTGATATCTTGTTTTTGGATATGGAAATGCCCGAGTCGATGGGTTGGGAATTCGCAAAGCTTCTAAAAGATCCTCCTGTAATTATTATTGTAAGCGCACATCAAGAGGCTTACCGTGCTAATGAAATCGAAGCTAAAGGATACTTATCTAAAATGCCGGCCAGAGAGGAGGTGAGGATCACTTTGGAAAATGCAATAAGGGAGGTCGATTTCCGTGATGAGCTGATGGAAAATAAACGTTCTTATATCATCGTAAAAAACTTTGCGACCAAATTGAACCAAATTATAAACCTTGATGAGTTTGGTTATGCGGAAATAGAGGACAAGGATATTACGGTCTTCATAAGGGATGGCGAAACGGTGCCTGTTCAATCGTCGTTAAGCAAGTTACATGACGATCTTCCTAAGTATCGTTTTATTCGAATCTCTGCAAAACACATCATCTCGCGTGATGTTATCGTGGCTTACAACAAAAATATGGTGACCATCAAGTTAGATACTGGTAAAAAGATTCATTTGGAGATTCACTACCCACCGGCATATGAGGTGATTGATTCTTGGTTAACAGGGATGTGATGTCTTCGAGTGATGATTGTTACGAATAACGATGGCCTGCCTATGTGAAGTGCTTGTTTTCTGACTATACAAACCAATTTATGCTATGAAAATATGGATGCAGAATATTTTAATTGTACTGGATAAGATCTTCAATTCGCTGGAGGATAATAAGCCGTCTTATGAAAGGAGACTCTTGCCTCTGGAAGATAGAAAGCTATGGACGAAACAGGAAGTGATTGACAAATTGGGTATGAGCGAAAGCACCTATAAGCGGAATGTCCGCTCGGGATTGCTCAATCCCATGCGTTTGAACGGGACGGATGTTTACTTCGAAGAGGATCTTCTGAAGGCTATGGAAGAGAGCCGGAATAAGGGCAGATGCTA